>JBAVVP010000373.1:0-20511 GCA_049697355.1 Terriglobales bacterium
GATGTGTTGTTCCGCTCGGTGGCGCAAACCTATGGTGCCAACGTACTGGCGCTGGTTCTCACCGGCATGGGGTCGGACGGCACCCGGGGGGCGGCCGCCGTTCGGGAGGCGGGTGGGGAAGTCATCGTCCAGGATGAAGAGTCGTCGGTGGTCTGGGGCATGCCCGGGAAGGTGGTTGCCGCCCGCTTGGCCGATCGCGTCTTTCCTCTGAGTGGTATTGCTCCCGAAGTGGTGCGCAGGGTGTCGATGCGGAGGGCGCTGGCTGCCGCTGCCCATCCCTGAAGTTGCATCGTTGCCGGTTGCGCGCAATAAAGAACGCCCTGAGCGTTGAACTCAGGGCGCCTCCGGCAGCCCTCCCCCAGAACTGCCAAACCACGTGCCCATCCTAGGTCCGATGGGGCCGGCGGTAAACGTCACTTTCGTAACGTAAAGCTGGAAGTTAGTATCGTTGGTTATGCGCGGAGGTAATCGGCTTTCGCGGAGTTAGTTGATCGATTGTCGCGGTTGCTTTCCGGAAATCAGACCTCATCTCATAGATGGTTTCGGGAAGGGCACGGCTTCAGCCGTGCCGCTACCGGCCAAATAAAAACGAGGGCTTTAGCCCCCGAGGGGGCCGGACCGCTTGCTCGGAAAACCATTTATGGGACCAGCCCTGACAAATAACAAATGAACTACACTTCGCCGCAATAAGCAGGCCCTTCACTTCGCTCAAAATGGCCAATCATGGAAGTGGCCGGATCATTTCTTCTCCCAGGTCTTTCCGCTGTCCGCGCTGCTCCAGAATTCGTGGTGACTCGTGGAAATTACAACCTCCGCCGGACCCCGCACCTCGATGTGAGTTATGTCGGAGGTAAGCAACAGGGCGTTGATGGAAGGTTGCACCTGCAACCAGGTTACGCCGCTGTCGGCGGAGTGGAAGAGTGTACCCGCCTGGCCGCCCGCCCATACATCCTGGTCGTGACTCGCATAGCACAGCAATGGATAATCCACGCGCAAAGCTTCTTGCCAGCTCTGGCCGCTGTCCAGCGACCGTTGCAGGACGCCGGCCCTGATGGCCCAGGTGACATGGTTCGCCAGAGCCGGGCTGGCAGAGGACGTCAGTTTCACGCCAGATTTTGACATTACATTCCTGGCTTGTAACATCGCTGTCGCGGGAGCAGCGGACCCCTCGGCTTTCTGCAGCCCGTTTCCTCCGATCGCCTGCGGTGCTGGTTTCGCTTTTACAACTGGCATTTCGTTTTGCGCCATCACGTTTATGCTGGAAGATTCAGTCTCCACTCCGGCGGCGACTCCAGAAACCGCGACAGTTTCATTTGCCCCACGACCTGCTGATGTCTCGTTGTTGCCCGCCCGGGCTCCGTTGAACGCCCGGGCCCCCGCGGATGGCGCGGCCGGCGCCTTGTCTGCCCGGCTTGAATCTTTCTTGTTGTCGGCGAGCAACATTCCGTATTCCGCTGGATGCGGTGGCATCGCCGCTCGTCCAGCCTTGAGTTTCTTGGACGCCCGCAGTTCCGGCCTTGGCTGAGGTCCCTCGGTTTTGGCCAAGACTGCGAATTGGTCCGTCGAGGGCGTTGCCACTGGCGACGGTGCTGCTGGCGAACTTGCGATCGAAGTTGCGATCTGTGAGCCCGAAGCCACTGGCACAGCAGCACGGTTTGCGGAAGGCGCCACCTGGTTCAGCTTTCCCGGATGCACCAGAAGCACCGCGGCGGCCACCACAACTCCCGCTGCCAGCGCAGCCCAGCGCAGTGTGGGCCAGGCAAACTTCAGCCTGTGTAGCGCGGGCGCCCCCGCCCGCGAGGCCGCTGCCCGATCCGCCGCCGTGTCAACGCCAGTCGGAGCGGCCCTGAAATCCGCGGGCGGAAGCGCCAGAGCGATCAGTTCGCGGCAGTCTCCACAACGCGCCAGGTGTTCGAGGACGTTCTCGCGCTCACTCGCCGAAAGCGCCTGCTCGGCAAATGCCGTGAGCACGTCCGCATCGGGATGAGCTTGCGCGGGCGTGGTTGGGCCCGGCCCAACACGCTCCAGCGCTGCACCCCGTAGGCGGTCATGCACGATTTTGGGAACTTCCGTCATCTTCGTTCAGTCGGCACTTCTTTCGCCCGCGCCTTGGGCCGGAACCTTTCCCTCAGGGAACGTTTTCGCTCCGGAATCTTGCACCAACCGCGAGCGCAAATTCAACTGCAGGTCCCGCACGTCGGTTTCCAGCGCTTCCGTAGCCTGGGCATGGCTCATTCCCCGGGCGCGCAGCCCCGCCAGAATGCGCTTCCGGAGCCCGGTGGAGAGCCGATTCAGCCGCCGGCTGACACTCGATTCGTGCAGCCCCAGTGTGCGCGCAATTTCGGCCAGCGTCCGCTCATCCAAGTAATAAGACGCCAGCGTAAATCGGTCCTCGGACGAAAGTTCCGCCAGCGCTTCATCGGTGGCTGCTTCCAGATGCTGGTTTGACGGACACGCGAGCTCGGGAACCGCCGCCGCAAACTGCATACCCTCTTCCGTTTGCTCTTCCAGACTGACCGTGCGTTTTTGCTTGCGGTAGCGATTGATGAACTCCTGTGCCATCACGGTGCGCAGCCAGCCTTCGAGCGAGCCGCGTCCGGTGTACGACGCGAGCTTCGAGTTGCGCGTGCAATTTCCATCGCGCGCGTTCACCCCATACAGATCGGCAAACAGCGAATCGGCCAGCTCCGCGGCATGGGCGTCATCGTGCGTTATGTGCAGCGCCATGCCGCGCAGCCTCTGCCGATAACGGCTGATGAAGTCCTGCCACGCTCGCTCGTTTCCCGCGGCACACGCTCGGGCCAGCGCCAGTTCTTCCAGACGCAGCCCGGCGCAGAAATCGGCCTTCTGTTCCGCTTTCTGTTCCGTGGAAGTTTGGGATGAATGGGAAGGCGAACTGCGAGAAGAATCTTGAGAAAGATACTTGCGACCAATTTCGTCGAGGATCGCCGCAAACTGCTCGGCCGTCACGCCATAAGCCGCAGCCCCGCTGCGCTCGTAAAGAGAAGGAGCGGTGGGGGCATCGGCTCCGCGGCCAGATTGGGCAGACTTCGGCATTACCACCTGGGTATGTTCCCCATGATGCTAGCAATTATTTGGATGCAAGAAAGAATAAATCGTGCGTTCTGTGATCAGCGAACAGAGAAAGACACTCCTGGAAGACTCGCGGACGAGCTCCCCGGCACGCTGTATCTGGGCGTGCCGGGGCGGCGGCGCAAGCAGGCCGCGCGGGGCAGAGCATCGCCCGTACGCGGGAGCACGGGCGTCCTCGCCGGTGTCTTTACTGCTGGGAGGTTCATTTATGCGTCTCGTCGTCGCGTTGGCTGGAATCGTTTTGCTGGTGGTGGCGGCGGTTGTGGTTCCGTGCCTGCTGCAAGCTGGCGAAGTAACGCCGGCGTCCGGTTATTCGCTGCTCAGCCCGATTCGCAGCGGCAACCTGACCGTTTTTCCCGTGGTGGCCAGTAAGTCGTATGACACGGCGGAATTTCTCACACTCGATGAGGCTTTGCGCAGCGGCGACGTTGTCGTGACCGAAGCGGGCCAGGCGCGCGGCCTCATTCGTCGCCGTCCAGGCGAGCCGCCAATCATGCATCCGATGCACGATGCGGAAGTGAATCGGCTGGTTCTGGTAAACAACTCGAAGCGGCCGTTGCTCCTCCTCGCCGGTGAGATCGTTACCGGCGGCAAGCAGGACCGTGTCATCGGCAAAGATCGCATCGTGCCCGCGGAAAGCGATCCCGTGGACCTCAGCGTTTTCTGCGTTGAGCCCGGACGCTGGGTGCCCGCGAACGGTAAGTACGGGTTCGGCAGTGCTGGAGGCGCTACTGGCGGCCTTGTAGCTTCGCCGGTTGTGCGCAGCAAGGCCATGGGCGCGAAAGATCAGCAGCAGGTGTGGGACAGCGTGGGAAAATCGAGGGAGGCAATGGCGATGGCTGTTCCGCCTCCGGCTGCTGCGGCAGTGAATTCGACTACTTCCTATGCCCGCGTGATGGATAACAAGGAAGTGCAGGAGAAGGTGGATGCCATTGCCGAGCCGGTACAGCGCAACTACGAAAGCGTAATCCGCCAACTGCGGGATAAGAACGCGGTGGGAGTCGTGGTCGCCGTGAACGGAGAAATTGTCTGGGCGGACATTTTCGCAAGCACTCAGCTGCTGCAAAAGTATTGGCCAAAACTAGTGCGCTCCTATGCCACGGAGGCCGTGGTGACGCGGGCCAAAGGCGGGGAAGCCAGCCTGAAAGACGCGCAGAAGTTTCTCAATGATCTGCAGGGCCGCCACGAAACCGCCGAGACCGAGCCCGGCCTCTATCGCCAGACGGAAATCACCGGTGACGGTTTCAAGGTGTTCGAGTTAACATCGCTGCTGCCGAAGACGGGCTTCCCGGTACACGTGCCGAAAATGGCCGACTAGAGCGGCGTGGAGGACAACTGCAAGTGTGGGGACGGGCGCCTCGCCCGTCCAGCCGAGCGAAGCTCGGCAGCTGCCGCCAGCGGAAGGACTCTCGACTCGCCGTAGACAACGGCACGGAATATCCCGAGTTACCTACGGTGTCGCGCCAATCCCTTGCGCACGACGTCATTCGCGTCGTAAGCGAGGTTGAGCGCAGGCAATTCCTCGCGCGTAAACCAGCGAACATCCGCGGCATCACTTCCCGCCTTGAGGTCGCCGCCAACCGCGCGGCACAGGAAATCAATCAGCACATAGTGATACCGCACTCGTTTCTCGTCGTCTCGGAACACGCGTTCATACACGCCCAGCATCTCGCCCGTCTCAACCAACAGTCCCGTTTCTTCGCGGGCTTCACGGGCCACCGCGTCGCGCAGAATCTCGCCGCATTCGAGGACTCCGCCGGGCAGCGACCACTCGCCCAGCAGCGGCGGCTGTCCGCGGCGGATGAGCAGGACGCGGTTGTCGTCGCCGTGATGCTCGACGATCACCGCGCCCACGCCCACCAGCGGCGACTCCGGGTATTCACGTTTCATCGGCTGATTATTTTGCGCCCACTTGATATTGTTCGATCTTCCCGTCGGGCATGATACGTTCCCAGACCTCGACCGTCTTTTGCGGAAAACGCACTTCGAACAAGCGGAACGTCATGCCGCCGCGATCCTGCTTGGCGGTCTGTGTAAATTCCGCCGGCGATCCCAGCGGGCCCAGGCTGCTGGCGAAATCTTTCAGAGCCTGTTCGGTGAAGTAACTGTTGCAGTTTTCGGTGAACAAAGCGCGATCGATCTTCCCTTGCTGTAACGTGGCAAAGATTTCGCGGGACTGATCTTCTTGTTTGCCGGCATCGGCGTCGCGGAAGAGTAAGTCGGAGATCTTGCGGGCAATGTCGCTGGAGGCTCCGACCGAGTCCTCATTGACCAGGACGACGACCGCCTTGCGTGCCTCGGGAAATACCATGTTGTGCGCGGTAAAACCGGAGACTTCGCCGCCATGTTCGATGGCGTGCTGTCCGGATTCTTGCCGCACATCCACGCCCAGGCCATAGCGGGTTCCGACGCCGTTCTTGAGCACGATTTCTCTCTCCATCTGCGCGTAGGAGCCGGGCTGCAGCACGCTCTGATTGATCATGCTGATATCCCATTTCGCCAGGTCTTCGGCGGGCATGGCCAGTTCGCCTGCGGCAAACAGCCAGCCCTTGCCCTCTTTCGGGGCCAGTCGCGGCGGTCCGAGCGCATAGCGCAGGTATCCGGTGGCGTCGGTCTCGGTGAGCCGGTTCTGGTCGATGTTCATGACGCTCTTCATCCCGAGCGGCGCGAAGATGTGCTCGCTCAGAAATCGCAGCAGAGACTCACCGCTGGCCTTCTCGACGATCAATCCGGCAATGACGAAATTGGTGTTGCTGTATTGCCACTCGGTTCCCGGGTCGAAATCGAGCGGCTTGCGCGCCCACTGGTCGAGAATCTTGTCCGCCGTGATGGATTGCAGCATGAACGGCGGAACGTAGTCTTGCGGCCAGTAGTCCTGATAGCCCGATGTATGCGACAGCAATTCGCGAATTGTGGCCTCGTTGCCGCGGGTCAGGTTAGGCACGAATCGCGACACCGGATCGTCGAGCGAAAGCTTGCCTTGCTCCGCTAGCAGCAGCACAGCCGCCGCCGTAAACTGCTTGCTGATCGAGCCAATGCTGTAACGCATGGAAGGCTGCGCGGGCGTGTGCGGATCGATGCGGCCAGCACCGTAGGCCTGGAGATAGGCGATCGCTCCGTTTTGCACAATGGCGATCGAGGCGCTCGGAACGCCGGTCGTGGCCAGCGCTTGGCGGACGATCCGGTCAACCTTCTCGCGCAGCCCGGGTGAGATCGGCGCCGGGGCTTGGGCGTGCACCAGCGAGGCGGCGAGCAATATAAGAACAACAGCGGACGGACTCTTGAGCCGGGAAAGCCGATTCATATGACTCCTCAGAACCGGAACAGTATAAGGCTTCAAGGGACAGGCTCGTGTGGGGACGGGCGCCTCGCCCGTCCAAGCCGAGCGCAGCTCGGCAGTTGCCCGGGGCCATGACAACCACACGAGCGGCTCCCCACACGAGCCTCTAGCAGGAATTACAATAGCCGCCATGTCGCTCGACGAGTACAAACGAAAGCGGCGCTTTGAGGAAACGCCCGAGCCTCCGCCCAAGGTCGAAAAACAATCGCGGCACCGTTTCGTGGTGCAGCGGCATGACGCAACGCGCCTGCATTACGATTTTCGACTGGAGATGGAAGGCGTGCTCAAGTCGTGGGCCGTCCCCAAAGGCCCGTCGCTCGATCCCGCCGACAAGCGTCTGGCCATGCAAGTCGAGGATCACCCGGTTTCTTATTACGACTTTGAAGGTACCATCCCCAAAGGCAATTATGGCGGCGGCACGGTGATGGTTTGGGACGCAGGCACATGGGAACCGCTGTCGCCGGTTCCCATCAAAGGCGAGTATTTGCCGGGCACGGAAAAAGAAGCGGCCGCCATGCTGGTGAAAGGCGACCTCAAGTTTCGTCTGAAAGGGAAGCGGCTCAACGGCGATTTCGCGCTCGTGCACATCAAGGGCCGCGCGGGCAGCAAGGGGAACGAATGGCTGCTGATCAAGAAGAAAGATGATCACGTCGTCGCGGGATTCGACATCGACGCGTACGACACATCCATTCTCAGCAATCGCACCATGGCGCAGATCGCCGGCGATCAAGGCTCGGCGGAATGGAAGAGCAGCCGTCCGGCATCGCGCGGAAGGGTGAAGGCGGCGTGGCTGGCGGACGCCATCGCTCGCGTCGACTCGAAGCGCAAGGCCTTAACCGCGGAGAGCGCTGAGAACGCGGAGAAGGGCGATGGCAAAAATCAACGACGGACTGCGCGAAGCCCTTCTCACGCGAACGCTTCCGATATTGCGCCGAAAAGTGCGAGGTCAAAATCAAGGCGCAAGAAATCCTCCGCGGCCTCTGCGACCTCTGTGTCCTCTGGGGTGAAGGCTCTCCCCGGCGCGGAGCAGAAGCCCATGCCCACGGTCATTCACCCGATGCTGGCCACCTCCGCCGCCAAGGCCTTCAACGACTCGGACTGGCTGTTTGAAATCAAGTGGGACGGGTACCGTGCCGTTGCGTTCCTCGAAGAGGGCCGCGTTCGTCTGGTGTCGCGCAATCAGAATGACCTCACCGAGCAGTTTTCCGAACTCAAAAGCCTGCCGCAATTTGTAAAAGTCCAGCGCGCCATCCTCGACGGCGAGATCGTCGCGCTCGATGACGAGGGTCGGCCTTCGTTCAGCCTGATGCAGCAGCGCACCGGATTCCAACCGGGCAAGCGCCGCCTGCCACGGCGCGAAGGTGTGCCGGTCACCTATTACGCTTTCGATCTTCTTTATCTCGATGGACTCGACTTGCGCCGCGTTGCGCTCGACGAACGCAAGCGGTTGCTGCAGGAGAAAATCGTGGCTGGCGGAGTGATTCAGTTTTCCGACCACTACGCCGAGAAAGGTCTCGATCTGTTTGAGGCAGCGAAGCGGCGTGGACTGGAAGGGATCGTCGCCAAGAAGCGCAGCAGCGCGTATGAAGAAAAGCGCTCGACCAATTGGCTTAAGATCAAAATCACGCAGCGCCAGGAATGCGTCATTGGAGGCTACACCGACCCGGAGGGCAGCCGCGAATATTTCGGCGCGCTTGTCCTCGGCTTGTACGACCCGCAGGGACGCCTCGTCCACGTTGGCCAGGCCGGCACCGGCTTCGATCAGAAAACGCTCAAAGAGATCTTCGCTGGTCTGCAGCCGCTCAAGACGAAGCAGAATCCGTTCTACGGTGAGATCGGCGGCTTGCGAAAAGTTCACTTCGTGCGTCCGGAACTGGTTGCCGAGATCAAGTTCGCCGAGTGGACTCACGAAACGGCGCAGGGCGGCATGAAGCTGCGAGCGCCTGTATTCATGGGGCTAAGATTCGATAAGCCAGCAGAGGATTGCAGGCTGGAAGACGCCGTGGCGAGCTAGGTGCCTAGCAGCCCGTGCTGAAAGTAAGATTCGTATCAGGGCATGCCTTCAGGCATGCCGCAAGTGCCGTGTTATGAACGCGCCTTTAGGCGCTGGCTTTGGGCGCGCGAGTTTCACCAGGGGCTGCCTGGGAGCAATGACCGCTATACTGAGAGTTCCGAGGTGAGCATGGCGATTCACCGTACCCGTTTCCACACGCTGCAACTGGCGTGTTTCGCTGTTTTTGCTGGGATGCTGGCGGGCGCGCAGGCAACGCCCGGGGCGGACTTCTCGGGCATGTACAGTTTTTTGCGTGACGGCGAGTTTGTGCAGGTCACGGTCGAAGACCAGGGGCGCGTTACGGGCTTCGTTTCGCGCTACGGCGATTCGGAAAGCGATCGCGGCGTTTTTCTGGACCACTTCTTCAAGTCGGGCAAGCTCGATGGCAATCGACTCACCTTTACGACCGAGACGGTGCATGGTGTATCGTTCGAATTTCGGGGGACGGTCGAGCGGGGCGAGGGCAAGAGCCGGGGCGACGAAGCGTATTACGTGTTGAAGGGAACTCTCATCGAGAACACAACCGACGAAGCCAAGAAGACTGCTTCCCACTCGCGCGAGGTGGCGCTGAAAAGTTTTCCGCAGGATGCGTCTCCACCAGAGGCGGAAAAGAAGTAGGCCGTCGGCCGTTACTCTGGCATCGCTTATCTACCATCGGACATCTACCATTGATCCCAGGAGGGTTTATGCCGAACAGGGTGTTGCTGGCGGTCCTCATGCTGGCTGTGGTTCTGCCGGCCATCGGACAGAAGAAGGAAAACGAGCGCATCGGCGATGCCACAACCGTGATGAAAGAGATCCTCGGCATGCCGGACAGCATTCCGAAGGATCTGCTGGACAGGGCGGAGTGCGTGGTGATTTATCCGTCGGTGAAGAAGGCGGCGTTTGTGGTGGGCGGGAGCTACGGGCGGGGACTCATCACGTGCCGCAAGGGCGAGGATTTCTCGGGCCCGTGGAGCGCGCCCGCCATGTTTGCTTTGGAGGGCGGGAGTTTCGGTTTCCAGATTGGGGCGCAGGCCACCGACTTCGTGCTGCTGGTGATGAATGAGAAAGGCGCAAAATCGGTGATGACGAGCAAGGTGAAGCTAGGAGCGGACGCATCGGCCGCGGCAGGGCCGGTGGGGCGGGCCGCTTCCGCGGAAACCGATATCGTCATGAATGCGGAGATTCTGTCGTATTCCCGATCCAAGGGATTGTTCGCGGGGTTGTCGCTGGAAGGTTCGACCATGCGCTCCGACGATGGCGCTAACAAAGCCCTTTATGGGAAGGAACTCAGTGCCAAAGAGATCGTGCGCGAGGGGAAGGTGGGGGCACCGGCCTCGGCGCAGCCGCTGCTGGCCCTTCTGAGCAGAGCTGCGGCGCGACACACGAGTAAACCTGCGGCCACACAAAAGAGCAAATCCAAAGCGAATTGATTCCGGGAGTGATTTCGACCAACGATGAGCGTTAGCGCGAGCGATTTCCGCAAGGCCATGGGATGTTTCGCGACCGGGGTCACGGTCATCACCGTCGACCAGGACGGCGAGGTTCGCGGCATGACGGCGAATGCCTTCACCGCCGTCTCGCTCGACCCGGTGCTGGTGCTGGTCTGCGTGGATCACCGGGCGCGGACGCATGCTCATTTGCACGCCCGCAAGCGGTTTGGCGTGAATGTGCTGCGCAGCGATCAACAGGCCATCGCCGAGTACTACGCCAGTTCCGCGGAAACCCATCAGCATGCGGAAGCCGCGGGCGCGCGCTTCGATCGCACTGCACACGGTACCTCTGTGCTGCAAGGAGCTCTGGCGTACCTTGAGTGCCGCCTGCACTCGACCCAGACCGCGGGCGATCACACCATCTTCATCGCGGAAGTGGAAGAGGTTGTGGTGCGGGACGGAGAGCCGCTGCTGTATTTCCGCAGCCGCTACCGCGACATCAAGAAAATTGAAAAAGTCAGAAGTTAGATTGCAGAAGTAAGACCAACGACTACGTGTTTTTCACTTCTGCAATTTGACTTCTAACTTCTGACTTCTCAACTTATTTCCCCATCAGCAGCTTCGCGATCGTCGCCAGCTGCATGTTTGAGGTGCCTTCGTAGATTTTTCCGATCTTCGAGTCGCGCCAATATTTCTCGACCGGGTAGTCCTTTGTAAAGCCGTAGCCGCCATAGATTTCGATGGCCAGAGAGGTCACGCGCTCCGCCACTTGCGAAGTGAAGAGCTTGGCCATGGCGGCTTCTTTCACGAAATTTACGCCGGCATCTTTCATGCGAGCGGCGTTGTAGACCATCAGCCGGGCTGCCTCGATCTCGGTCGCCATCTGTGCGATCTGAAACTGAATCGCCTGAAATTCGGCAATCGCCTTGCCGAATTGCGTGCGCTCCTGCGCATACTTGGCGGCGCATTCCCACGCGCCGCGGGCCACGCCCAGCATCTGCGCGCCAATTCCGATGCGGCCTTCGTTCAGGGTTTCGATCGCGATCTTGTATCCCTTGCCGAGCTCGCCGAGCACGTTCTCTTTGGGCACGCGGCAATCTTCGAGAATCAGCTCGCAGGTTGACGACGCTCGAATCCCTAGTTTGTCTTCCTTTTTGCCGACGGTAAATCCGGGGAAATTCTTTTCGATCAGAAACGCCGTGATTCCCTTGTATCCCTTGGACGCATCGACGGTGGCAAACAGGATGAACAATCCCGCCTCTTTGCCGTTCGTGATCCAGAGCTTGCGTCCATTGAGAACAAAGTCGGCGCCTTTTAACTCAGCCTTGGTTTGCAGGGCGAACGCATCCGATCCCGATCCCGCTTCGCTCAACGCATAGGCGCCGACCGTATCGGCAGTCATCTTCGGCAGGTAACGCTTCTTCTGGTCTTCATTGGCCCAGCGAAGCAGCGCATTCGCTACCAGCGTGTTCTGCACGTCCACAATTACGCCGGCGGACGCGTCGGCCCGAGAACATTCTTCGACGGCCACGATCGCGTCAAAAAACTTTCCGCCCGCGCCACCGTACTGCTCCGGAATCTCGATGCCCATCAGTCCGAGTTGAAAGAACTGGTCGATGAGGCCGTGATCGAATACCGCCTTTTCGTCCATTTCTTTCGCCAGGGGACGGATCTTGTCGTCGGCGAACTGGCGAACGTTGTCGCGGAACATTATTTCGTCTTCGGTGAGAGTGGTGAGCGGCGTGGGATTCGAAAGCTGCAGAGTTTCCGGCATAAGGACACCTCAGATCTAGAGACGCGGCTTGCCGCGTCGGGCAGGATGGCGAACCAGAAATTGTAGCAGCAGAAAGCGGCGAGGCGGCGACCGCTCGGTTGGTTTCCTTTGTTTTTGACTTTGATTTTCTTGGACTAACCCGAACCGGCGGGTGCCCCATCCTTGCGCGTTCTTTGTGCAAGGGTGGGATTTCCGGGTACCGTCCCCGCTCGACTTCTTTCAGGGGTAACGCGAGACGTCCGTCCCTACCAAAGCAAACCAAAATCAAAATCCAAGGCAGCGGACAGGAGTGTCCGCTCTACGCTAAATCAGCGGCGGTTGATGAGCGCTGCTACGTAGCCGGCTCCGAATCCGTTATCGATGTTTACCACGCTTACGTTTGAGGCGCAGGAGTTCATCATTCCTAGCAAGGCGGCTAGGCCTTCGAAGGCCGCGCCATAGCCGACGCTGGTGGGAACGGCGATGACGGGAACTCCAACGAGGCCGCCGACTACGCTGGGCAGCGCGCCTTCCATTCCGGCGCAGACTACGATCACACGGGCCTTGGCAAGCGCTCCGCGATGGGCCAGCAAGCGGTGGATGCCGGCGACTCCGACGTCGTAGATGGGCTGGACGTTGTTGCCCATCAATTCCGCGGTGACGACGGCTTCTTCGGCTACCGGGATGTCGCTGGTTCCTGCCGCCACTACCACGATCACTCCCTTGCCATGCTTCTTGCGGTCTTGCTTGAGCACGATGGCCCGAGGCAGAGGACGATACTCGGCGCGGGGCAGGGTGGCGGCTACGGCGGCGTACTGTTCCTCGGTGGCGCGGGTTGCCAGCACGTTGCCGCCGTGGGCGGCGAGGCGGGTGAAGATGTCCGCTACCTGGCGGGGCGTTTTGCCCTGGGCAAAGATCACCTCGGGCATGCCTTGGCGGAGGGCGCGGTGGTGGTCGAGTTTGGCAAAGCCGAGGTCCTCAAAGGGCAGGTGACGGAGGCGCTCTACAGCGTCATCGGGAGAGAGGCGCTTCTTTCGAATTTGCTCGAAGAGATGGCGAAGGGCTTCGGCGTTCATGGATATGCCATTGTAGGAGGAAATCTGGTCATCGGGTGATCGGGCCATCGGGTCATCTAAGTGCAAATGCGTCTGCATTTTCGACGGGCCCGATCGTCGGACTAAGGGTAACCATTAGATACCTAGTGTTTTCAGTCACTTACACAGATTACTCCAAAGGTTCTACGCCCTTCGGATAGATTGCCCCGGTCGGCGGCGCACCCTATAATCGGCTTA
This sequence comes from Terriglobales bacterium, assembly GCA_049697355.1. Lineage (GTDB taxonomy): Bacteria > Acidobacteriota > Terriglobia > Terriglobales > Acidobacteriaceae > Acidiflorens. The sequence continues at coordinate 12,947 of JBAVVP010000373.1, forward strand.
CTCTGGTTCTGGATTCTTCGGCAGGCAGCCGGGTAGGGTTGGCCCTAAAGTAAGTGTGCCTTTTGGCCGGGCTTCATTTTTTGGCCGATGGCCGATCTTAACCCGCTATGCGAAAACGCCTGCAAATCGCGCTGATGGCTAGCTTAACCGCGATCTCCTTTCTTTCCACATTGTTCTCGACCATGCCGGCGCGGGCGCAGGGGGGCGGTATTACTCCTACCACCGATGACTCCGGCCGCAAGATCTACGTTAACGGGGATGGGCCTGCCGCTTCGAGAGAGGAAGCCGCACCTGCGCCTGCGCGTTCTCGACTGGTTTATTGGAGTTCGACCGAACATCGCTTCAAGCCGGTTCCGACCAGCGGGGCGGTGATGCGGGCGGCGCGCTCGGCGGCTTCGGAAGTTAATACCTACCTCGACGGCAGAGCGCAGAGTCACCAGATTCTCAACCATGCTTTCACCCAGGAGGACGTCGACGCCGCGATTGAGCAGGCGGCCGCCCGGCACAATGTCGACCCGAACCTGGTGCGCTCGGTGGTCAAGGTCGAATCGAATTTCAATCCTAATGCGGTTTCGCGCAAGGGCGCGATGGGACTGATGCAGTTGATGCCCTCGACGGCGCGCTCGCTCAATGTTTCCAATCCTTTTGACCCGGCCGAAAACGTTGAGGCCGGGGTGCGGCATCTAAGAAGGTTGCTGGACAGCTACGGCGGCAACGTCAGCCTGAGTCTGGCAGCCTATAACGCGGGGTCGGGAGCGGTGGCGCGCAGCGCGGGGGTTCCGCATTTCCGGGAAACGCAGAACTACGTGCGCCGGATCACGAACCTGTATAACGGTGGCAGCGAACCGGGATCGTACATTTTCGGCAGCCCGGTGCATGATCCGGTGCGGGTCGAGCGCGATGCCCGGGGCGTGCTGCACATCAGCAACACGGAATAAAGTGTGTTTCGCGTCGCAGCAGGAGGAGTGAGCTTTGACAAGCTTAGGTAGGTAGGGAACCAGCAAGTGAAGACCCAGGTTTCTGCGACCCTAATTCGCATGCCCCTCATTCGAGGGGCTCTCGCCTTTCGCCTTGGCGCGGCGCTGTTGCTCGTGCTGCTGCCGGCGCTTTCCGCTGCGGCTCGCGTTCATCACAACGATGCCTGGGCCCGCCAACAGTTCGCCAAAGCCGAGCGTGCTCGGGAGGCGCTGAACGGGCGTCCGGTGAGCGAGCGCACTCGCCGCGAATATCAGCGGGTGATTGATTCGTACCGGCGCGTTTACTTTGGCTCTCCGGCTTCCTCGAAGGCGGATCCGAGCGTGGTGGCGACCGCCGAACTCATGGTCGAGATGGGGCGGCGCTTTGACGACAACAAGATTCTGCGTGGGGCGGTGGAACAGTACCGCTTCCTGCGCAAAGAATATCCCGGCAGCAAATACCGCTTCGACGCCCTGTTCACGATTGGCGAGATTTACAAAGACGATCTTAACGATCCCGAAGAGGCGCGCACCACCTTCGAAAATTTTCTTCATCGCTATCCGCGCAACCGTCTGGCCGACGATGCCCGCTCGGCGGTGAAGGAAATCGACGCCGAGGCCGACGAAATGGAGCGGACGGCGGAGAAGGCGGCCAGCGAATCGGCAAAAACCGCGACGCCCCGTCGCAGCGCGTTGCCGCGCGTCACCGGAGTTCGCCACTGGTCCACGCCCGACTACACTCGCGTCGCCATTGACGTCGAACAGGAGGTGACGTTCGATTCCCAGCGCATCTCGCATCCCGACCGCATTTTCTTCGACCTGCGCGGCACCAAGCTGGCTTCGACCCTGGTGGGCAAGACTTTTGACGTGGACGATGGCTTCCTGAAGAAAATTCGAGTAGCGGAATTTCAACCAGGGCGCACGCGGATTGTGCTGGAGGTGGACGACCTCGCCAGCTACGACGCTTTTCTGTTGCCCGACCCTTACCGGCTCATCATCGATGTGCACGGCGGCAAGGATCTGGCCGAGAGGCAAAACCGAGCGACTTTTGCTGCCCGGGACAAGACAGACGCGCCCCGCGCCAAAGGTCATTCCGATGCGGAGCCATCTACGACGGCTTCCTCGTTGGACGACGACTCCGGCGAACTCGCGGTGACGTCGAGCGCAGACGCGAAATCCGAGGGGAGGAAAGCGCGGGAGTCCGGCAAAGATGCAGATGCGGCCGCCATTTCGAAGCCGGCGCCCGTCGAAACGGATTTAGCTCCCGAGGCTGCGAGTGCCGATTCCAGACCTTCCGGCTCCGCGAAGCCCGCCCAGGGCGCGGAAGTGATTCAGACGACGGTTGCGGTGAAAGGATCGAACCGCCGGATTCCGAAGACGATCGTCAAGGCGGACCCCGATGCGGACGTCGGGACGAGCGGCGAGACCAATGACAGAGCACCGGCGAAGGTTGCTACTGCGCTGGCGCACCAAAGGAATCGCCCCGCAGGAGCGCCGAGCGACGCCGACGACGCCTCGGACGCGGACGAAACCACGCTGGCGAAATCCGATCCGCCTTCGCCGGAAAACTCTTCTTCTTTGCGCCGAAAGAAATCCCGCTCCGCCGCCGCTCCCGATACAGCGGATCTTCATCCTAGTTTGCATGAAAGTTTGCGGGAAACGACGCGCGAAGCGCGTCCCACCGCTGCGGGCGACCGCTCGTTGATTCGCGCCCTCGGCCTGAAGATTGGCAAGATCGTGATTGACGCCGGCCATGGCGGGCATGATACGGGCACCATTGGTCCGAACGGCCTGCTGGAGAAGGACCTGGTGCTCGATGTTGCCAAGCGCCTCGGGCGTTTGCTCGAAACGCGGCTTGGGGCGGAGGTGATTTATACCCGCCAGGACGATACTTTCATACCCCTTGAGACCCGCACCGCGATTGCGAACCGCGAGCGGGCGGATTTGTTCATTTCGATCCACGCCAACTCCAGCCGCGATTCCGATGCGCGCGGCGTCGAAACTTACTATTTGAATTTCACCTCATCGCCGGAAGCGCTGGAAGTCGCCGCGCGCGAAAACGCGGTATCGGAAAAGTCGATTCACGAATTGCAGGATCTGGTGAAGAAGATTGCGCTGAAGGAAAAGATCGAGGAATCGCGCGAATTTGCCGGCGACGTGCAGGAATCGCTCTACGGAGGCCTGGCTCTGCACAACGCCGGCATCCGCAATCGCGGGATCAAGAAAGCGCCCTTCATCGTGCTCATCGGCGCGAATATGCCTTCGATTCTGGCCGAGATTTCCTTTGTATCGAATCCCACCGACGAGCGCAAACTCGAAACCTCAGAGCACCGGCAGCGCATCGCGGAGTCGCTCTATCGGGGCGTATCCAAGTACGCCGGCGGGTTGAGTGGCGTCAAGGTGGCGAGTAAGATCGACCGGCCCGAAGGGCAGTGAAGCAGCAACCATGAAGTTCGCTAGTGAGGCGATTGGTGAGCCGCCCGGATCGCAAGACGACTTTGTCTGCTCTCATGGCTGTCAAACCAGCGAATCAGTTTCTCACTAAACTCGTGAGGGTCGGCGCCGATGGCGCCGCAGTGATCGGCGTTGGGAACTTCCCACAGGCGGACAGCCGGATTACGGGCTGCGATCAACCGGGAATGACGCACGGGGATGTTGCGATCGCTTTGCCCGTGGATTAGAAAGACGGGAATCTTGGTCGCGGCCACGACGTTCTCGGGTGAGACCTGTTCGAAGTCCAGCTTGTACTTCCACCGAGCATAAACAAATGCGAACTCGATGGTTGGGCGCAGCAAGGTGCGTCCGAGCCATGGGCCTGTGTGAAAGAACTGGCCCGCGCGGTCGTAGCCGATCTCGCGGAAGCTGGCGAAGGGCGACTCCGCGGCAACGGCGCAGAAGCGAGTTTCCGAGCGCAACGACTGCAGCAACAGCGCCGCGCCCATGGACTCCCCCAACCCAAAAATGCATTCGGGATGGTCGTCTCGCTCCAGCCAATCCACCCATTGATGGATGTCCTCTGATTCCAGCAGACCGAAGGTGGCGAGGTTGCCGCCACTGGTTCCGTGCGCCCGCGCGTCCGGCATAAGGACACTGAAGCCGCGGCTCAGAAGCAACTCGGCATAGCCGGCCATTCCGAAGCGGTTATCGGCGAGACCGTGCAGCAGGATCACCCCGTTCCCGTTGCCGTGGCCGGGGCGAATGTTCCATGCACGGAGGGTGATTCCGTCACGCGCAGCGATCGCGATGTTGGTCAGTTCGGAGTCATGGCGGTGTGCCATTTCGCGGGCTTGCATTTCATCTTCCGAAGACTGGAGATGTCGGACGGCATGCAGTGTTACCTCGGCCAGAAAGATCCCCGCAACGGCTGAAAAGGTCAGAAACCCCAGAAGGACGATGACGATAAACCTTTGGAACGGCTTGGTTCCCATGCTGAAGATACGTAATTTCCCGGCTACACGTTCCCGGCTGGCGGCACGCACACCTTTCTGAATCTCCGGTACCGAGGCTGCCCCACCCTTGCGCTACGGAGATGCACCAGTCTCGTCGCGCTCCCCCTAGTGTCTAACTGGAAACCGGGCTGCGAAATTCCGTGCCCGCGCCTTGACTGTGATCTAGCATGGTCGGTAGACCATGGTTGCCGAAGTGACCGGCGTTGGTCTTCAGATCGACATTTCTTAAAATCGACGTATTCAGTCCGAAGAACGTTTTGCCGGCTAACTCTATGGGCCTTTCGGAAAAAACCCAGCACGCCATTCGGCGCAGCACCCGCCTGCCGCTGGAGGTTCCCGTGCTGGTCTCGAGCCTCGACCCCGCGCAGCCGTTTTCCGCGCCCGGCAATACCACGCTGGTGAACGCCCACGGATGCGGGCTGATCCTTCCCCGCGCACTCGCCCATGGCGTTGCGGTCCGCCTGGAAATCGTTTCGGCCAAGCGCCACACCACGGCGCACGTTTCCGAGGTGGTTCCGCTCGGAGGCGATCCCGAGACCTGGCTGGTCGGCCTGGAACTCGACATTCCCGGCAACTTCTGGGGAATCGACTATGCGCCTTCCGATTGGAAAGTCGACGAGCCGAAGGTTGACGAGCGGAAAATGGACGAGCAGAAGACGGGCCAGCAGAAGAAGGGCCGGCAAAAGATCGTCGACGGCCCATCGCCTGCCGCCGGGCAGCCGGGGCTCGATCCCGCAGCGGAGGCGGCAATGCCGGCTCGTTCGCCTCTTCGTTCGCATCGCTGGCGCCTCACCGACATCAGCGCCGGCGCCTGCTACCTGGAGGCGGCTACTCCATTTTCCGACGGCACTCCGGTGCTGCTTAGTATTCGCGTCTTGGACACGGAGTATTTGCTGGAAGGAGTGGTGCGGGTGTCGCACGCGCAAACCGGAATGGGAATCGAGTTCACGCGAGCGCAAGGGCATGATCAGCGGGCGAGGGTGGCCGAACTCATCGCCCACCTGATGGACAGCCGCGAGGTTCCCAGAATTTTCGTGGGATGGAAAGAAGACCGGAAAGACAGCCGGAGAGAAGACTGGAAAGCAGGCAAGCATGCGCCGGCCAATCCCGCGCCCGGTGCGGCGCCGGAAACCGAATCGCCCGACCCGCTTCTGGACCTCATTCGCGCGGGAGCGTCGTTATCCCCGGAGCAGTTTCAGAACGCTCTGCGAGCGCAGCGCCTCGCGGCGCAGTGATAGACTGCTTTCCGTGGGGCTGCCATAAATCCCTATTGTCATCCTGAGCGGAGCAGAGCGATTCGCAAAGCGAATCGCTTTGCGGAGTCGAAGGACCCCTACTCCCTGCGGGCATTTTCGGATGAGTAGGGGTCCTTCGCTCCGCTCAGGATGACACTTATAAGGTTGCGGATTTACGGGACAGACGCCGGGAAACTCGAAACCTAATGACAAAGCGTCCGGCAAAGAGATCGGTGAAAACCGCGAAATCGCAACCGAAGGCAGGCCGCCCGTTTGCGCCGGGTTATGGCATAGTCGGAGCCGAAAATGGCAAAGGCCTGCCCCCTGGGCCTGGGTCGGTAGAAAAATGAACCGCTGCCACACGTTCTGGCTGGCCACGATCCACGCGGCTCAGGGACGTCCGCATGTGATGCCGGTTTGGGGAGTGTGGCTCGACGACGCTTTCTTCTTTTCGACCGGGCACGAATCCCGCAAGTGTCAAAATCTTTCCGCCAACCCCGCCTGCACGATTACGAACGACCACGGCGAAGAGGCCGTGATCCTTGAGGGAATGGCGACTCCAGCCGAGGACGCAGCCGTGCTGGAGCGCGTCGCGACCGTCTACAAGAAGAAATACAAAATGGACCCGCGAAGCATGAAAGAACCGATCTTTGCGGTGCGTCCGCGCACCGTATTTGGATTGATCGAGAAAAGCTTTCCGAAGTCGGCAACGAGATGGAAACTGTAGAATTTCTAATTTGTGATTTTCAATTTGCAATTTTGAAAAGCCAAATCCAATTACAAATTTCAAATTACCAATTACAAATTCCGCATTATCCTTCGCGCCGACAGATGCGCCCCCGTCAGCAGCAGCATCCCCGACAGAAACGCCCAGAACATCAGGCTGACGGAGATGGCGAACGGCCCATACACTTCCGCAAAATTCAGCCGTGGCAGGGCGAAGATATAGGCATACTTCAGCACCTCGGAGAGCAATCCCATCATCACCGCCGCCGGCAGCACTCCCCGAGCTGGCACCTTCCCATTCGGCAACAGCCAGTAGACAAGAAAGAAGATGGCGATGCTGGCCAGGATCGAAAAGATCTTCATGGTCACAAAGCCCACCAGTTTCACGTACCACTTCCCATAGCCGTGCAGCGCACTGGTCACGATGGCAACGTTTCCGGCGGTCAGTCCGACCGAGAGCAGAGCGAGCGATCCGCAGGCAAACACCAGGCCGAGCGATATCAACTGATTCCGCAGATACGAGCGGTTGTTGCGAAACCCCCAGACCCGGTTCAGAGCAACTTCCAGCGGCAGAAAAATTCCGGTGGAAGTAATCAGCAGCATGGCAAGCGAGAATACTTGCGCCCGATGGTGCGCGCTGACCAGCGCGTTCAGGTTCCGGATGACGAACTCCTGGCCGGTCGGAAGATAGTCGCGCAAAAGGTTCTCGACCACGCCATACATGACCTGGGAATGAAAAACGTACCGGATCAGCGACATCAGCAACAGCAGAAACGGGAAGAACGACAGAATGGAATTCGCGGCCACCGAGAAGGCAAAAGTATGGACCTCGGTCCGGAGCAGGTAACGCGCCGTGGAGCGCAGCAGGCTTTCGGCGGGAGCGGCGCGGTGTTCGGCCGCGCCTTGTTTGTCGGAAAGCTGGATGGGAGTGATCGACACTGGCTTCTCAAAATATTAACAAATACCTCAGTTCTCAGTAGAGGCTTCGATCTCCCACCCGGGGTTCTACTGAGAACTGAGAACTGGGAACTGAGAACTTGCCCGCTTCTGTTTGACCCACTTCCCGCTCGCCCCTTAGGATGAAGACACCACCCCAAGATGGCCAAACAGGTTTTTTACGATCCCTTGCAAGCGCGCTGGCGGCGGATTCGCCGCGTGGTCGACGTGGCCGCCCTGGCTTTTTCGTTTCTGGTTATTTT
>JBAVVP010000374.1:0-8341 GCA_049697355.1 Terriglobales bacterium
TTGGTGAAGTCCATGCAGTGATCGCCGCTCCAAGGATTGGTGTTGTCTTCAAGCACGTCCGCCGGGAACGCGCCCAGAATCGTTTTCCATCCGGAACGGTACCCGCGGTTGTAGCCGACCAGCGCGTCCGGGCCCGTACGCGCGTATGGGCCTTGATAGACCTCGCTCGCTAGGTCGATGCGCGTAATCACCTGAGAACCATCTTTTGGATCGCGAACCTCCAAAAGCTTCTGGCGAATTTCCCGCAGCAGCGCATCGGCCTCGGCGGGATCGACAATGCCCTCACGCTCGCGTCCACGCACGTTCAGATAGAGTCCGTTAATCCCCAACCCGTACGCCCGCGTGCGGCTCCAATCCACGTCGGCAAAGGGCTCGCTGGAATCCCCGGCGCCTGCTTTTCGCGTGATGTAGCCATTGTTCAACAGCCACGTGTTCAGATTAAAGGAGCGCCGGAAGGGAGCAAACCCGTGGTCCGAAAGCACAAGCAGCGTCGTATCTTCATCGACCTTCGGCATCACCTCGCCTAACACCTGATCCATCTGCACGTAAAACTCCTCCAGCGCCGTCCCATTCTGAGCGGCGCTCGCCGCGTCGTACGCGGGACTCTGCGGATCAGTCAGCCGCCACAACATGTGCCCGTTCAGATCGAGGCTCGAAAAATAAAAGAAGAACACGCCCTCGTGAAACTTTGGAAACTCCATATCGAAAGCGCGCCGATGTTCGGCCAGCACGGTGTGCGACTGTTCCAGAAATTCCTTGTCGTCGAGCACGCCGGCGGTAAGCGCCTTCGTGTCTTCGGCAATGCCTTGCGTGTGGAATTCGCCAATCTGTTTCGCCAAGTCACGCGAGTAACTCGAGGGCGTAGAGATGGGCAGAGCCGGATTCTCCGGATCAATATTGATGGGCGAAACGTAAAGCTGAAACCGCGGATGCGTCTGCTTGAGATAAAAACGGCAGATGCCCCTCACACTGCCGATCCAATTCCCGAAGGCCGGCATAAGCTGAAATTCCACCGGGACCCATCCGCTCCATTCGCCTTCTTTCAGAACGAACTGCTGGTCCTCCACAGCGATGCGCGCCACCGGTTCCAGCGGGTCCACGTCAACCGTGAAAGGCTCGGTAGAGGGAGGCGAATTCCTGCGAAAAGAGTTGTCGGGCCCAATCAGATTCGTCATAACCCGATTGTTCTTGACCTCGACTTGAACGATTTCTCCGCCCTCAAGGGCTCCGGCCGCCGCGGTAGGATCGTCGGTGTAGAAAGTGAATGTGCCATAGGTACCGCGCAGATCGGGCGTGCCCATGCCCGAAAGCGTTTTACCTTTCGCCACGATGGGAGGGAAATTTGCCGGAATGCGGTAAACATAATTGCGCACTCCATGTTCGTCCAGAATCTCCCAGAAGGCCTTGCCGTGCCGCAAGTCTTCCGCCGTGCCGCCGCCCAGCGGAATTACCCAACTGCCGATATGAAGGCTGTGCTTGGGACCTTCGACCTTCGACGTGGAAAAATAGAGCTGAAGAGTCTTGGGATCGCGGTGGATGAAATCAAACACTCCATGTCCACCAGCGTTCATTCCCGTGATCATGTTTGACCACGCCACTGGGCTTTGTGGCGGGATGCTGGTCGTCAAGCGCCGGAACGATCCTTGCGCGGCCAGGCGGGCGAAGTTCGGCATCTTGCCCTCGGCCATGAATTTCGTCAGCAGATCCGGGTCGAGCCCATCAATACCCAGGATGATCATCTTCCTGGAGCCAACCGCTCCCCCGCGCGCACGCTGGCAACAGGGGAGCAGGCTCAATCCCGCGGCGCACAAAGCCAGCAGACACAGCAGACGAAGACGTTTTCTGAAGGGCGCGGTCACTGGATAGCGGGTACTTAGATTGTACGCGGGGTCGTATGAACGTCAAGACTAGCGCCTCCAGGTCGTGTGCTCATCTCCTCCTTTTCACCACGGAGACACGGAGGCACGGAGAAAATCAAAACGCTTAGCAAAACCCTTCCCCCGTCTGCTTTCTTGCAGATCCAAGGTTTTCTCCGTGCCTCCGTGGTAAATCAGGCAAGTTAGAACGCTGTTGCAGGTTTTGATCAATGGCGGCGCGGCCTTTACACTTACTGTCATGATCCGAAGAGTCGTAGCCGGCGCGAGTCTGATCTTCCTTGGTCTCAGTTTTTCTTTTGCCGCGGCTGCATCCAAATCCAACCTGGTCCTCATCACCCTCGACTCCACCCGCGCCGACCGCATGGGCTTCCTCGGCGCCAAGGGTGCGCATACGCCGAACCTCGATCGTCTTGCCGGGGAGAGCATCGTGTTCGAGCATGCCTACGCCCAGGCGCCGGGCAGCGTGGTTTCGCACGCAACCATTCTTTCCGGAGCCTACCCCCAGAGCACCGGCATGACCGAGATCGGCGGCACGCTATCGCCGTCGCTGTCGTACCTGCCAGACTTGCTGAAGTCGGAAGGCTATCGTACGGCTGCCTTTGTTGGCTCCATCGATCTCGACCCGTGGAACGGGCTGGCACAAGGCTTCGATCGCGGCTTCCAGACTTACGACGCGGGCTTTCGGCCCGCGATTCCCGGTGACGCCCGGCCTCCCCTAACCGAGCGCCGTGGAGATCAAGTTGCCGCCCGCGCCATTGCCTGGCTCGGCCACAATGCGCAGCAGCCGTTTTTTCTATGGGTTCATATCCGCGATACGCGCGCACCCCGCACTTCGTACAATTCCGCCATCACCGCCGCCGATGCTGACATTGGCAAATTGCTGAGCTCCTTACAACAATGGAAAGTCTACGAAACTACGGCCGTGATTGTGGTCGCCGACCACGGCGAGAGTTTAGGCGCCCACGGCGAAGACGCACATGGTGTTTTTCTCTACGACGAGACGATCCACGTCCCGCTGCTCATCAAGCTCCCTGCGAGCCAGGCCGCGAAGCCGCCGACGGCCAGAGTATCCGCCAAGGTAAGGCTCGTGGATATCGCTCCCACGCTGCTGGAAATCGCCGCCATCCCGATCCCCTCGCAAATGCAGGGACAATCCCTGTTGCGGATCGCAAAATCAAAGTCCGGCGGCGGCGCTGGGAGTGACCAGCCTGTGTATTCCCGGGCCGATCTGCCTCAGCGCGGATTCGGCTGGAGCCCGTTAGAATCATGGCGCGCGGGAAAGTACCTTTATATCCGAGCTCCCAGGCCCGAACTCTACGACCTGACCACCGATCCGGGCGCCACCCACAACCTGGCGCAGAGTTCGAAGGCGACGCTCGACACCATGGCCGCGCAGTTGGAAAGCTTCGACCGGCACTTCAGCGGCGAGGCCGGCAAGTCTTCCGCGGAACTGAGCTCTTCCGAGATGCAGAAACTGGCGTCGCTCGGATACATCGGCCTGCAGAAGTCGTCACCGTCCGCCACCGCGGTTGCGGGAACCGATCCCAAAGACAAGATAGCGACCGCCAATAAAGTGCTCGAAGCAGCGTCGGCTGGCGGCCAGTCGAATCCGGATCACACCATTGCCGCGCTCACGCCCCTATTGACCGGAAATGTCTCCTCCGATCCCAACCTCTATTTGGCGCAGTACGCGCTGGGCGCGGCGCTGGCCCGCAAAGGGCAGTACGCCGAGGCGGCCAAGCATCTGCACAAAGCGATCGAACTCCAGCCCGATTCTGCCTGGGCGCACTACGAAATGGGAGCGAGTCTGCTGAAAACCGGCGACTTCAAGACCGCCGTCGTACACCTGGAAATCGCCACCGGACGCCTGCCCGCCTTCGCCCCCGCGCACCTCTCCCTCGCCGAGGCCTACGAACATGTGGGACGCACCGAAGATGCGAAGCGGGAACGGGGCAAAGCGGGACAACTCACTCATTAGATACGATTGGTTAGCGGCAATAGCGAGTGTTCAGCTTGCAGGCCGCGTCATACTCTACCGTCGCTTGCTTTGTACGCTGCAGGCGACCATACGCCACCGCCAGGTTCAGGTGAACTTCGGCCGCGTCCGGGCTCAGGGCTAACGCTTTCTTGTAGACCTCTACCGCTTTCTCCAGGCGTTGAGTCCGCGCGTACGCGAGACCGAGCGAATTCAGAATGGAGGAATCATTCAGCCCCAGTTCGACCGCCTTCTCCAGATGTTTGGCGCTCTCGGCGAAATCTGCTTCCTGCAATTCCAGCGTCCCCAAGTCTCTTTGCAAGGGAGCAGAGCTGGGCTGAATTGCGACCGCTTTCTGGTAGTACTCGATCGCCCGCTTGCGATCCCGATTGGATTCCAGGAAGCCTAATTCATACAAGGCCTGGTAGCTTTGCGGATTAAGGGCCAGGGCCTTCTGTGCCCATTCTCGGGCTTCGTCCGCCTTGCCCTGAAAGGTCAGAGAACGCGCCAATCCAGTCATCGCCGGCTCAAACTCCGGGCTCAGCTGCAGGCAATTCTTGAACTCCGTAGACGCCTCTTCCCATTCTCTTTGTTCAAGTGCCGCCGCTCCCAGGTAGAAAGGGACAATATACATACGAGGATCTTTTTCGCGAATCGCGTTCAACAGCAAGCGCCCGCGCTCGAAATCCCGAGCGTGTACCGCGTCTTGCGCTTCCAGCAGAGCATTGAACTCCGATAACTTCGTCTTCGGATCCGCCAGTCCCCCTAACAACGTCGCCTGCGGAACCGGTGAGCGATAAGCGAAATATCCCAGCGCTCGAAGCTTCTCTTGCGCCTCCGGCGAAAGCGCCGACGGTGCCCCTGAGGCTGGCTGGCGCGGTTCCCTCCGCAGGACGGCTTGCAGCTTCTGTCGAAGAACGGCTACTGTCGCTCCCTGCAAGGGAGCCAAATTGCTCTTTTCATCGGGATCCGCCACCACATCGTAAAGCTCTGCGGATGGGGCATCGATGAAATGAAATCGTCCGCTCTCGACCGAATGCAGAGGGCTCCATCCGAACGAATTGAAGGGATAAAAGGTCTCGCTATACGCGGACTGTGAGTCCCCGGCGCCACTCAACAGATCAGCCGACGCCGTTCTTGTCATGGAATCGGCAATCCGGGCGAACCGAAGTATCGTTGCCGGTATTCCCGCGATCTCAGCCACTCTCTGATCCCGGCCAGGCTTGTACCCGCTCTTCGCTGGAGGCTTGACAATCAGCGGTACGCGCAGCGTCGAATTGTAGAGAAAGAATCCGTGCTCCTTCTCTCCGTGATCTCCCAGCGACTCCCCGTGATCGCTGGCCGCAATCACCAAGGCTCCCTCGTACAGCCGGGCGTTTTTCAGCCATGCAATGAGCCGGCCGAGTTGCTGGTCCGCATAGGCAATCTCGCCGTCATAGGGATGATCGGCGAATCGGCTGCGGAACGGCTCCGGAGGATGATAAGGGCTGTGCGGGTCATAGAGGTGCAGCCACAGAAAGAATGGCTGCTTGGGAGTCTTCTTCAACCACGTGATCGCGTGCGTGACACTTTCTTCCGCCTTGCGCTCGACCAGGTCCAACTCCGCCTTACTGTAGGACTCCGGCGAAAACGCATCATCATAGAAGTCGAACCCGCGGGCGAGCCCCCAACTGTGATCGAGAGCAAACGAACTGACCACCGCGCCGGTCGAATATCCGTGCTCTCGCAGAGCCTGGGCGATAGTTCGAAAGCGAGGGTCTAACGGCGGGCTGGTAAAGTCCTGGGCCCCGGTCTGGAACGGGTAGAGCCCAGTCATGATTGCCGCATGCGACGGAAAGGTTAGCGGAACCTGGGCAATCGCCCGATCAAACACGATGCCATCGCGGGCCAAGCCATCGAGCGTGGGCGTTGATACTCCCTTCGCGCCGTAGCAGCCGATGTGGTCGGCCCGCACCGTGTCAATCGTGATCAGGATGACATTGGGTGGAATAGCTCGCGGCGCAGTGTTGCCCGCCACCAACTGAGTGGTCAGCATCGACGCCAACGCCAGAACCCATGGCAGACTCTTCATCGGACAAAATCCTACTCCCGCCGACCCGACTTCAGGTGTTCGACTTCGGCGCGTTCCCGCTCGGCATTTCTAGTTTGTCCCAATTGGCCGTACACATTGGCGAGAAACATATGCACCTCGACCGACTTCGGATCCAGCTTCTCGGCTTGACGCAAGTACGGCAGCGCCTCAGCACCATCGCCCTGCATTCCCAGCAAACGCCCCAGCAATAAATTCGCCCGGAAATGATCAGGCTTGCGCTGCACGGTCGCCCGGAATTCTTTCACCGCTTCAGGGATTCTGTCCGAACGCTCATATACCACCGCCAAGTAGAAATGTAGATCGGAAGAGGTTTGGTTATGGGCCAGCGCCGCTTCGAACTGTGGTGCTGCCTCAGCCCAGTGCCCGGTTTCCACCAGTGCCCGTCCCAGGTTAAACCGGGCCAGATCATCGTCGGGCAGTTTCTCTACCGCTGTGCGCAAATACGGCAACGCCTTTTCGGACTCCTTTATGTGAACATAGGCCCGGCCGAGTTCGAGATAGGCCAGGGCGGTGTTGGGCTCGGCCTTCAACACTTCCCGAAGCTTTGGAATCGCCGCCTCGAATTCCTGCTCCTGGATCGAGACCAAAGCCTGATCGAGCAAGTCGGCGATCTCGGTCTTCCCCTTCGGATCCGGACCCCGATCTCCACCTTCCGCAGTAGCGCTGGAATCCGTCCCGACATAACCTAGCGCCCGAAGATTTTCCGACTGCTCGGGGCTCAGCCGCACGCTTGCCTTCTCGGCCCGCGCTGTCTTCCGGCGAAACTCGTCCGACTGCGACTGCATGGTATCGGCAACCGCCTGGCCGTTGGGCGCCAGATTGTGCAACGCTCCCGGATCCGCAGTCTGGTCGTAGAGTTCACGCTCCGGTGCATCGACGTACAGATACTTCCCCGTGCGCCACGCCCGCAGCGTGCTCCATCCAAATGCACGGTGCGCATAGTCGCTCTCCGCGTAGGCGGGGCGGTCGGCATCCACACCGGGAGTGGAATTGCCGCTAGCAGTGCGTTTCATCAGGCCAAGAAGGGATTCTCCCTGCATCGCAGTGGGTACGGCCGACCCAACCGCCTCGAGGATCGTCGGGGCAACGTCCACGAGGCGAACCCGTCCATCCACTCGTTCTCCGGCGAAATGCTGTCCCGGCATCTTGAACAGCAACGGCACATGGATCGTTTCATCGTAAAGAAAGATTCCGTGATGATGTTCGCCGTGTTCTCCCAGCGCCTCTCCATGATCCGCCATCACCGCGATGATCGCTTTGTCGTAAAGCCCGCGCGCCCTCAGACCGGCAAACAGTTTCCCCATCTCCGAGTCGGTGTAAGCAATCTCTCCGTCGTACGGTTCCGAAGCGAAGCGCGTCTTGTAAGGCTCCGGCGGGTCGTAAGGGGCGTGCGGGTCATAGCAGTGCACCCAAATAAAGAAGGGTCCCTGCGGATGCATCTTCAGCCAGGCTAGGGCATGGTCCACCACGTCCTGGGCACGGCGTTCTACACTCCCGTATCGATCTTCACCCTTGGCGCGATTGTGAAACGGGGCATCGTACGTATCGAATCCTCGGCCGAAACCGGCCGCCACAGGATTCTTCGAGTCGATGATCATGGATCCGACAAATGCGGCTGTCCGGTATCCGCGATGGTGCAGGATATCCGGCAAATAGGGGAGATCCGCAGTCAGCGGCTGTCCCATGTAGCTCACATGGTTGTATTGGGTATACGTACCGGTGAAGATGTTCGCGTGCGAAGGCGTGGTCAAGGGCACCTGTGCGTAGGCACGCGAAAAGACCACGCTTTGCCGTGCCAGGGTGTCGAGATTCGGAGTCAGGCCGCGGGTTGAGCCCAGAAAACCCATGCGATCGGCACGAGTCGTGTCCAGCGTGATGAGAATGATGTTGGGCCGCGCGGGAACTCCCGAAGGTGGGACGGTAGCTGCCCGGGCGCATTGAGCCACCAACACCAGAAACTGCAGCCACCGGAAAAGCCGCATAAGACCTGACGAGTCTAACACAGTGAGGACTGTCACTCCCCGCAACCGACCTTCGTGGGGAAATAAAAAAGGCCGGCCTTAAGGCCGGCCCAAAAAATACTGACCTGCGATTAGAAATCAACCCGCAGAGCAAGCTGAACGACCCGGTGACCACCGCTGTCGCCGGTCGTCGCGCCGGATGCACCAAAAACTCCACTGGTATCGTTACACCCGCTGCCGGCGCCAATGGAACACGGCGTCAGGAAGTTCGGGTGATTAAACAGATCGAAGAAGTTGGCCTGGAAAGTCAAGCGCGATTTCTCCGTGATCCTGAACATCTTGCTGACGTTGAAGTCCACGTTAGCAAAGTGTGGCCCATAGAGGCTGTTCCGCCCGATGGGCGGATCGCACCAGAGGCCGCCGTTGGCCGACGCGG
>JBAVVP010000375.1:0-8799 GCA_049697355.1 Terriglobales bacterium
TTTATGAATTGTCATCCTGAGCGAAGCGAAGGATCTGCTGCCCACCGCAAAGTGCAAATACTGCACTCGGTTCTAAATGACCCGTAGTAAAGCATGGCTGCTAGACTTGTAGTCCCTTACTGAGGAGAAGAAATGCTAGCGGGTAAGAGGCTCGCGAAATTCACGCTTCTACTAGTGGCAGTAGTCATTGGAAGCCTTCTGATTGTTCTGTTTCTCGTTCCGCTGCTTGGGCCCGGGTGGCATCTGCTCCACGGAGATTTCATCTCCCATGGAGGTTGGGAAATTCCTGTCCCAAAGGGGTTTTATGTGAAGGAGTCTCCAGAGGGTCCCACCATGTGGAAGCTAACCCTTGGGTCCGGAATCCCATTCTTCGATGCATCCTACGGACACATCAGTATCTATGGCCTCGGGCGAGTCAGCCCAGCGCGAAAGCCGTTTGACTACGATAGGGATTATTCGCAGTTTGACACCGTTGTCACTCAAGAGGCCAACCAATCTGGGTACCGGTTTGAATCGAAACGCACCACCCCTGTTGGCAAGAACTCCGCTTACTGTTTAGAGTACACACGCTCCGTGAACGTCAACCAGGAAGTCAGAGGCCAATCTCTACTGCGGTGTGCTGTACAGAGCAGTGCGGCAGTTCTTTTCTACGAGGGTGATCCTAGATATATTCCTGCTGTCTTCACTATGCTGCAAGGGGTTTCTCTTGACGCGAGCACCGGCCACTGACGGCTCAGCTGATAAACTGCGAACAGAATGTTGGCGGATGAGAAGAAATCCTGGATGCGGCGGCGGGTTGAAGGTGCCATCCGCGGAGGCCTGACTCGCGCGTACGGCACGATCAAGGTTGATCCCGGACGCTTCCTGATGCAACTGCGCGTGGCGCACAGGTTGCCGCTGGCAACGTTTCAGGGCGTCTACACGCTGCCGGTGGAGCGTCTCGACGACGTGGCGGAGTCGGTGATCCGTGGGGGCATGAAGCTGGCGGCGGCGGAGGGCGCCGGATTTGGCCTGGGTGGAATTCTCACCATCGTGCCGGATCTGGGCATTCTATCCGCGGTTACCATGCGCACCATCCAGAAGCTCAGCTTGATTTATGGGTTCGAGTTAAACACCGATGACGAAATTGCTGAGCTTTGGATTGCAGCGGCCAGCGCCGCTGGCGTCGACATCAGCCGCGAATTGCTGGAGAAGGAAGTGATCAACCGCTTCGTGCCGAAGGTGATCCAGCGGATTGCGGTCAAGGCGGGCACCGAGGTGGTGGAGAAGTGGGCGGGCCGCCTGATTCCGCTTACCAGTTCGGTCATCGGATGCGCGCTGAACTACTATTTCGTGCGGGCGTGGGGCGAGCGGGCGCGGGCGCATTTCCGCGCCAAACATCTGGAAGCGCGGCGCAGGTTTGCGGCGGAGCAAATGCGACTTTCGGGCAGATCGTCGGCGGCGTTGCCGTCGTGACTGCTGTACTACGCAGAATGCGCACGAACATTCTCTACCGCAGCCAGTCTTCCAGCTCAACTCCGCGCTCGGTCTTCTCGTCGCGATACTTCACGATCACGGGCGTGTAGAGCGAGAGGTTCCAGTCGTCGGATTTGCCTCTGCCTTTCGTCACGGCACGCGAGCCGGGGACTACCACGGCGTTTTCGGGGACTTCCAGCGAGTGTTCGGCGGTCGCGCGGTAGATTTCTCCGCGCACCAAATCGTAGAGCGGGGTGGAGCGGGTCAGAATCGTTCCCGAGCCCAGCACGGCGCGGGCGCGGACCAGCGTGCCTTCGTAGATTCCGCAGTTACCGCCGATCAACACGTCGTCTTCAATGATCACCGGGGCGGCATTGATGGGTTCGAGCACTCCTCCAACCTGCGCGGCTGCGCTCAGGTGCACGCGCTTGCCTACTTGCGCGCAGGAGCCTACCAGAGCGTGCGAGTCGATCATCGAGCCTTCGTCTACATAGGCGCCCACGTTGATGAACATGGGAGGCATGCAGATGACCGATGGCGCAACGTAGGCGCCTTCGCGGATGGAAGAGCCTCCGGGTACGAGGCGAACGCGATCGGCGAGAGTTACGCGGCGTGCGGGGAAAGTGTCCTTGTCAACAAAGGAGAGCACGTCGCCGTCCGACATTTCTTTTAACTCACCGAGGCGGAAGCCGAGCAGGATGCCTTGCTTCACCCAGGCATTGGTGGTCCAGCGGCCGTCGATCTTTTCGGCGGCGCGAACCTCGCCGCGCGTCAGAGCGGCGCGGAAATCGAGAAAGGTGCGCCGGGCTTCGGCGGCGTCGCTGATCGCTTCGCCCGTCTTTTCGAACGCCGATAGGCGCTCAACGGCGGACTGCAACGTGGATATGATTCTTGCCTCCGCTAATTCTGACCACTCGCGGGCGGGTTCAGGCGCACTACTTCACCGCTTTCGAGTTGGTATTCGGCTTCGATGATGGTGAGCTTACCGGCCTTGACCGCGTCGCGCACGATCTCGCTGTTCGCCAGCAGATCTTTCGCGCTTTGATGGACGTTCTCCTTGATTGCCGATTCGATCAAGTCGTCAGACTTGGCGTAGGTCTTGGCCTTAGTGACAGCGGGATTGATCTTGTCGACGATGGCGTCAAGATTCCGGCTCGGCATTTTTTCCCCCGAACAGGCGGCCGTTACGGCGCCGCACTGTTGATGGCCGAGGACGACCAGGACGGGGCTATGAATGTGATCCACGGCGTACTCGATGCTGCCGAGACCGACGGGGTCGGCCACGTTCCCGGCCGTGCGCACCACAAATAGGTCGCCGAGGCTTTGGTCAAAGACCAATTCCGGGGCGACCCGGCTGTCGGAACAGGAGAGAACAATCACATGAGGTTTCTGTCCAGCGGCGAGTTCGCGACGAAGGGAAACCACGGCATACGCATGAGTTTTGCCCGCCACGAAGCGCTGGTTTCCGGCCATCAGGTTGGCCCAGATCTTGTCCGTGGGCGGGAGCGGCGCGGTGGCGGCGTGCGTGCGATGGTGGGCGGGAGCGGTCGCCGGCTGCTGCGCCAGGCTGAGGCTCGCGAACAAAAGCGGAACCGCGAAGTGGAAGAGAGAGCGATTCATCGATTTTTCCTCCAGAGGAAAACAACTCTAAGCATTTTCAGGTCAACGGGGTCCTACGCCACGCACTTGCATTCGCTGCGGATCAGGACACCCGGCATCTGATGGGTTGCCTCGCGCGCCTCGGCGAGATTGGTGTACGGTCCGTGCCAGCGGGAATGATTGGGATCGTGACCGGCGGGGCGTCCTTTGCCGGAACTGCACTGTCCACAGGAAGAGCGGTGCAGGATCGCTTTGTGCGGGCCGGCTGCCCAATTTTCGTAGACATAGAATTCGGCGGCCGCAACCGGCGGAGCGGCGGGCCGGGTAATCAATCCGGCGTCGGTTGCGATCTTTTGCAGCTTGGAGCGCGTGTCGCGGCGCATAGGGAGCAACGGCAGGCGATAGACCTCTTCGATCTTGCCCATCATCGCCAGCACAGCCTTCACCGGCAGTGGACTCGACTCGATGAAGTTGGCCTGCATCAAGGGAAAATATTTGCGGTGGAGGGCGCGGGCCGCGGTCCAGTCGTTGTTCAGGGCGGCGCGCGTCATGGCCGCCATTTCGTGGGGAATTTCGTTGGACGCAACCGAGATTACGCCCACGCCTCCTAGCGCGATCACCGGCAAAGTCACGGCATCGTCGCCGGAGAGCACCAGAAAACTTTCGGGCACTGAGTTCAGCACCTCGGCAATCTGCGTCATGCTGCCGCTGGCTTCCTTCACGCCGGCGATATTGGGGACCTCGGTCAACCGCGCCAGGGTGGCGGGTTCGAGGTTGGCGGCGGTGCGGGGAGGAACGTTATAGACGATGACGGGCTTGTCGACGGCTTCGGCGATGGCGCGGAAATGACGGTATTGGCCCTCTTGCGTCGGCTTGTTGTAGTAGGGCGACGCAGTGAGGATAGCGTTGACGCCCGGGCGCGCCGCCACTTCCTTCGCCTTGGCGACAGCCTCGTGGGTCGAGTTGGAGGTGGCGCCGGCCACGATGGGCACGCGTCCGGCGACGACTTCGATGGTTACGTCGATGACGCGCAGCCATTCGTCGTGAGTGAGGGTGGGAGTTTCTCCGGTGGTGCCGCAGGGAATCAGGAAGTCGATCCCCGATTCGACCTGCCAGGCGACCAGATTACGGAGTGCAATTTCGTCGACAGCACCGTCCTGAGAGAACGGTGTGACCAGAGCGGTACCACAGCCTCGCAGTTGCATGGGGTAAGGATAACTCTTCTCGCGAGGGCTTGCATGAGCAGGGGGTGTTCGGGTGGGGATGTTTTATCGGATCGCGTAACCGCCGTCGACGCGAATCGTAGTACCGGTAACGAAGTCCGAAGCGCGCGAAGCCAAGTACACAGCTGTTCCAGCAAGTTCCTCCGGTTGACCCCATCGGCCGGCGGGGGTCCGCGCAAGAATTTCGTCGTTCAGGGGCATCGTACGTACAGGCACCGTCATGTCCGTTTCAATCCACCCAGGCGCGATCGCATTGACTTGAATATTGTGCGGGGCGAGTTCAATGGCCATGGACTTGGTCAGTTGGACTATCGCTCCTTTCGCTGCGCTGTACGAGGGGATGAGCCCAGATCCGAAGAACGAGTACATACTGCCAATGTTAATAATCTTTCCACCTTTGCGAGCAAGCATCGATCTGGCAGCGAGCTTCGAGAGAAGGAAAACTGCATTGAGTTGCGTCTCGATGACGTTGTCCCAATCTTCAGATTTTTCGTTCAAGACACCGCCGCTCAACGACACGTTGCCGGCATTGTTAACCAGGATATCTATGCCACCGAGTTCGCTTTCGGCCCGGTTCAGCGCGGGCTCCAATCCGGCGCGATCGGTCACATCAACCCGCACAGCAACCGAGGGAACACCGATGGCTTTCAATTCGGAAAGCACCCGCTGGTTCTTTTCGTCGTTTCGTCCCAACACTGCGACCGCGGCCCCGGCTTCGGCCAATCCGAGCGCAATGCCGCGACCAATTCCGCCATTGCCGCCAGTTACGACGGCTACCCGACCGGTTAAGTCAAATAGTGCAGGCGTTTTCATCAGGCACTCCCCATTTCGAATTTCTGGAGTGGCGACCCATCTGCCCTTCAGACCCGTCCGGTTAAGCAACAAGACGAAGCACCGGAGGGTAGCCCTCGTCCGTTGCGGCGACCGCTCATTGTAAACGACTTCATCTAAAGTTCCCGCCAGACGTTGCGGAACTCGAAAAAGCCTGTCTTACCCGCCAGCCACTCGGCGGCGCGCACCGCGCCCTCTGCGAATCCGCGGCGCGATTTCGCGTCGTGGCAAAGATAGATCCGGTCGTTGGGAGAATCGAAAGTGATTTCGTGCAGGCCGACCACGTCGCCTTCGCGGAAGGAGACGATCTCGATTTCATTGTCGTTGCCTCCCGCCTCGCGCACAATTTTCTGGAGCGTGATCGCGGTCCCCGAAGGAGCGTCTTTCTTGGTCGCATGATGACGCTCGAAAATCTGGCCCGAGTAGTCGTATTTCAGCGCCGCTCCCGCGGTGGCGGCAATCTCAAAAAACAGGTTCACGCCGATAGAGAAATTCGATCCGTAGAGGAGCCCGGTCTTGGCCTCGATCACCATTTCGCGCAAGCGCGGCAATTGCTCGTACCAGCCGGTGGTTCCGACCACGAGGTTCTTCTTGGCGCGGATGCAGGCCTCGGCGTTGGCGACGACCGCCGCCGGCGTAGTGAAGTCGATGGCCACGTCGAACGGAGAAAGAAAAGCGGGAGTGAGGGCGCGGGCATCCGCGTTTTCGTCGACATCCAAGGTGCGCACGTGATGGCGGCGCTCGCGGGCCACTTCCGCCACCAGCGATCCGGTTTTGCCACAGCCGAGGATTAGAAGATTCATGCTAAAACCTCTTCACCGCCGAGACGCGGAGTACGCCGAGAAAATCTTAAAACGGTTCTTTAGTGACAATTTTCTATGGAACGTGGGACCGGCTGGAAGAGGCGCCAAAACAAGGGTCGGAAATATCCCGAGGAGCTTGTCGAATTCGCCGTGTGCTTGTCCCGCAGCATTCATCTCTTCTCCAGATACCCGCAGGAATTCATCGGAAAATGACACGTGTGATTCGCCATAGCGATCCCAGTGTCCCTGGGCCTTCTTAATCTCACCGGAACGACTAAGCTCTTGCACAAAGGTACGATCTGGACGCAGGTACAAAGTGCAGGTTTCTCCGTTCCCATGAAAGACATATGTTCCTGCCAGAGCACCATAGTCATAATTGGCGGCGACACTGTACCAGGCCCAAAATAGAGCAGCAAAAAGAAGAATCCCACAACCAACTCGTACAAAATTGGTCATCTTCATCGCTCCCCCCTCGAAAATCTCCGGTCCTTTGTCCGTTGTTTTCCCGGCGTTTCGGCGGTAAAAGCACCTACGCGAACACTTCCGGGTCGGCCTCCGCGAAGAACGCATGGTGCAATCGCTTCACCACCTCGGCGGCGTCGCCTTCGTCGATCACGAAGGTCAGATTGATTTCCGACGCTCCCTGCGAAATCATGCGAATCTTCACGTTCTCGAGAATCCCGAAGACTTTGGCGGCGATCCCGGGGGTGTCGCGCAAATTCTCGCCCACCAGACAGACAATCGCCTTGCGCCCCTCGTACTTCACGTCGGCGAGTTTTGCCAGTTCGGCGGCCAGCGCCGGAATGGCCTCGTTGGTCTCGGCGGTGACCGAGACGCTGACTTCGGAGGTGGAAACCACATCCACTGCTACTTCGTGATGATCGAAGACCTCAAAGATGGATTTCAAATATCCGCGCACCAGCAAACGGCGAGGCGCGGCAACTTCGACCAGCGTGATCTTTTTCTTGAGCGCGATGGCCTTGAAGATATTCGTGCAGCGGGGAGCTCGCGCCGTGACCTTGGTGCCTTCGCAGGTTGGGTTCAGCGAGTTCAGAACATAGACGGGAATGTTTTTCTGAATCGCGGGCAGCACGGTTGCTGGGTGCAGGACCTTGGCTCCAAAGTAGGCGAGTTCGGCGGCTTCGTCAAAGCTGATGACCTTGATGCGGCGGGCCTCGGGACAAAGGCGCGGGTCGGTGGTCATCATGCCGTCGACGTCGGTCCAGATTTCGATGCGCTCGGCATTGAGGGCCGCGCCAAAAATCGCGGCCGAGAAATCGGAGCCTCCGCGGCCGATGGTGGTGGTGATGCCGGCACGATTGGAGCCAATGAACCCGCCCATCACCGGAACCTTGCCCGCCTCGATCAGAGGCTGGACTTTCTTACGCAGGCGCTCGTTGGTTTCTTCGAACTGAGGAACGGCGTGGACATAGCTGCTGTCGGTGAGGAGGCACTGGCGCGAATCGACGTGCGCGCCGGGCAATCCGCGGGCCGTGAAAGCGGCAGCCACGATCTTGCTCGAAAGCACTTCACCGAACGAGGCAACGTAATCGTAAGTGCGAGGAGTGATTTCGCCGACCGCGCCAATACCGCGCAATAACTCGTCCAGATCCTCAAAGTCGGAGCCCAGGTCGCCGTGAAACTCGGTGAACAGGGCGGTGCCGAGAAGCTCTCCGGCGGTGTCGTAGTGGCGCTCCCGCAAGGCGCGGGCCATTTTGAGAGCGGTCTTGCGATCGCCGCTTCCGGCGGCCTTTCCCATGGCGAGCAGGGAATCGGTGACCTTGGCCATGGCGCTGACCACCACCACGGGACGGTCGGCCAGGCGTCCCTGGACGATGTGGGCTACGCGGTCGATGGCTTTTGCGTCTTGTACGGAGGTCCCGCCGAACTTCATGACGATCATGGGCGGGGGTGCTCCTTACAGACAGGGAAGAACTCACCACAGAGACACAGAGTCACAGAGAAAATCTTGTTGAAAGTCGGAAAGGCGCAGACATGATTTTGGCTTCCTCTGTGTCTCTGTGTCTCTGTGGTGAAAACGGTTCTCACGCGAGATACCCTTTCGCTTTCAGCAACTCGGCGTTTAGAAGCGCGGCTCCGGCAGCGCCCCGGATGGTGTTATGCGAGAGGACGGTGAACTTCCAGTCGAGGACGTTGCATTTGCGCAAGCGGCCGACGGCGGTAGTCATGCCTGCGCCGAGGTCGCAATCGAAGCGCGGTTGCGGACGGTCGTGCGCGGTCATATACACGATAGGCAGCGCGGGTGCGCTCGGCAGGCGCAGTTGCTGCGGCTCGGCACGAAAATCGTTCCAGGCGGCGATGATTTCCTCGGGCTTCGCTTTGTGTTTCAGACGAATCGCTACCGATTCGGTATGGCCGTCTTCGACGGCAACGCGGTTGCATTGCGCGCTCATGGCAAAGGGAGCAGGGTCGACGCGCCCGCCGTTCAGCGTTCCCAGCAACTTTTGCGTTTCCTCTTCCATCTTCTCTTCTTCTTTTCCAATGTAGGGGATGACGTTGCCGAGAATGTCGAGGGACGCAACTCCCGGATATCCGGCGCCGCTGACCGCCTGCATGGTCACTGCCATCACCGTATCGAGCGTGAAACGGCGATGCAGCGGAACCAGCGCGAGCACCAGCCCAATGGTCGAGCAGTTGGGATTGGTGACGACAAAGCCTCCGGACTTGCGGCGCCAGGGCTGGGTTTCGATCAACTGGATGTGATCGCCGTTGACTTCCGGAATCACCAGCGGGACGTCGGCCTGCATGCGCAAGGCGCTCGAATTGGAGACGACGGCGCAACCGGCGGCGGCGAACTCCGGCTCCAGTTCGCGAGCGATCGAGGCATCGAGCGCGGCGAAAAGAATTTGCGGAGCGCCTTCGGGCTT
>JBAVVP010000376.1:0-6689 GCA_049697355.1 Terriglobales bacterium
CCTCGCAGCCGATGAGCCTTGCTGAACTTGAAACCGCTGCGTTGGCCAACAATCCCGAAATCCGGGCGGCGGTGCGTCGTGTCGCAATCGCCGAGACACGTGTGCGCAGTGCGGGGTCGTTGAGCGACCCCGAGTTCATGTATCGCGGCTGGGGCACACCACTCGCCAAGCCCTGGGACCTGAACCAGACACAGCGCATGTTCATGTTCAACCAGTCGCTGCCCGGTCCGGGCAAGCGCGCACTTCGCACACAGCTTGCTTCGGAGGAAGTGGAGCAGGTCAAAGCGGAACTGGAGGCCAAAAGACGCGACGTCACGGCTCAAGTCCGGAAGACGTTCTACGATCTGCTCCGCAATCAGGACGAACTCCTCCTGCATGATGAGCAGGCGGCGCTGGCTCGCCAGTCCTCGGAGTCGGCTCGGATCAAGTATGTTGTCGGACGCGTTCCGCAGCAGGACGTGCTGAAAGCACAGATCGCTCTCACCAAACTGGTCGAGCACCTGGTGATGCTCGAACAGGATGGAGGTCTGGCGCGAGCTCGACTGAATACGCTGCTGGGACGGGACCCAGGATCTCCACTCGAAGTCCAAGGCGAATATTCTCCGCCGCAAAAGCTTCCCGCGCTCCTGGACCTGGAAAAGAACGCCTTGGAGAATCGCCCCGAGTTGGCGATGTCGTCCTCCGGTGTGCGACAGGGCGAGGTTCGTAGCAAGCTTGCCGAAAAGGGCTACACGCCGGACTACAGCCTGAGCGCTGGTTACATGCTCATGCCGGATGGCGCTCGTTATCGCAACACGTACATGGCGGAGCTATCGGTCACGCTGCCCTGGCTGAACCGCGGCCGCCACGACGCGGAAATCGCCGAGGCGAATGCGGATCTTTCGGCGGAGCGCGCCGAGTACGACAATCAGCTGGCGGTCGTCTTCGAGGAAATCCAGGAAGCTCTGATTCGCGCGCAATCTGCCAAGCGCCTCGTTGATCTTTATAGTCGGACACTCCGCCCTCAAGCACAGGCGATGCTGAAGTCAACCATCGCTGCATATCAGGCCGATCGCACCGATTTTCTCAACCTGCTCGACAGCCAAAATACGACTCTCGACGTTGAACTCGATTACTACCGCGCCGCGTCAGAACTGGAATCGCGGATTGCGGATCTCGAACGCGCAGTGGGAGCTCCGCTGACGAGGGATGGATACGAACCCGATACACCTGTTCCGCAAGCTTCTCTGCCTCAAATCACTCCGGAGGTGCGGCAATGACAATGACACGCAATGAAAAGAAGATCCTCGGCACAGGACTCGCTCTCGGACTCGTGCTGGCCCTCGGCGCCTTCGGCGTGCTGCGGCTATGGCACCCCGAGCGCATCGCGGCCCAGCCGCAAAAAGCCCCGACTCCCAAGTACGAGACAACGCCGGAGCCGACCACCTCTCCACGCACAAACCCTGAACCAGAGAAGGCAGACGCCTCTGTCTCCAACATCCAGCTAAGCAACATTCAGCTAACCCAGAAAGAGCAGAGAGACATTGGCGTCGAAACGGTTGAAGTCAGGCGGCGTGATCTACAACGCGCTCTGATCGCCGTCGCCAAGGTGGACGAACCGGAAACGCAACTGGCTTCGATCAGTGCGCGCATCGGTGGCCGCATCGACAAGCTGTACGTTAATTTTACGGGCCAGCAAGTGCGCCGTGGGCAGGCGATTGCGTCCCTTTACAGTCCTGAAGTTTTTTCTGCCGCGGAAGAATACAGACTTTCGCTGGAGAACCGAAAGCGCCTAGGCACTGCCGCCGAGCCTCTAGCCGTCTCCGGCGCCGAAGATCTCGTAACCGCCAGCCGCCGCCGGCTGGAACTTTGGGGACTCACCACGCAGCAACTGGATGAGATCGCGTCATCATCATCGGCGAAGCCTCAGATCGAACCTCAGACCGAAATCGCCATTTATTCCACCGTGGGCGGGATTGTGACCGAACGCAAAGTTGCCGAGGGCCAATACGTAAACGCCGGAGAAGTCCTCTTTACCGTCACCGACCTGAGCACGGTTTGGGTGAAGGCAGACGTGTACCAACCAGACCTGCCTTCCGTGCACACCGGCCAGTCTGTTGAAATCACTTCCGATTCATTACCGGGCAGTACGCTGCGCGGGCGAGTCGGATTTCTCGATACTTCCATTAACCCTCAGACGCGCACGGCGTCGGCTCGCATCCAGGTCCCGAATCCCAACCTGCGCCTTCGCCCCGGCATGTTCGTGCAGGTGAAGTTCGCCGCACCCGCGGGGCGGGACGTTCTCGCGATCCCTCGATCGGCGGTTCTCGATACCGGTACGCGCCAGATCGTCTACGTGGCCAAAAGCAATGGGGAATTCGAGGGCAGGCAGGTGCAACTCGGCACACCAGGAAACGACTACTACCCCGTGCTTGCCGGCCTCAAGGAAGGCGAGCGCATCGTCAGCCAGGGCAGTTTTCTGATCGACTCCCAAACTCGTATCACCGCGGGTATGACCGGGCTTTATGGCGGATCGAAAGAATTTGATCACGGTCAGTCAGAACAAAGTCAGGCAGAAGCGCCCGCCGTTCCTCAGATCAAGCTCAGCTTCCGTTCCGATCCGGAGACACCTCGCGGGAATTCCAATGCAACGCTGCATGTGACCGTGCTCGACGCTTCCGGAAAGCCGCTAACCGATGTGCAGGTGAAGGTCACGCTTATCATGCCGGCGATGCCGGCGATGGGCATGGGCGAGGTGCGCGCCGCCACCGACCTGGAATGGAAGGGCTCCGACTACGTGGGCGCGGTCAAGATCCCGGCCGCGGGTTCCTGGAATGTCGAAGTGAATGCCAGCCGCGGCGGGCAACTCTTGGGCAGCTATCACGCCCGGCTGAGTGCGCAGTGAAGAGGAGAAACCATGATTCACCTGCTCATTGAATTTTCGCTAAAGAACCGCTTCCTCATCCTGCTGGGTTACGCGCTGCTGGCCGTGTGGGGTTACTGGGCATTGCTCAGGACGCCAATCGATGCCATTCCCGATCTCAGTGAAAACCAAGTGATCGTTTACACCGATTGGGCAGGCCGCAGCCCGCAGGAAGTCGAAGATCAGATCACGTATCCCCTCACCGTCAACCTGCAAGGGCTGGCCGGAGTGAGGGACGTGCGCTCCTCCTCGGCACTTGGCTTCTCGATGATCAACGTCATATTCCAGGACAAAATCGATCCCTACTTTGCCCGGACGCGGGTCTTGGAACGCCTGAATTTGGCGACCGGTTTCCTTCCCGAAGGAGTCGTACCTGTTCTAGGTCCGGATGCCACGGGCGTGGGCCAGGTGTTCTGGTACACCGTCGAAGGACCCTACGACGGCGGCACATTGCACTCCCTGCAAGACTGGTTCATCAAGTACCAACTGAATTCCGTGTCCGGCGTGGCGGAAGTGGGGAGCATCGGCGGGTGGGTACGCCAGTATCAGATCGACGTCGATCCCATCAAACTGCGCGCTTACAACATCCCTTTGCGCACGGTGATCGAGGGCGTTCAGCGAAGCAACACGAACGTCGGCGCCAAGGTGATTGAAGCCAGCGACCAGGAGATGGCCGTCCGCGGAATTGGCTTGATTCGCTCGACGGCGGACCTTGAGAACATCGTCCTCACCGCCACCGCGGGAACACCCGTCTACATCCGCAACATCGCGAATGTTCATTTGGGCCCGGAATTCCGGCGTGGCGTTCTCGACCAAGGCGGCAAGGATGTCGTGGGCGGTGTGGTAGTCATCCGCAACGGCGCAAACGCACAAGAAGTAATCAGCGGCGTCAAAGCAAAACTTGCAGCGTTGGAACCCGGCCTGCCCAAGGGTGTCCACATCGTTCCTTTCTACGACCGCAGTACTTTAATACTTCACGCAGTAAATACTTTGAAGTCGGCGCTGCTGGAAGAGATCCTCCTGGTCACGCTCGCGCACGTGATCTTCCTGTGGCACTTCCGCAGCATCCTGATCGTGACCCTGCCGCTGCCGTTGGCGGTTTTGGGATCCTTTCTGTTCATGCACTACGCCGGCATCTCTTCCAACATCATGTCACTTGGCGGGATCGCGATTGCGATTGGGGTGCTTGTCGATGCGGGGATTGTGATGACGGAAAACGTGCTGCGGCACGCAGAGCGCTACTACGAAGAACATGGCGAGTACCAGTCGGCGATTGGCCAAATCACTCTGGAAGCGACGATGTTAGTAGGCCGGCCGATCTTCTTTGCGATGACCATCATCATTCTTGCTTTCGTCCCAGTGTTTGCACTCACCGGCATGGAAGGCAAAATGTTTCATCCGCTGGCCTTCACCAAGACCTTCGCCATGGTGTGCTCCACCCTGATCGCGGTCACATTGGTGCCGGTGCTTTGCACTTTCCTCATCCGCGGAAAACTGCACCGCGAAGACGCAAATCCCGTGATGCACGGCCTGGGGATGATTTACAAACCTGCACTGCGCTGGGCTTTAAAGCACAGGATCATGACGCTGAGTGCGGCGGTTGTAATCTTTGCCTCCGCCCTCTGGCTGGCCACCACGATCGGCTCCGAGTTCATGCCGCCGCTTGATGAAGAGACGGCTCTGTTCATGCCCATTACCGACCCCAGCATTTCTCTCACCAAGGCAACCGAGATTCTTCGCTGGCAGGACAAAATCATTGCGCAAGACCCGCTGGTGGAGAGCGTGGTTGGCAAAATCGGCCGGGCGGAAAGCGCCATCGATCCGGCGCCAGTGAACATGACCGAGACCGTCATCAATTTTAAATCCAAGGATCAATGGCCCGCTGGCACAACCAAGGAAGCGATCCTGCAAAGACTGGATGACAAGCTGCGCCTGCCGGGCGTGACCAATATCTGGACTCAGCCGATCCGCAACCGCATCGACATGCTCTCGACTGGCATTCGTACCCAGGTGGGAGTGAAGGTTTTTGGGAATGATCTCGCGACCATCGAGCAGAAAGAGACTGAAATCGAACGGGCTCTCGGTCCGGTTCCTGGTGTCGCTGACCTCTATGCTGAGCGCATCACAGGCGCGCCGTATCTTGAAATCAAAGTGAACCGCGAAGCCGCCGCCCGCTACGGAATCAATGTGGGCGACGTGCAGGACGTGATCGAGACCGCGATTGGCGGCAAGAACCTCACGACCGCCATTGACGGGCGTCAACGTCTGCCCGTGCGAGTGCGTTACTCCGCCGATTTCCGCCAGGATCCCGAGGCGCTGCGGAATAACGTGCTGGTCGCCGCCAGCAACGGTGCGCAGATTCCGCTTGGGGAAGTGGCCGACTTAGGCGTGGTGATGGGGCCTTCCATGATCAGCAGCGAAAACGGACTGCTTCGCGGGAGTGTACTGATGAATGTGCGGGGGCGCGACGTGGGCCGGTTCGTGGACGAGGCGCAGCGCGCCGTCGCCCGCCAGGTGACAATGCCACCCGGCTATTACATCGAGTGGAGCGGGCAGTATGAAAACCAGATTAGTGCAAAGAAACGGCTCGAACTCGTCATCCCGGCCGTGTTCCTGATCGTCTTTGTGCTGCTCTACAAGACCTACAACTCCTTCAAAGAAGCTTCGCACGTGATCCTCGCCGTGCCCTTTGCGTTGAGCGGTGGAGTCTTCCTTCTGAAGTTGTTGGGGTACAACTTCTCGGTTGCCGTTTGGGTCGGCTTCATCGCACTGTTTGGCACCGCGGTGCAGACCGGCATGGTGATGGTGATCTACCTGGAAGAGGCGGTGGAACGAAAGAAAGCTGCGATGGGTACGCTTACCGTAGAGGGGTTGCGGGAAGCGGTGATGGAAGGAGCGCTCTTGCGTTTGCGTCCGAAAATCATGACCGTATCCACGGTGGTGGCGGGTCTGCTTCCCATCATGTGGTCTGCGCGCACCGGAGCCGAAGTGATGAAGCCGCTCGCCACTCCGGTTCTTGGAGGCATGGTCAGTTCTTTGTTGCACGTGCTGATTGTGACTCCTGTGATCTTTGCCTGGCTGCGCGAAAGAGAACTGACGCGAAAGAAGGCTACATCCGCGCTATAGGAGAAAGTCTCTAACGCAAAGTGCGCTAAGGATTCGCGAAGGGCGCAAAGAAAAGCACCACCGGACGAACCCAAACTGCACCATGACCCAAGGGCTGCCCGATTTCCCCTCGCCACCCGGTTCCCGATACAATAACGGATTCCGCGTAAGACTAAACTTTTTTGATGGAGTTTGAATGAAGCGGTTTCTCTGGCTGGGGCTTGTTCTGTTGCTTCATCTGATCTGTACCGGGTGTGGCGACACGTTTCGCCCGATTATCATCCCGAATCCCCCCACCTTTCCGAACCCGGCGGCGGCCCACTCGGTGGTGGCGATCAGCGATAACGGAACCACCATTGCCGGCAGCGTCATGGTGGTCGATGTCTCCGGCGACTCGATCGCGAGCGTTGCCGATTGCACCACGCCTCTGTGTATCGGCATCGCTCCGGTGCACGCCGTCCAGCAAACCGCCGGCCAGGCGTTGGTCGTGAACCAATCCGGTTCACTTAGCAAGGTAAGCTTCAGCAACATCACTAGCATCAACACCACAACGACCATCACTCTGCCGGCCGGTTCGGCGCCGAACTTTGTGGCCGTGGCCCCGAATCAAACCACGGCGTATGTGACGCTGCCGAATCTGAGCGAGGTCGGCGTGGTCAACACCACGAGCAACGGCTTGACG
>JBAVVP010000377.1:0-9629 GCA_049697355.1 Terriglobales bacterium
GCTACCTTTCCGGTTCCGGATGGAAGGAGTACCAGGAGACGGGCACGGTCTGCGGCATCAAACTTCCTCCCGGTTTGAAGGAATCCGACCAGTTGCCGGAACCCCTGTTCGCGCCCGCCACCAAGGCCAGCACCGGACACGACATCAACATTTCCTTTGAAGAAATGTGCCAGCGGGTCGATCCCGAACTGAGCCGCCAACTGCGCGACATCACGTTGCGAATCTACAAGAAAGCCGCGGATTATGCGCGGCAGCGCGGCATCATCATCGCCGACACCAAGTTTGAATTTGGACAGACCGCCCAGGGCATCACCCTGGCGGATGAAGTGCTCACACCGGATTCCTCGCGCTTCTGGCCGGCCGACACCTATCAACCGGGCAAGGCGCAGGATTCTTACGACAAGCAGTATGTACGGGACTACCTCGAAGAAATTCACTGGAACAAACAACCGCCCGCGCCCGCCCTTCCCCTAGAAGTTGCGCGGCGCACCAGCGAAAAGTACCTCGAGGCGTATCGTCAGTTGACGGGACGCGAGTTGGAGATTTAGCCCGCGTGCGCTCGGATGGTTGAGCTTCGTCTTGAATCATGAGCATTGCGGACTGGATCATCCTCGGATTTCTGGTGTTTTCCGTGATCGGGGCAGCCAGCGAAGGGTTCTTTCATGAAGCCTTCCGGCTGGCTGGCTTGGTCGTGGGGTACCTGCTGGCCGCCTGGCAGTATCGTCGTGTGGCGGACTGGTTCGCGCCGCATTTGAAGTCGCCGTGGTTAGGCGAGATCGCTGGGTTCCTGATCGTGTTTTTCGCGGTCCTGCTGGTTGCCGGCCTGGCCGGACGGGTCGCGCGCTGGGCAATGAAGAAGGCCGGTCTCAGTACGATTGACCGGATTTTGGGAGCGGTCCTGGGTTTGTTGCGAGGCGTCCTGGTAGTGGCGATTGTGCTCACCGCCATGGCCGCTTTTGCGCCGGCTGCGAAGTGGCTGGCGGGATCGCAGTTGGCTCCATATTTCCTGGTAGGCGGAAGGGCAGTGATCTGGCTCGCACCGTCAGAATTGCGCCATCGCTTTTACCAGGGCTTGGATTATATGCGGCTGGAGCATTCGACAACCGAAAAGACTCAATCGCCGTCCTCCGGACAGTCCAAGTAGCGTTTGTCAGAATTCGTCAGGGATTCATAGGCTGCAAAGGTGCGGAAATGAGGCAAGGTGAAAGATCAATTGGAAGCACTCATACTTCAGATGTACAAAAGCAACATCCTCTACTCCGAAGCGGTTCGTGAGTTTAAGAAACGCTTTATCATGACCGTGCTCGAGGAAAACCGCGGCAACCAGTGCAAGGCAGCGCGGCAATTAGGTATGCACCGGAACACGCTGAGCCGGACCATGCAAGAGCTGAAGATTGATGTGCGTCCGTTGCGCGCCGGCGCCAAGCGCCCGCCGCGCAGCGCGCGGCCGGTCCCGGTGGAGAGAAGACTGGTTCGGTAGGGGTCAGGTCTTAGGTCTTAGGTCTTAGATCTTAGGAAAACCGCAAGGCTCCAAGGTCTGAGAAGAAACAATAAAAGGGCGGCCCAATCCGGGCCGCCCTTCTTTGTTCGAGACTCGTACCAGCCAAGCCTTTCCTAAGACCTAAGACCTAACACCTGAGACCTGCCTCTCAGTGTGCAGCGGGCTTCTTGTGGACAGGCGGCTTCGGCTTCGGCAGCGATTTCACCAGCAATGCCCCCTGGTTCATGGTCATCACAAACGGCTTCGCCACGTAGGAAACCGGCGTTCCTTCGAACTGGAAGTCCGTATCCTCCTTCGGCATCTGCTTTGCGGGGATCGCGGCCGACATGGTCAGATCGATGTCGGCGCGCTTGGCTTCCACATCGTCCTCACTGCCAGCCAACATCAGTTTGGTTGCGGTTTTGCTTGTGGCGTCGATGCTGATGATATGGGCCGCCATCTGCAACGGTTTCCCTTTGAGTACGGCCCACACCCTCTCCGCGTCTTCGGGCGTGCCTTCGGAAAGAACCAACTGCCACTCCGCGAAGCTCATCTCCTCAATCTTCTTGCTCTTGATCAGGGCGGCCGCTTGCTCAGCAGGAGTCGGCGGCACGTACTTCGTGATGGTGAAGCCCGCCGGAGGCAGCGGGGTGGTGGCGGTCTTCGCCAGCAGATCACTCCATCCCTCTTCGCTTCCGTGGTACTTGTTGTACCTGCTCAAGCCGAACTTCGCGATCGCAGCCTTGCCCGCACCCTGCGCCAGATTGGACGCGCGCGCGATGAAGAAAAGTCCGTCCACGTCGTTTTCCGCCGGTCCAACCTCGAGATAGGCGCGCCCCAGATCATAAACGTTGAGCAGGTTCGCCGGATCCGCTTCGACGGCGGCCCGCAGATACTTCACGGCCTTGGTGTAGTCGTTCCCCTTGGCTTGGGCGGTTGACTGGAAAGCGCTGACCCCGACCGCGCCGTTGAAGATGGTCGCGGCTCCATCTTTCAGTTTCTGAAAATCCGGGGCCGACATGCCATCCGGCTTCGGAACCGTGGGCAGGCACTGCATCCCTTTTTCGCCAAGCTGGCCCGCCTCCGCATAGTTCAGTTGCGCGTTCCTGGTGTAGGCCAGCAGCGCCAGCGCCCGGATGTTGCATGGGTTCACGAGCAGAACCTTCTGCCCGGTTTCCAGCATCTTGGTCTGATCGAGCTTCTGCTGGTCGGGCGTTTTCGCCTGACTGAGCGTCTGCTGGTAAGCGCCCATCAAAATCTCCAGCGCGTCTTCCTTCATCACGCTGTTGGGATACTGCGTCAGAAACGCTTCCAGACCGCTGACCTTGGCCGCGGCGTCGGTTTGCTGCACGGCGCCGACGTAGGCGTTATATTCGGCTGGGTCTTTGATATCTTTTTTCTGGGGAGCGGCCGGAGTGGCTGTGGGATTCTGCGCCGGCGCAGATTGGGCTGGTGCCGAAGTGGTTTGAGCGACGGCGGTAACCGCGGCTACCAGCAACATCGCGAAAAAAATCTTCTTCATTACTGTGGCTCCTTAATTCATGGGGAAGCTGGAGTTTGATTTCTCGCCCGATTGCATTCGATCTGGTGCCGGGCTTGCACCATGAACCAATCTTTCTCTCTGCAACTGACACTGCAATTCACACTGACTGGTCCCGAGAATCATGGGCCGCCTCGAGACGTACCGCGGCTGAACCATTATTCCGGTGAGCGGATTATAAGGACGGAATCCCGCTAAGGCAAGCGGATTGCTCCATTTACCCCTCCTGAATGTTTAGATGCCCAAATACCCGGCCCTGTCGAAAGGCATCTCACCCTGCATCATTCGATACACAACCCACCCGATCCAAAATAGAATAGTTTTTTCTCTCGTATTCCCCGTGGAGGACCGTCTCTTGACGAGCGCTGCATCCAACCCGCCTCTGGCGGGCCAAGTCGCGGTCGTTACCGGAGCGGGACGCGGCATTGGCAGGGCGATCGCCCTGACCCTGGCCGAACTGGGCTCGCACACCGTCCTATGCGGACGCTCGCGCGAAGCCCTCGAGCAAACTGCCGCGGCCATCCGGAGCAGCGGCGGTCAGACTTCCGGGAAGGGCGCCGAGAAAAGTACGGTGATCGAATGCGATGTCACCGATCTGCGTTCGGTAGAATCGTTAGCCGCGCAAATCGAGCACACCTTTCACCGGCTGGACATTCTCGTCAACAATGCCGGCATCGCCGGCGCCGCAGGACCGCTTCATCAGCTTTCGCCCGACGATTGGGATCGCGTGATGAACACGAACCTGCGCGGCGTGTATTACTGCATCCGCAGCCTGGCGCCGCTCATGATGAATTCCAAAGGCGGCGGACACATCATCAACATCTCGTCCCTGGCCGGCAAGAACCCTCTGCCCAACGGAGCCGCCTACGCCGCCTCCAAGTGGGGATTGAATGGATTGAGCTACTCGGTGGCGGAGGAATTGCGCGCCCACAACATTCGCGTGTCGGTCATCTGCCCGGGCTCGGTTCACACCGAGTTCAGCCCGCATCCCGGAAAGAATGCCGAGAAGATGCTGCAAGCGGCAGACGTGGCGCACGCGGTCGCCATGATCGTGACCCAGGCCCCGCAATCCTTCGCCAGCGAAATTCTGCTGCGGCCCACGCAGAAGCCGTAGCGCGGCGTGCTCGGATGGAGGTTTGATGTGTTGGGATCCCGCCGAAAGGCGCGGACAATAACCTTGACAATATGCCAATAGTAGCATAGTCTACGATCGGCACTGGACAGCCACTTCGATGAGACCCGTACGATTCATGGGAGATTCACGAGCGGTGCTGCGCCAACTGCCGGATGAGGTTAAGAGCGAGATTGGCTTTGCGCTAGAGCGAGTCCAGCGGGGCAAAATGCCCGTTAACGCCAAGCCTCTGAAGGGGATTGCGCCGGGCGTGCAGGAAATATCGTCTGACTTCAAGAAGAGCACGTTCAGGGCGGTATATACGGTGAGGTTTCCGGCGGCGGTTTATGTTCTGCACGTGTTCCAAAAGAAGTCCAAACGTGGCATCGCAACACCGAAACCTGACATGGACCTGGTAAAGCGGCGACTCGCGCAAGTGGTGAAGTTGGAAGCCGAAGGGGAATCACAATGAAGAAG
This sequence comes from Terriglobales bacterium, assembly GCA_049697355.1. Lineage (GTDB taxonomy): Bacteria > Acidobacteriota > Terriglobia > Terriglobales > Acidobacteriaceae > Acidiflorens. Next base: position 4,609 of record JBAVVP010000377.1, read on the forward strand.
CATTACGCCGAAGGCAGCGGGAATATCTTTGCTGATCTGGGCGTCGGCAATCCGCCAGAAGCACGAGCAAAGGCCGATCTGGCTCACCGCATCGTTGACATCATCGAACGCCGAAAACTGACCCAAGTGCAGGCGGCCAAGGTGCTGGGCGTGGACCAACCCAAGATATCCGCCTTGATGCGAGGCCGTCTGACTGACTTTTCGATCGAGCGCCTTCTGCGGTTCCTCCTCTTACTTGGGCACGACGTTCACATTACCGTCGCTGCCCGGCCACGCCCAGACCGGAAACAACCGGCTTTGCACGTGTATGAAGCAGCGAAGGGCCGCTTTGGAACTGCGGCAGCCGGTCGCCGCTAGCTTACGAATGCGGAATACCACGACCGGCGGTGGGCGAACATTTCTTGTGCCCTAGCCGTTCGCTGGTCAGTCCTTGAACAGATTGTCAAACGCCGCGCGCGCATCGTTCGGGCGCTGGCTGCCCTTGCTGGAAGTTTCTTTTTCGATCATCACGCGGATGGAATAGAGCGAGCAGTCGTTGCGCTTGTCTTTGGGCGAGATTCTGGCGGGAATCGGCTGATTGCATTCGAAGCGGCTGGAGGGGTCGAAGTGTTCGCACTGTTTGCAGGCGTGCAGATCGAACCCGCACTTCGGGCACTGCCCGACGTGAGCGGTGAGATTCTGCAGAAGTGCCCCGCATTCGGCGCAGCGGGAGACGGTTCTCGTTCCGGGCATGTTGATCGGCCGCGGCCCGAACGTATTCTCTTTTTTCGCGGCTGCCGGCTTCCCCGGCTCTCTTTCTTTCTTCGGTCCCGCGCCGGAATCCTGGTATCCGCGTTGCCTATACTTGCGGTCGGACAAAAAACGCCTCCTGAAAAACGCCCTATTCTCCGCCTTTGGCGCGTTCCGCACAAGAGGTTCTTTATGAGTTTCGAGCTGTGGGCTGTGAGCGAACCGGTTGCTCGAAGCTCGCGGCTCGTAGCTCGCTGCTCGTAGCTCGCGAACTGCTTGCCCCTGCAGCATCGTCTTCACCCACGCGCCATGAATTGTCTTTCACATATCGGGGTGCTACCATCCGATACACAGAGAGACTGAGGAGGTAGTTATGGCGGATCGTGAAGGCAACGGCTTCTTGTGGTTTCTGGCGGGTCTCGGAGTGGGAGCAGTAGTCGGTGTCTTGTATGCGCCGAAGTCCGGCGATGAAACCCGCGATGCCATTCGCGCGAAAGCGCAGGAAGGCACCGAGAGAGCGCGGGAACACGCCCGCCGGGCACGCGAACAGGCGAGCGACTGGGTGGATCGCGGACGCGACGTGCTCAACCAGCAGAAAGAGCAGTTCCGCTCCGCTTACGAGGCGGGCCGTCAGGCCTATCACGAGACGACCGCCGCCGGGGCAGAACCGCCCAAGTAATATCTAATAAACTGCTGAACTACTCGACATTGACATCAGCAGATCTCGAGATTTGTATCAGGGTATCGCTTTAGCGATACCGAAGAGTCTTCGAAATCAGAAGCCCCTTTAGGGGCGGGCTGGCGGTAGCCTGCCAGCGCAGCAGGAGCAGGCATGGATGACAACCTCCTAAGAATTTTCATTGCGGTGACCACGCTCGCGGTCGTGATCCAGGCGGGAATTCTCGTGGGCCTTTACGTCGCCGTCCGCAAGAGCACGGCGAAGATGGAAGGTCTCGCTAGCCAAGTGACGAGCAAAGCCCTGCCCACGATGGAAACGGTGCAGGCTATGTTGGTGGAAATTCGCCCCAAGCTCGACGTCATGACCGTCAACCTTTCGGAATCAAGCACGCTGGTGCGCAATCAACTCGGGCGCCTCGATGCCACGCTGACCGATGCCCTCGATCGTACGCGGCTGCAAGTCATCCGCGCCGATGAACTGCTGAACCGCACCATGGACAGAGTCGAAGAGACCAGCGATGCCGTCCACAAAACCGTGATCTCTCCGCTGCGCCAGGTCAATGGGCTGATGAGCGCGATCAGCACCGGAGTCGAAGTCTTCCTCGGCCAGAAAAGGCGCCAGCCGAAAAACGGCGCGGGCGTCCCGCAGGATGAGATGTTCATCTGAGCTTTCTTGTGTGGGGACCGGGCGGAGCATGCCTGAGCCGAGCCGAAGGGCCCGTCCAAGCGGGGCGCACCCCATATGCGCTGGCTTAAGTATTACTTCCGAATTGCCCGTGACTCGGGCGGAATCCCGAGAACACGCTATGATCGGTTGCTAACCAGGTCACTTCTACGGATAGGCGAATGACCATCCGATGCACGCTGCGAACGCCAGGTGCGCAACTGTTTTGATGCCTTACTTGACTTCATTGGGGTCGCGACCCAAAATAGGTCGCACGGATTTTTAACTATTCGGCGTATTCATTCCAGAGGGCCTATTTAACAACCAAGGAGACCAGCGTGAAACGAATCACATTCATTTGCATGGTGCTGCTTGTGGGCCTGTGCGCCGCATTCGTGCCACCAGCGGTTGCCCAACATGAGCATCCCGCAGGCGATCCGAGCAAACTCGGCAAGGTGAGTTTCCCCGTTTCCTGCGAACCATCGGTTCAGCCGCAATTCAGCAGCGCGGTGGCGATGCTCCATTCCTTTTGGTACGAGAAAGCCAGCGATACCTTCGCTGCTGTAGCGCAAAAAGATCCCACGTGCGGAATGGCGTACTGGGGAATTGCCATGACGTACTACCACCAGCTGTGGCCAGCCCCTGGTCCGGCCGATCTGAAGGCGGGAATGGCGGCCGTGGAAAAAGCCAAGTCAGCCAGCGCCAAGACGCAGCGAGAACGGGACTATATTGCCGCTATCGAGACGTTTTACGGGGACGCCGACAAGCTCGACCACCGCACTCGCGCTCTGGCTTACGAAGGAGCCATGGACCAGCTGCAAGCGCGCTACCCCGACGACCATGAAGCGGCCATTTTCCATGCTCTGGCACTGATCGCCACGGCGCCCCCCACGGACAAGGCGTATGTGAATCAGAAAAAGGCCGGCGCCATACTAGAGCCGCTATTTGTCGAGCAGCCGGAGCACCCCGGCATAGCCCACTACATCATCCACGCCTACGACTATCCGCCGCTGGCGGCGAAGGCCTTGGACGCGGCGCGACGTTACGCCAAGATCGCGCCGGATTCGCCGCACGCGCTGCACATGCCGTCGCACATTTTTACCCGGCTCGGCTTGTGGCAGGAATCCATCGATTCCAACCTGCTGTCGGCGGCCTCGGCCCAGAAAAACAACGCTCCCGGCAACGAGCTGCACGCGAAGGACTACCTGATCTATGCGTATCTCCAAGGCGCCCAGGACCGCGAGGCGAAAAGAGCGCTGGAAAAACAGCCGCTCGGCCGACCTGACGATCCACAATACGGAAACTGGCTCTACGCGATGGGTACTTCGTCCGCCCGCTACGCCGTGGAGCGGCATCGCTGGGCCGAAGCGGCCGCGCTGCCGGTGCCGTCCAACACCTTTCCCGGTGGGCGGTGGGCCTGGACCGAGGCCAATCTGCACTTCGCGCGAGCTCTGGCCGCATCCCATCTCGGCGATACCGGAGCGGCTCGAAAAGACTTGCAGCAGCTTGTGTCGATCCGAGAGGTCCTTACCCAAGAGAACAGCAAGTACTGGGCTGACCAAGTAGACATCCAGTATGAGATCGCCGCTGCCTGGATAACCCTGGCTGAGGGCAAGCGCGAGCAGGCCCTGCAGCAGATACGTTCTGCCGCCGACCACGAGGACAGGACCGACAAGGATAACGTCACTCCGGGGGTCATCCTGCCAGCTCGCGAACTGCTTGGCGAGATGTTGTTGGAACTGAAGCAGCCCGCGCAAGCGATGGTCGAGTTCGAAGCCACACTGCGCACGGCGCCAAATCGTTTCAACGCGCTATCCGGCGCCGCACGCGCGGCCAAGCTTTCGGGCGATAAGGAAAAAGCGAAAACATACTATGCCCAGCTCCTGTCCATCTGCGCGCATGCGGACGGAGACCGGCCCGAACTTCAAGACGCACGCTCGCTATTGGCCCAGAAATGAGCTGGTGCTCGCGTAACCGCAGGTGAACGAACTGGCAACCCGCGACGACCTGAACGGGTCTTAGCCAGAGCTATGGAAGTATCGTCGGCCAACCGGAAGTTGCCGCCCAGAAACCAGCCTGGAGGTTCAACCTCTAGCCCGACCTCCGTAAGTTAGCGCTTATAGGGCTGAGCCCCGCTTCCACGCACACCTTATTCTTCGCCGCCGCCCGCCACCCGCTCGCTTCTCACGTCGGGCACATAGATGGAGTGGACGTTTTGCTCTGCCGCCAGCTTCTGAAATGCCGCGATGTCCGAATTGCGAACCTGGTCCCAGCGCGCCAGTAATTCGTCTGTCTGCTTTTTCAGCTTGTCGAATTGCTGGTATTGCGCTTCGGTCGGAGCGGAGTCGGCGAAGCCCGCCACGGCCATGGAAAGAAACGCCAGCCTGGTATCGATTCCCGGAACGTAGGCAAGAGAGTCTTCGCTGGCGCTAATTTTGAAATTAAACAGCGGGTCGCGTACGGCGATCAACTTTGCCTCCAGCGCGCTAGCCCCATCGAACAACACTTTCGAAGAGTCGCCCGGCACCAGGCGCTTCTTGAGCCCTGCCAACTGCTCGCGCACGTCCTGGATCTGGTTCACCGCGTCGTGCACGCGGCTCACCTGCTCGCGCAAGTCCATCTCGAGCTTGAACTGTTTTTCCAGATCGCTCTGCGAAGTCGTAACGCGCGGATCCAGCTTCACTTCGAACGGAGCCGTTGCACTCTTGCCGGCCAAGCTCAGCCGCACCTGATAGTGGCCCGGCAGCGCCAGGGGTCCGCGCGCGCCGTCGTTGTATTCCCACAAGTAATAGCCGGGGACGCGATTCGCCTCCTCGTAATGCAGATCCCACACGAAACGATTCAAGCCCTCTTCCGGCTTGATCTGCTTTTCCGGCTTCTTATCGTCGGGATCGAGCGGTTCATTGAGCGGCACGGCTTTACTGCTGGAGTACGTGCGGATGACACTGCC
>JBAVVP010000378.1:0-8385 GCA_049697355.1 Terriglobales bacterium
CTGGCGCACCTGGCGCACGACGTAAAGAATCAAACCGGCTACGGCGTTCCCGCCCGCGACTGGTACCCGATCAGTTTCATGAGCACGTTCAGCGACTGGGCCGACGTGATGCACGCTCAGGATGGCAACAATGACTGGGGCCAGCTTTCTTGCGGATGCCATCCGAATTGCGGCACCGGAATGGCCATGATGATCGATAAGGAAACCAAGGAAGCGGTGCCGGTTACGGCGTTCCTTAAGGGCGATCAACTGGCTAAGGATATTGCTAAGGTTAACGATGCAGCTCGTTCGAAGTTCTGGACGGCGTTTGGAATGGCGCTGTGCTTGATGAAGAACTACGATCCGTTCCAATCGCCCACGCATTTCAAGATGATGGATCTGCTCAAGAAGTTTGACAAGAACTTCAATGCTACGGGCAAGAATTATGGCAAGGTTGGTCCGGACCGTACGATTGACGACGTGATGAAGCGGCGGCAGGACCGGTGGAACTTCCTGTTCATCGCCGGGATGTGGTTCCAGGATCTGTTTAACTATGATTTCCGGCGGACCGAGCAGTGCATCATTCCTTATGCGACGCAGGAAGGCGAGATCAGCTTCTGCGCCTACAACACGGGCGTGGGCTGGCGCAACATCATCGAGAAGATGCACATGACTTCCACGCTGACGAAGTGGTACGAAGAGCATGGACGCCACGAGATCTTCGCGGGCGGCAAGAAAGTCAAGATGCAAGACGAAGCGCACGCCCTCTACCTGCGCGACGAAATCGTGACCAACGAAGTGCAGCACGATCTCGACAAGCTGGGGATTGCGAAGACGGCGCGCGAAGAGAAGGCGCGGGCCCGCGACAAGAAGGCCGAGAGCGTCAGAGTTGATAACCGAGTCAAGAACGACGCGGCCTATGACGCTCGCATGGCGCAGCTCTATCGGGAAGTGGTGCTGAAAGAGAAGCCGGCAACGTCGAATGAAGGCGGATTCATTCCGCTGGGCGCGATCACGGCGGCGATTACCCCGGCCAATGGGAACGGCAACGGCCACGCGAAAGAGACTGAAGAAGTTGGCGAGCCGGTGGCGGGAGACTAGAGGCAGCTCTTCGCCGTTAGCATTTAGCATTTAGCTGAAGAAGAATTAAGGCCGCTTGAAACGAGCGGCCTTTTGTTTTGGTGCCGAACAGGGCTTGCCCCGTTTCCGCCTTGGGAGACGCGGCAAGCCGCGTCTCTACGAGAAGAAAATCTTCAACAACGGGTACGGGCAATCCCCGACTCCATCAAAATCTTTGAATTTGCGGTACCCTCGAATGTTCTGCTTCGGCGGAGAGTCGCGGGCGAGGGCGCCCGCGCCACACAGGCAATGGCTGAGTCCACGGAAATCCGGGACGCGTCGCTGGGGGAACTCGCCCTGGCGTTTCTGAGGCTGGGCACGATTGCGTTTGGCGGGCCCGCGGCGCATCTGGCGATGATGGAAGAAGAATTCGTGCGGCGGCGGCGGTGGATCAGCCAGGCCGAGTTCCTCGACCGGATGGCGGCCGCCAACCTGATTCCCGGTCCCAGTTCGACGGAGACGACGATCTTCATCGGCCAGCTGAAACGCGGGTGGCGCGGACTGATCGTGGCCGGCACTTGCTTTCTGCTTCCAGCCGCGGTCATCGTTTCGCTGATTGCCTGGGCGTACGTGCGCTATGGCGCGCTGCCGCAAGTAGCGGGCATGCTGTATGCGATCAAGCCGGTCGTGGTTGCCATCGTGATTCAGGCGCTCTGGAAGCTGTCGAAAACCGGAGTGCGGACGAAACTTCTTGCGGCCATCGCAGCCCTTGCGGTCGTGCTCAATCTTTTCGGACTTGGCCCGATCGTGGTGCTTCTCATCGCCGTGACGATATCCGCTGCCGCTTTATGGCTGAAGATGAAGATGAGAATGAAGAGCGGACCCGCGGCCGTTTCCCTGGCTGCGCTTCCAAAATTCTTCGCAGCGGCTCTGGCCACCGTGGCGACGGCCGCGGCGCTGCCCTTCAGCTTGTGGCGCCTGTTTCTATCGTTTCTGAAGATCGGGTCGGTGATTTTTGGCAGCGGCTATGTGCTGCTCGCGTTTCTGCAGTCGGAGTTCGTCGAGCGCTTGCATTGGCTCACCGAGAAGCAGTTGATCGACGCGGTCGCGGTCGGCCAGTTTACGCCCGGCCCCGTTTTCACCACCGCAACCTTCATTGGCTACATCCTGGGAGGGTGGTTGGGCGCGATTGTGGCCACAGTCGGCATTTTTCTGCCGGGCTTTTTGTTGGTGGCGGCGAGCGGCCCGCTGCTCCCGCGGATTCGCCGGTCGCCGGTAATCTCCGCCGCGCTCGACGGCGTGGTTGCCGGTTCGCTCGCTCTCATGGCGGTGGTGACCTGGCAACTGGGGAAGGCTGCGATCGTGGATCGGATGACGATCGCTATATTCGCGGTGAGCGTAGTCGCGCTGCTACGTTTCCGCGTGAACTCGGTGTGGCTGATCGGCGCCGCCGCCGTCGGAGGGTGGATTCTGCAGGCGGTGCGGTAGACCAGGTTCGCACTCTGCCGGGCGCTGGTCTCCACACACCAGAAGGGGGCGCGTAGCCATGCCAGAGTTCCGCATCCGGCCAGCCGTGCGCGGCGACCTGCCGCGGCTGACCGAAATCTACAACTACTACGTCGTCAACACTCCGGTGACATTCGACATCGAACCGTACACCGTGGAGCGGCGGGAAGCGTGGTTCGCGCAGTTTGGCGCGACGGGGCGATATCGGCTGATCGTCGCTGAGGAAAACGGGCTGGTGATGGGATACGCGGGAACGACGCGCTTTCGTCCCAAGGCAGCTTATGAGACGACCGTGGAAACGACGGTTTATTGCGCGCAGGAGGCGGTGGGGAAGGGCATGGGGCGGCGCTTGTACGCAGAGCTGTTTGCTGTGTTGAAGGGCGAAGACATCCACCGTTTTGTGGGCGGGATATGCGTTGCCGAATGTGGCGACCGAGGCTCTGCACCGGCGATTTGGATTCAAAGTGGTGGTGTGTTCCGCGAGAATGGGCGGAAGTTCGGGAAGTACTGGGATGTCTGCTGGGTGGAGCGGGCAGCGTGAGAACCCGCGCGGAGAAGGGCTTGCGGTTATTTTCCGTCCTTTGTTAAGTAGAGGTTAAAATAGATAATTCGGTTCTGTTTTCTGAGAGCAGTGTGGTGACCGTCGGGCTGGCGTTGTACCAACGGCATGTTACGGGATCTGTCGTCCTATTATGATTTGCCATAAGTCAGATCATAAGTGGGATGACAAAGTCGGACAAAAGGGGCAGCGGGAATCGATTCGTGGAACCGGTGAACAGTCTCGATGGAGGATCGGTGCGGACTTCGTCTGACGCCGTCACCTCGCCGCCTCGGCGGCCGCGGCCCTCGTCGCCCGTTTACTGGCGGGTAGAGGGCAGCCTGCTGGAGTTGACCACGGTTCGTCCGATAGCTTTTTTCACCTGGAACAGCCAGACGTATATCGCGCGGGCGGCGCGCCGCAGCCTGGTGCTGCTGATGGCGCTGCTGCGTCCATTTTTGTATGCGGCGAACCGCGTCGCCGCGACTCGGATTGTGCACGCCGTGCTCCGCGGCGTTACGCGCGACCGCCTCGATCTGCTGGGCGAGGAAGAATTCGAATACAAGCTGAAGCCGCTGCTGAAAGAAGAAGGCGTGCGGCACTTGAAGGCGTTGCAGGCTACGGGCGCGGATGTGGTGCTGGTGAGCCAGGGGCTGGACCACGTGATGAGGCCGCTGGCGCGGCATCTGGGCGTGCGGTGGATGATCGCGAACCGGCTCGATTTCCGCAATGGAGTTGCCACGGGACGGCTGCTGAGTCCGGTGATCCGGCCGCGGGGATTGTTTGCGCGCATTCGCGAAGCGGGTCCGGATGGGCAGCAGAGTCCGGCGCGATGGGTGCGGGCTCTCGGTTTGCGCGGTCCGAAGGCGCTGGCCTCGGCGATTGTGCCGACGGTGCGGGTCGAGGCGCCGCGCGTTCGTCCGATTGTGTATTTCGACGAAAAGCGGTATCCGGCGCAGTTTTCGGTGCGCAAGGCGCTGGCGGGAAAGCGCGTGCTGCTGATCGGCGTCACCGGATTTATCGGTAAGGTGTGGCTGGCGAATACGCTGATGGATCTACCCGAGATCGGGAAACTGTATCTGTTGATCCGGCGGCAAAAGTCGAGCCCGGCGCAGAAGCGCTTTGAGAAGATGATGGAGGAGTCGCCGGTTTTCGATCCTGTGTTTGAGAAGTACGGCGACCAACTGGGCGCTCTGCTCGCGGAAAAGGTTGAGGTGGTGGAGGGCGATGTTTCGCAGCCGGGCGCCGGGCTGGATTCCGATACGGCAGTGCGGTTGCGCAAAGATCTCGATCTGATCATCAACAGCTCGGGCTTGACCGATTTCAATCCCGATCTGCGGGACGCGCTGGCGGTGAATGTCGACTCGACGTACCACCTGATCCAGTTCATTCGCGAGTCGGATCACGCGGCGTTGCTGCATCTTTCGACTTGCTATGTCGCGGGACAGCGCGATGGGCGCGTGAGTGAGCGGGTGCGTCCGAATTACACGCCGACGCACATGAAGGACTTCGACGCGGAAAAAGAATGGTATCGCCTGCACGATCTGGTGGAGTCGGCGGAAGCGCGGGCGGAAGGGCCGGAAGTCACCGAGGAACTGAAGAAGCAGGCGCGGGGGAAAGAGCACGCAGCGAAAGGGCTGAGCGGGCAGGCGCTGGAAATCCAGGTGCGCAAAAATCGGGTTCGCTGGCTGAAAAATTACCTGACGGAAGAGGCCACCCGGCGCGCAAAGGAGTTGGGTTGGCCGAACACTTATACGTTCACCAAGAGCCTGGCGGAATCGCTGATTGCCAAGCATGGAGTTGGGCTGCCGATTGCGATTGTGCGCCCCGCGATTGTCGAGACCTCGGTGGCAAAGCCGTTTCGCGGATGGAATGAGGGCATCAATACTTCGGCGTCGTTGTCGTATCTGCTGGGCACGGCGTTCCGGCAACTGCCTTCGAACGAACGCAAGCGGCTGGATATTATTCCGGTGGATGCGGTGTGCGCCGGGATGACCCTGATCGGCGCGGCGCTGGTGGAGCGGCGGCACGATCCCATGTATCAACTGGCGACGTCGGTGACGAATCCATGCGACATGGGGCGGTCGATTGAGTTGACCAGCCTGGGACACCGGCGTCACTATCGGGCGCAGGAAGGTTTAGAGTACTGGCTGCGGTTACGGATGGATGCGATTCCGGTTTCGAAACAGCGTTACAAGCGGATGTCGGCGCCGGCGCAGAAGGCGATTATCCAGTCGATTCAGCGGGTGATGTCGCCGCTTACGATCAAGAAGCCGCTGGCGAAGACCGAGCGCAGCCTCGAGCGCGTGGAGAAATTAGTGGGCCTGTTCGAGCCGTTTATCCTGCTCAACGAGCATGACTTTGTCGCGGATAATGTGGAGAAGCTGTCGCAGGCGCTCACTCCCGAAGAGAAAGAAGTTTTCGGATACGACACGGCAGGGCTCGATTGGTGGGAGTATTGGATCGACATTCATATACCGGCGCTGCGGCGCTGGACGTATCCGCTGATTGAGGGGCGGGCGCTGGAAGCGCGTGCGCCACGGGTGCTGCGGATGCCGCCGGCGCCCACGACAACTCCAAGCTCAAACGCCGATGATGGCGATGCCGTGAAGACGGGGACGAACGGAGCAACGTGGCAATATTCCTGACCGGTGGGACCGGGTACATCGGCGCGCATGTCGCCGCCAACCTGCTCGACCAGCATGACGCGACCCTGAATCTGCTGGTGCGCGGCCGCGATCCGCGGGACGCGGAGCTGCGGCTTTGGCAGGCGTTGCAGTTGCACCTGCCGTTTCCGAGGTTCTACGAATACCTGCAGGCGAAGATACGGATCTTTCGCGGCGATCTCACGTCCCCGCAGTTCGGGCTGGCGCCGGACGATTACGACCGGCTGGTGCACACCACCGATTCGATCATCCACTGCGCGGCCTCGCTGAACCGGAAGTCGGAAAAAAGTTGTTTGAATGTGAATCTGCGCGGAACGCTCGAAGTGGTGCAACTGGCGCGGCGATCGCAATACTATCACGGGCTGCGGCGGTTTTCGGATGTGAGCACAGTGGCGGTGGCGGGGAAACGCAGCCACGAAGTGGTCGCGGAAGATTGGTCGATTGATTGGGAGCGCTCGGATTACGACCCGTACGCGCGCACGAAGAAATTCTGCGAACACATGGTGCGCGAGTTGCTGCCGGACGTGCCGCTGACGATTTTCCGGCCGAGCATCGTGCTGGGCGACAGCCGCTATCCGCAGACCACGCAGTTCGACATGGTGCGGTCGTTCGTATTTCTGGCGGGCCTGCCGGTACTGCCGTTTCGCCGGCATGACAAGATCGACATTGTGAATGTGGATTTCGTGGCCGACGCAATTTCGACCTTGCACATGAAGGCGAATCCCGAGCATGACATCTATCATCTTTCTTCGGGCAACGGATCGCAGACGTTTCAGGAATTGACCCGGGCGCTGGCGGCCGAGCAAAACAAGCGCGGGCCGGTGTTTTTGCCGATTCTCGAAAAGCCGTTCCACTCCGTCGTCAACACGCTGGCGAACCGCAAAGGGCCGACGGGGCGGGGCGCGGCGCTGATGAAGGTTTTCCTGCCGTATCTAACCTGGAATACGGTATTCGACAACACGCGGGTCACAAGGGAACTCGGGCGCAAGCCCGTGCCGTTTTCGCAGTACAGCTTTCCGCTGCTCCGTTTCAGCCGCGAGCACAATTTTGAATACCCATATCAACCCTGGCCCGAGAGCATGAAGGCCGGAGGGTCCGCCGCATGATGGACTTCGTTCTGGAAGCTTGGGTATCCAGCATCATCGAGGGCAAGAAACTCCAGTGGATGATGGGCAAGCGCGAGCCATGGCAGCCGGGCGAGAAACTGAAGCTGCTGTTCGCGGGCTACAACGGGACGCGCAACACAGGGTCGGATGTGCGCGTGGAAGAGATGCTGCGGCAGATCCGGCGGATACTGGGGCCGGAGAACGTCGACCTCAGCATGATGACGTTTAACTTCGACCGCTCGCGCGGATACTTCGATGGCACGTCGCAAGTGCGGCTGCCGGATATTTTTCCGCCCTTTCTGGCGAATGAAGTGCCCAAGCACCACGGCGTGGTGGCGTGCGAAGGGTCGATGTTCAAATCGAAGTTCGCCAATGCGCTGGCGACGATGATGATCGGATCGCTGGGCATTGCGGCGGCGGAGAACAAGTTGTCGGTCGGCTACGGCGCGGAAGCGGGACAGATGGATCCGCTGGTCGCAAAGATGTGCGGGCGCTATTGCAAAAATTCGCTGGTGATCACGCGCAACGACGAGTCGCGGAAGATTCTGCGCGAATTGGGCGTGCCCACGGAATTGGGCACGGACACGGCGTGGACGTTTGAGCCGCTGGGCGCGGAGTATGGGCAGAAGGCGCTGCGCGATGTGGGTTGGGATGGGAAGACGCCGGTGCTGGTGGTGTGTCCGATCAACCCATTTGAGTGGCCGGTGAAGGCGTCGGTCACGAAAGCCGCGCTGCACAGCCTGACCGGCGCATACAAAGAGAGCCATTACCGCGGCCCTTATTTTCATCATGCCGGGCCGGAGGCGGATCGCGCTTACGAACATTATCTGAGTTCGATTGCCAATGCGGTGGCTGCGTTCCGCGCGAAGAAGAACGTGTTTGTGATCATGGCGGCGACCGAGCGCATGGATGCCCGGCCTTGCCGGCGTATCTCGGAGAAGCTGGGTGGGGTTCCGATGCTGACCTCGGACGATTACAACATGTACCAACTGGTCAGTATTCTCCGCGCGTGCCGCATGATGGTGTCATCGCGCTATCACGGGATTGTGACCTCGATGCCGGCGCTGGTGGCGTCGGCGGGGATCACGATGGATGAGCGCATACGGAATCTGATGAACGAGCGCGGACATCCGGAATTGCTGATGAATGTGGATGATCCGGACCTGGAGGCGCGGACTTTGGCGGCGCTTGAAACTCTGGATCGCGAGGGCGAGCGGATTGCCGACGGCATCGCGCGCACGGTGGTGCGGAATTTGAAATTGATGGCGCGCATGGGCGTGTATTTTGAAGAAGAAGTGCAGCGCCGGTATCCGGAGTTTCCCACGCGACGCGGAGAGTGGAGCTGGGAGGACTATCTGCCGCCGATGAGCGACGGGCTGAAGGAACTGGTGAAAGCGTACGGGTAGAGCACGCGGCGGGAGTCGATCGAGTTTCGCGTCATTGCTTACGCGATGGCGCTCGTTCTTCCCAATCAGATGGCCTTTGCGAGCGGGGGGTTCGGCGATCTCGCGTGGAGTACGGATGCGGGGAA
>JBAVVP010000379.1:0-14026 GCA_049697355.1 Terriglobales bacterium
CATGATGTTCGGATGCAGCCGCGTGAACGACGCAATATTGGCGCGGATGCCGTGTTCCTTCGCCTCGGCCCCCAAAAAAGCCTTCCACTCCCACACCGCGACCACGAAGTGCGGCTGGCCGGCTTCGACGGTCAGGCTCATCGCTCCGTCCAGGTAAATCATCGGACGGATATAGCAGGATGAAAATTCGTTGGCCGCAATCGTCTGGTGGATGGCCGTCTTCACCTGCTCAGCGTCTACCGGCAACTCGCGAAAGCCCACGATGTGAGCGGAGTCCAGCAGGCGTTCGACATGTTCGTCCATCCGGAACACGGCCGGCCCTTGATCAGTCGAGTAGCAGCGGATCCCTTCAAACACGCTGAAACCGTACTGTACGGCGGCACTCACAAACGGGACCACGCCTTCGCTGGCGGGCCTCAAAGAAGCGTCAATCCATATGTAGCGAGCGGCTCCCATGTTCTCCCCAAAATCAAGCTGGAATCTCTTAAGATTACCTGCGCCGCCCAGACTGCGGCAAGGCGCAAGCCCCGGTCTAAGGAACCTGGCACTCGGGAGAATGCCCTGCGGCACGCGACCCGGTGTTTGTTGTATCTTTCATGGAGCCACTCCTATGAAAAAGAAGAAACTGAAAACGCTTTCACGAAAAACATCCGCGACCAGGAAAAGGACGAAAAGGGCGCGCACGGCAAATAAAGTTGCCGTCGCCCTGCAAGCCACCGTCCTGAAAGGCAAGCCAGCGAAGGCCGAGTTGCGCCATATCCCGTGGAGCTCGGTCGAAGTCGAGACCCTGAATCCCTTGCTTGGCCGCCACTTTGTGGTCGGGCAAAACGTCATGCTCGCCCGCGTCCTGCTCAAAAAGGGATGTGTGGTCCCTGAACACAGCCACCACAACGAGCAGATCACCTACATTTTGGAAGGTGCGCTGAAATTCGGGATCGACGGCAAAGAGATCGTCGTGAATGCGGGCGAGGTCCTGACCATTCCTCCCAATATGCCCCACTGGGCTGAGGCGCTCGCGGATACCATCGACCTCGACATTTTTTGCCCGCCCCGTGCCGACTGGATGAACAAAACCGACGCCTACTTGCGGTGAAGAAACTTAACCGCAGAGTACGCCGAGATCGCGGAGAAATTCGAACGGCGGGAAAATCGAGAATCTCTGCGGACACTGCGATCTCCGCGGTTAGCCCGTATGATGTACTAAGTGTCGATCGTTCAAAATACGGGAACCGCTGCGAGACTTCGCTGTATTTCCTGCGGCGCCACGCCCGATTCCGCCGCGCAAGATTTTCGTTGCACCGCTTGCGGCGACTTGCTGGAATTCTTTTTCCCCGGATGGGCCTCCGACTCGCCTGACCCGCCAGAGCTAAAGTCTCTCTGGCTCCAACGCCGTACCTCGTGCGGAGCGCTCGACCAGAGCGGCGTCTGGCGCTTCCGCGAACTTCTGCCGCACATTTCAGAAGAACATGCCATCACGCTCGGCGAAGGAAACACGCCGCTCTACCCGTTGCCACGGTGCGCCCGCGCGGCCGGGGTCGAGAATCTTCAAGCCAAGCACCAGGGTATGAACCCGACCGCATCGTTCAAAGACACGGGCATGACCTTCGCTGCCTCGTCCGCGTACGAGCGAAAATTTCGCTGGGTGGCCTGCGCCTCCACCGGCAACACATCGGCGTCCATGGCCGCCTATGCCGCGCGCGGCAATATGCACAGCCTGGTGCTCATCCCGGAAGGCAAAATCTCCTGGGGCAAGCTGTCGCAAGCGCTCGACTATGGAGCCCTCACCTGCCAACTCCGCACCGATTTCGACGGCTGCGTCCGCATCCTCACCGACCTCGTCCGGCAGAAGCCGGTCTACCTGCTCAACTCCGTGAATCCTTATCGCATCGAGGGCCAGAAAACCGCCGCCATCGAGCTTATGGAGCAACTTGAGTGGGAGCCGCCGGATCACATCATCGTCCCCGGAGGCAATCTCGGGAACAGCTCCGCGATCGGCAAGGCGCTCATCGAAATGCGCGAGTGCAAACTGATTCCGCGGCTGCCAAAGCTTTCCATCATCCAGGCACAGGGCGCGAATCCGTTCTACCGCTGCGTGCGCGAGTTCGGCGGGAAGAAGCTCGAACCTATGACCGCCGACACGTTCGCGACCGCCATTCAGATCGGCAATCCAGCATCATGGAAGAAAGCCCTGCGCGTGCTCCAGGCAACCGGTGGTGAGGTCGAACAGGTTACCGAAGTCGAAATCGCCACCGCCAAAGCCGAAATCGGCGCCGATGGCATCGGTTGCGAACCGGCCTCGGCGGTCACGTTGGCTGGACTCAAGAAGCTGCGGCGAAGTAGCTTCGTCAAAGCCGGCGAGTCCGTCGTCCTAATCCTAACCGGCCACCAGCTCAAAGATCCCGACTTCACGATCAAGTTCCATCGCGGCGAGCTCTTTTCCGGAACCCCCGCAGAAACTGCGGCTACCCACGCAAAATCTCTGCAGCGAGCCCCGATTGTGCTCGATGCCGATCTGGGGGCCGTCATAGCCGCCCTCGACGCGGCCGAGAGAAATTCGTAGCAGTTCGCCTCCAATTCGTGTATAAAACACAGTTCAACGTCTTGACGATTGTACGGGACTCTGCTTAGTCCCTATCTGGCTAACGTCTTTCATTTCTACCGTTTCGGATGGCCTTCGCCGCCGAGGAGCGCGCTCTTTAATCTATGCCGTCACGTCCCACATCGTTAGACCGCTCGCTGCGCCTGGTGCTTCCGGCGACCTCCGCCAATCTGGGCCCCGCTTTTGACGCGGCTGCCCTCGCCCTGGACTTCCACCTCCGCTTGCGCGCCGAGCGCGCGCCCGACTTCTTCGTCACCGCCGAAGGCCGCGATGCGCAGATCTGCGCCCGCATGGAGAATCATCTCATCGTCACCACGTATTGCGAGGTCCTCGAATCGGAGAATCGCAAGATCGCGCCGCTGCGCATTCACATTGAAAATGAGATTCCCATCGGCCGAGGTTGCGGTTCGTCCGCCGCCGCCCGCCTGGCGGGCATTGCGCTCGCAGTACATTTCGGACATCTGCGCTGGAAGAACGACCGAATCGTCGGGGAAGCTTCCATGCGCGAGCACCATCCCGACAACGCCTCCGCCTGCTGGATGGGCGCGCTCACGGTGGCTCGCATGGCAAATCAGGTGCAGGCGCAGGTGGTCGAAGTGAAGCCGAAAGGGAAGTGGCCGTTGTTGCTGGCTGTGCCCGACGCTCCGCTTTCGACCGAGCAAGCCCGGCGCGTGCTGCCCTTCCAGTATTCGCGCGCCGACGCTGTCACTAACATTCAGAACTCGATGCTCCTGCTGTCGGCGTTCACGCAGGACCGTCCCGACCTGCTCTCGTCGGCGCTTGAAGACCGCATCCACCAGCCCTATCGCGCGCCACTCTGTCCGCTACTTCCCGCGCTCAAGGAACTCAAGGGAGATTCCGGCATTCTCGGCGCCGCCCTCAGCGGAGCCGGCCCGTCCGTGCTGGTGTTCCTTGATCCCAAGGTTCCCGCGAAAAAGGCGAAACAGAGAATCGCGGCCCACCTCACCAAACGCCACCTCACTGCCGAACTCATCCTCACCCAGATCGCGCTTCACGGTGGACGCGATGGCGCCGACTGGAAGAAGCATCACGGCAACGGAAGAAAATAGGTCCCCTACTTGCGGCTGGCCGGCGGCACGATGCCGTTCATGCGCAGATATTCCACCATTTGTCCGTAGTGGTCGTAACCATGCCATGCGAACAGCATAGCCAGGCTGAGCCGCGTGGTTGTTGACTTGCCGTCAAAACTGGGAATCGGCGCTACAACATTCGCCTCGGTAATGGTCGCGACCGCTTTGTGCGCGTAGGAGTAGGAATCTTTCAGGTATTTGAGGATTTCGGCTTTCGACTTCACGCTGTCGGGGCCTTTTTCGTCATTAACGTCGACGGGAGGCTTTTCGCCAAGAATCAAGGATGCAACCAGGTAGTTGGTTGCAGCGACGTGCTTAATCTGTTCAGCGAATGTGCGAACGCCTTTAAACTCGCCGCTGCTTGGCGCGAAGCTGTATTTATCCTCGGGCATAGCTTCGGCGGCGGGAACAAAATCGCGTTCCACTCTTTTGGTCGCACTGTCGACTACTTCGCTGATGGTTTTCTTTTCGTCTTTCGTTGGTGTTTGCGCTTGCCCAAAACTGCATAGGAGCAGCACGGTTCCCAGGATCGCGGCGATCGTTTTCATTTTGCCTCCAAGCAAAGTTGTTGCATCAATCTCTCACCACCACGGGAGTTAGATCCAACTCACTTGCCGTGATGCGATGCCCACGCAGCGCGAATACTCCCAGCGCCAGCACTACGGCTGCCGCGCCAAGCGCATCCGGAACCCCGATCTTTTTCGCCAGCGCACCCCACAGCGTGGCTCCCACCGCCATGCCTCCCTGCAACACCAGCAGGTAAAACGACAGTGCCCGGGCGCGAACATAGGCCGGACACATGGTCTGCGCCGCCACATTCAAGCAAGCTAGAATTCCGATCCACGCCGCACCCGCCAACAGCAGCACGGCACATAGAAGCGCGAACGACTGCGCTCGTCCCGCGGCAAAAGTCATCCCCGCAAAAATCAGGATGGCCGCGCCTACCACGCCATCCACTGACAGACTTTCTCGCAGTCGCGGCAACGCTAATGCTCCCAGCAGGGCGCCCAGCCCAAAGCAGCCAAGCAGCACGCCGTATCCCCTCGCCCCGTATGGACGCGCAATGATCGGCAACAACGCAAGCATGGCCACTGCCGCCACGCTGAACGTTCCCGTCCGCAGCAGCACTGACTTTGCCAGTCCACTCTCGCGCACATAGGTGAAGCCGTCGCCGATTGCCGACCACACCCGCTGAGTTTTCGGTTGAACCGCCATTGGCCGCTTCCAGCGGTAGAGAAACAAGATCACGCCCAGGAACGAAAATGCATTCAGCAGAAAGGTTGTCCCGCAGCCGACCGCCGCCACAATGATGCCGCCGAGCGCCGGTCCCACTGCCCGCGCCACGTTGAAGCCCGCGGAATTCAGAGCCACCGCCGAAGCATGTTGCGCGGCCGGAACCAACTCCGGCGTAATCGCCTGCCACGCCGGATCGTTCATCACCGCGCCTAGCCCCAGCAGGAACGTAAACAGCAGCAGCACCCACGGCCCTACGCAACGGGTCAGCGTCATGATGCCGAGCGTTCCAGAGGCCAGTACCATCCATCCCTGGGTCAGCAACAGAAAACGACGTCGGTCCACCATGTCCGCCAGCGCGCCGGCCGGCAGGATTACCAGAAACACCGGCAGGGCCGCGGCCGTCTGCACCAGTCCAACCATCAGCGGATTCAGGGTCATCTGCGTCATCAGCCAGCCCGCGCCGCCGTTCTGCATCCACGTGCCGGTGTAGGAAATGACCGATGCAATCCAAAGCGAGCGAAACAACGACTCCCCGAGCGGAGCCCACGCAGAGGCTGGACGCCTCCCGGCAATCGGCGCAGCCATCGGCATTTTGATCATTTCCGCCATGAAAGGCCTATATTGCGGCAAGCACCGCCAAAGCACCCCAATGCAATATGTTCTCCGCGCACTCTGCGTCCTCTGCGGTCAAAGGCCTTTGACGTTCGCGAGCGACTAGCGACTAACGACCAACGACCGCTCCCCAAACGGCCAATCGCGTCTTCGCCAAGCCCGCACTCCGTAAATCAGCAGCCCCACCACCAGCACGACTCCCGCGTACCGAACCTCGCGGAGAAAATCTCTGCGCGAAATAAGAATAAAAAGGAAACTTGCCGCCGCCACCAGCGCAGGGATCGGATAAAGCCACATCCGAAACGGGCGAGGCAGATCCGGGCGCCGCACCCGCAGCACGATCACACCTATGCTCTGCACGAGAAACTGCAGCACAATACGAATCACAATGAGCGAGGCAATCAAATCCGCCAGACGCAGGAAACAAAACAGCGCCGCAACACCAGTCAGAGCCAGCAGCGAAACATACGGAAACTTGTGGACCGGGT
Organism: Terriglobales bacterium; assembly: GCA_049697355.1. Lineage (GTDB taxonomy): Bacteria > Acidobacteriota > Terriglobia > Terriglobales > Acidobacteriaceae > Acidiflorens. Next base: position 6,027 of record JBAVVP010000379.1, read on the forward strand.
GCACACGCGCAAACGCCCGAAAATAATTCCCGTCGAGCGCCGCCGCGTAGGGCACACGCGAATACCCCAACGTCAGCGAAAATACCGACGCGAATGCCGTCCACATAACCAGCACCGAAATCATCGAAGCAGCGCCGTGCCCATACACGCGCTGCATCAACGTTGAAACGACGTACAGCTTGCTGTTCGACGCCCCCGACTGCGCCAGTTCCCGCCATGGCACCACGCCGAGAATGCTGACGTTCATTACTACATATAGACACGCCACCGCCAGAATGGATAGCAAGAGTGCCCGCGGAATATTTTTCCCCGGCTCTTTGACCTCGTCCCCGAGGAAACAGACGTTGTAGTACCCCCCAATATCATAGGCGGCGATCAGCATCGCCCCGCCCAGTCCGTGAAAGAAGTCTCGCGAAAACGAAAAGGCCCCCGGGGGCAGATCAAACGCCTGGTGGGCGTTGAAGTGGGTGAGGCCGGCGAAGATGATCCACCCGATGGTTGCCATCACCCCGGCCCAGAGCACCTTGGTAAGCCGCGCGATGGCGGTTATACGCCGATACAGCAGAAACGCCGTCAACGCGCAGACACCAATCGCCAGCAACGTAGCCGGCATCGCGACCCACGTCAGCTGCAGAGTTCCGATGAGAGGGAGATGCAATGCCCAGGTGCGGGTTGACCAGACCACTTCCAGGCGCGGCCAAAAGAAAGCGGCGTACTGCGAGAGTCCCACCGCGCCCGACGCGATCGACAGCGGAGCACTGAACGACAATTGCCAGATAAAGAGAAACGAGATCAGCCGGCCCAGTTTCTGCGGCCCGTAGATCTCTTTCAAATAGCGATAGGAGCCGCCCGAGCCCGGCATGGCAGCGCCCAGTTCCGCCCAAACCAGCCCGTCACAGATCGCCAGCAGCGCGCCGAATATCCACCCCAGCATCGCCTGCGGACCGCCCATCGCGGTGACGATCAGCGGGATGGTAATAAACGGTCCCACGCCGATCATGTCAATCATGTTCAGCGCGGTAGCGGAGCCGAGGCCAATGCCGCGGACAAGCTGCGGCTTGGCTTCGGATTCGGCTTCGCGCGGAATTGTCATGAAATAAAACGACTAAAGACCAACGACGTCCTACGAACGCCTAACGACTGCCGATCAGGTTCACAAACAGTCGCACCGCTCCCGGCACCCCCGCCGGCAATTGCCGGAAGAACGCATACCCCGTGTAGATATACGTCCCCTTGCCGTAATGCGCCACCAGCAGTCCGCCCTTTTGTTCGTGTTCGCCCGGATCGTGCGATTCGAGCAGCGGAGTAAAGTTCGCGTCCCACTGCGACATGAAGTACAACCCACGCTCCTGCACCCAGCCCTCGAAATCCTTCTGCGTAATTTCATTGGGAGAATGAAAGATCGGGTTCGCAGGATCGAGAATCGCAACTGGAGCCTCTTCCACTGAAACCCGCGCTCGGCTCAGGGTCGCCGGATAGGGCAGGTATTTGCCCGCATTAAAGTCGATCGGCACCCCGAACGATCCCATCGTGTTGTATTGCACGACCAAGCGACCACCATTCTTGACGAAATCGAGCAGACGCTTGTTGTTGTCAATCACGCCTTTCTGGGTATCATAAGCGCGGATGCCGAGCACGATCGTCTGGTACTTGCTCAGATCCTCGCTTGCCAACTTGTCAGCCGGAATCATCGTGACCTTCATCCCGATCTGCTCGAGCACCGTCGGAATGTCATCGCCCGCGCCCATGATGTAGCCAATTTTCAGATCTTTCGGGACGTTAACGTCCACGATCGACACGCGCTGCACCGCCGGCTGGTAGTAATAAAACGTGCCGAGATCTTCGCGCGTGACCACCGTGTAACCCTCCGTATAGGTTCGATGACCACTCTTGAGGGAAGCCCGAATCGTCTTTCTTTCCTCAGTCCGGCTCCCCGGATGCACGGTGAAATCCGCACTCTGCCTTTCGCCGCGCTCGCGAAACTGAAGTTGCTTCTCCTCCGGCTCGACCCGCCAATTCTCAGGAACTCCTACCCGTAGCGATCCCTCGTTTTCTTCCGGATCCCCGACCCCATGCGTGCTCTGCATCGTCTTCGAATCCAGATTGCTGGAAACGGCCGCCTTTACCACCGGTGTTGGCCCGTCTTCGGTGGGAACGACTTGCTCGCCTGGATCGAGCATCGCAGAGAACGCAGGAGCCACCGCTAATGGGCGTTCTGCAACCTGACCCGAAGCATCTTTGTACCTCACCATGCAAATGGCCCTGATGGCGCCCGCTACGGGCTTGCCTATGTTACCCAGCGCCTGCACCGGAGATGGCGGCAGCGGGAGTGTCTGATATATCGGATCGTCAATCGTGTTGAGTGTTTCGGTTTCAGGGTCATCGCGGTGCCAGTAAGGACGTGTCAGATGTGCGGTCGGCGGAACGTATACCTTGAACCGTGTAACGACGCTGTTCCCCTCCGACGTTGTCGATAGAACTTTGGAATTCCATCCCTCAGGAAGTACGAGTTGGATGCTGGGGTTTATGGTCGAGAGTTCCCCGGCAGTGAGCTTGGCGGTCACTTCAAACGTTTTGCCCGGCACAGCCATAAACGCGTCTTCTGGAGTCGTTCCGAGAGGCGCATCCACCACCACGTGCAGGGTCACGCCCCGGGCGAGGGCAAGTGCTTTTGCGATGTCGCTCGCTTTCTCCCGAAGGGAGGGCAGGATGCTGGCTTTCGCCTCAATCGAGACTTCCGATTCCTTGACCTTCTTCATGACGTTCAGCATGAGAAGGCCCGCCGCTGTTAAAGGCTCGGTTGCTGCGTGGGGGCCATTTGCTGCCGTGCCAGCAGCCTCGCCAAGCTTTGCATTGATGTCGGTTAACTCACCTTTCAGCCACGGTACTTTCTTCTCTTCATTCCCCAGCCTCGACGCCAGCCCCGGCAGCGTGGTATCGACCCCGTCGAAGAAGTCCTGCTCGTGGCCGCCTTTATCCTTTGGAGATTCAACGACCGAATCCACCAGCTTGTAATAAGCAAATCGATCGCCCTTGGGAATTGAGACTCCGCCTAGCGCTTGCGATCGCTGATGCCGCAATCCCTCGACCGCAAACTGCACGTACGATTCGCCGAGCAGCGGATCTTCTTTTCCCGTATTCAGCTTGACCGTGTAGTTTCCCGCATCGCAACTGGAGGCCCCGAAGCCGCAAACGTTCCCGATGTACAGCTTCTTCGGCTGCCAGGGCTGCAGTCCCTCGTGGATCTGCTCCGGAAAACGGTTCGGATCGGCCGCCGCTCGAAAGGCTTCCTTGGTCAGGATCGCCGATGCCTGGTGATGCCCGTGCCCGTCGCGCTCCGTGCCCGAAAATCGCGCGATCAGCACGTCGGGACGAAATGTCCGGATCACTCGCACGATATCGGCGAGCGGAACGTCATGTCCCTGCCACTTCTGAAAAGTCTCCTCGGGCGTCTTCGAATATCCGAAATCTGCCACCCGCGAGAAGCGCTGCTCCACCCCGTAGTAGCGGTCCGCTGCCAGCACCTCCAGCGTCCGCACCACGCCCAGCACGTCGAACAGATTGCTGCCCAGTTCGTTCTGCCCGCCTTCGCCTCGCGTCAACGTCATCAGCAGAGTCGAAACGCCCCGACCGCGCGCCTCCAGCGTGAGCATGCCGCCGTCCTCATCGTCCGGATGCGCATCGACCTGCATCAGCCGCCCCGTGGTATTCAGGCGCCGCAGCATGAGCTTCAGCCCCGCCTCGGCGGTTTCCTGCGGCAGCGGCTCATAATAATGATCGACGTCGTGATTGGCATTGTGGTCGGCCGGAGCCGGTTCGGCGTGCTGCGCCGCGGCGGGTATCACGATGGAAGCCGCCAGCAGGATCAGCGGCATTGCGCGTCTTTGGCACACCACTCCAGGCCCGAACTTCTTCAAGATCGCAAACATGACCATCTGATGGATTTTCCCCAAAGAAAGGAGCAATTATATTCAGTTTGGTGTGGTGAGCAACTTCCGGCCTTACCGTCCCATCCCCTGCGCGGCCGCGAACTTCTGCTGGCATTCCGCCGCCGCTTGCACGATGTGCCGGAACTCCGCATCCTCGCGCACGCCCGCCAGCAGCGGATCGGATTCCAACGCCTGGCGCGCGCAATAATTTCCGGCCACGGCCTGGCGCAGAAACGCGAATGCAATTTCTTTTTCGCCGCAAGCCGCCAGAATCGTGCCCTGGTAGTACTTCATTTCAGGATTCTGTCTCGCTAATAATTCGTTTTCTGCCCGTTCCGCCAAGCGGTGAATCTCCGTTGCTGGAGCCTTGTCCAGACAGGCCTCTGCCAGTCCCCGCATCCACATGGGATTTTCCGTCAACTGCGGCGCGTCGTGCTGCGCTTCCGTCATTTTCCCCTGCCGCATCAGCACGGAAACGCGCACCGCATTCGACCACTCCGAGCCCGTATCGTGTTCAATATACTTCATTGCACTCGCGGCCTTCCCGGCCTCCGCAAAAGCGAGCGCGCAGGTTCGCCAGCTGTCGTTCGCATCGATCGCCCAGGCCTTTTCGCACTCGCTCTGCGCCTCATCCAGCCGCCCGATATAGCGCAGCACATACGCCAGCGAATAATGCGCAAATGCCGTATCCGGCCGCTTCTCAACCAATGCCCGCGCGTCGTCATAAGCCCGGTCGAGGTTTCCGCCCTCGGCTTCATTCGCCGCCAGTAATCCCGCCGCGCTGACGCGGCCCGGTTCCAGCGCCAGCGCCCGTCGATACGCGGCGTTGGAGCGCTGATATCCCGTCTCGCCTCCGTCCGAATAAATCGCGTCGAAGTAATACCTGTGTCCCAACACTTCCCACGCCGGCGCGTAATTCGGATCCAGACTTACCACCTTCTCCAGGATCGCTATTTCTTCCTTATTCGATTTGACCTCGTGGGGAATGGCCAGCGTTCGCAGATACGCATCATAGGCTTCGCGATTTGCGGGAGCGCTGCCCGTTTCCACCGACCTACCTGTGATTCCCAAAGCCGGCACCAGGGCCTGCCGCACCTCTTTCGCCATCTGGTTTCGCAGCGCGATCAAGTTATCGACCGGTGCGGTCAGCGTGCTCGTCCAGATCAACTTGTTCTTCTTCACTTCCACGGCTTCCAGGGTCACCATCACCGTCTTGTTTTGCCGCAGAAAGTGCCCCACGACCACCGTGCCCACGCCCAACTCTCGCCCCGCTTTCGCCGGGTCCGCCTCGGCGTTGGCGTATCTCTGGGTCGCGGTCGAGGGGCGGATTTCCAGCGAATGCGCAAAGGTCAGCGCATTTGAAATCTCGTCGGCCAGCGCGAACCGCAGAAACTCGCTTTCCGCATCGTTACTAATATTCTGCAGGGGCAGCACCGCGATGGTTCGATGACCCGCCTCCACGGTTGCCGTCCTATGTTTCAGGAACCACGTCCCCACCGCCGCCACGGCCATCAGCAGCGCCGCCGTGACTCCGGCGGCGATCCATCGCAGCTTCGAACTCGGCTTCTGGAACGTGTGCGGTGCCTTGTGCAGCCCGGTGACCTGGCGGAGCCCGCTCCGCAGCGTCGGATCCGTTACCTTCTTCAGCCGCACCAGGTCGGCCTTCATCTCCGCCGCGTTCTGATAGCGCTGGTTACGGTCTTTCTCCATCGCTTTTCCAATGATGGCTTCGAGTTCCGCCGGCACCGCCGGATTCATCGACCGCGGGGACGCCGGCCTCGAATTCATGACGGCATGCAGCGTCGTCACCACGTTTGATCCGGTGAACGGTTTCTTGCCCGTTGCCATCTCGAACAGCACCACGCCAAATGAAAATATGTCGCTGCGTGCGTCTAGATCTTCCGACCGCGCCTGTTCCGGCGACATGTATACCGCGGTCCCTGGAATCACCCCCACCTGGGTCAGCGATTCCTCCAGCGACGAGTCCGTCGACGTGCCCACACTCCCATCCTTGGCCAGCTTGGCCAAGCCAAAGTCCAGAATCTTCACCTGTCCATTCGGAGTCAGAAAAATGTTCGCCGGCTTGATGTCGCGGTGCACGATCCCCTTGGTATGCGACGCCGCCAGCGCGTCCGCCACCTGCACGGCGATGTCCAGCAGATCGTCAAGCTCGATTGCCTTGCCGTGGATGCGCTGTTTCAGGCTTTCGCCTTCCAGCTTTTCCATGACGATGAACGGGTGTCCGTTGTTGTCCTCGATGTCGTGGATGGTGCAGATGTTGGGATGGTTGAGCTGCGACGCGGCGCGCGCCTCCCGCGTAAAGCGCTCCAGTGAGCGTTGATCCTTCGCCAGATGTTCGGGGATGAATTTCAGCGCGACATGCCGGCCCAGGCGGATGTCTTCCGCTTCGTAAACAACTCCCATTCCACCGCCGCCCAGCTTCGACAGCACGCGGTAATGGGATACCGTCTGCCCAACGATTTCCATAGCAGTGTTGCCCGAGCAGGTGAAGGCGTAATGGTAGGCTGTCATCCCGGCCGGGTCAACCAAGTTTGGGGAGGGTTTGGGCAGACCAAGGTGTAAGCGGGAAGTTTACGGTGGCTAAGAATCATGACCAGCTATCCACCGACCACCGACCTAGAACTCATCTCAGATATGGCTCAGGGAAGGGCACGGCTTCAGCCGTGCCGCTACCGACCAATAAAAACGAGGGCTTTAGCCCTTGAGGGCTGGACCGCTTGCTCTGAAAACCATTCATGAGACCGGTTCTAATGTCCCGGAGGCGTCGATCGCGGATTGATCCCCAGCTGCTTCAGCTTCGATTGCAAAGTTGTCCGTTTCAATCCCAACCGCATGGCCGCGCCTCGCGGGCCGCCAATTTGCCCGTGACTCTCCCGCAAAGCGCGCAGGATGTGGTCGCGTTCCGCCTTCCCCAGACTTTCATCCACGACTTCTTTTTTGGTCGCGGTCATGGGCTTCAGTTCACTTAACGGCGCGACCAGCACCGAACCGTGGGTCAGAATCACCGACCGCTCGATAAAATTCTCCAACTCCCGCACGTTCCCCGGCCACTCCCAACCCATGAGGGCATCCACGGTTCTCTTGGGTATGCTGGTGATCGACTTGTTCATCCGCCGGGCGCACTTCTGCACAAAATGTTCCACCAGCAACCGGATATCCTCCCGCCGTTCCCGCAAGGGTGGCACGCGGATCGGAAACACGTTCAGCCGGTAATACAAATCGCTGCGGAACTTTTTCTCACGCACGGCACCCGCCAAATCGCGGTTCGTCGCCGCAATCAAACGAAAGTCCACCTTTAGCGTGTGGATTCCGCCTAGCCGCTCGAACTCCCGATCCTGCAATACCCGCAGCAGCTTGGGCTGCAACGCCAGAGGAATCTCCCCGATCTCGTCCAGAAACAGCGTGCCCTTGTCGGCCAGCTCAAGTCGTCCAATCTTCTTGCTTACCGCCCCGGTGAACGCGCCCTTCTCGTTACCGAACAACTCGCTCTCCAGCAGCCCCGAGGGAATCGCCGCACAATTCATCTTGATGAAACTGCTGCCGGAGCGCAGGCTCAGCCGGTGGATCGCCCGCGCTACCAGTTCCTTGCCCGTACCCGTTTCGCCCAGCAGCAGCACGGTGGCATTGCTGGCCGCCACTTTCCCCACCTGCTCCATGACCGCTTGCAGCGCCTTGCTTTGCCCGACGATTTCCCCGAAGCCCAGTTCGGTATCGATTTCCTGCTCCAAATAGAGCTTTTCTTCGGTGAGCTTCTTCTTGGCTTCGCACACTTCTTCCACCAGGTTGACGATCGCCTCCTCCGACTTCTTCCGTTCGGTGATGTCCCGGCAAGTGCCAATTAAGCGCGCCGGCCGTCCTTGTCCATCATGAAAAACCTTCCAATGTTCCTCCAAGACTTTGACGCGGCCGTCTGCCATGACAGTCCGGTATTCGACCGTGGCAGGCGTGCCATTTTCGAGCGAAGCCGCAAAGGCCGCATCCAATTTCGCACGATCCTCCGGATGAACAAGCTCCACAAAGCCTGGACGCCTGGGGTGAAAAGAGGAGGGG
>JBAVVP010000380.1:0-21600 GCA_049697355.1 Terriglobales bacterium
GGCCGGTGTCGTTCCCGCCCCGGTATTGGTCATCAGGCGGATATCCACACGGCGGTTCTTGGCGCGACCGTCGGAGGTCTTATTCGACTCGACCGGCTTATCCTTGCCCAGCCCGATCTGATAAATCTTGTAGGCCGGAACGCTCTTCTCCGAAGCGAGATACTGAATTACGGCCTTGGCGCGGCGTTGGCTCAGATCGTAGTTGTAGTCCTCGCTGCCCACCGAGTCGGCCCCGCCTTCGACGGTGATGATGTATCCCTTGGTGCCGGCTACGCTGGCGGCAAGCTGATCGATGGCTTCCCGGGCTTCTTTGGTCAGATTGTCTTTGTTGAATCCAAAATGCACCGCCGTCTCCACCACGGGGTGGTAGTTGTCGAGGTTGACGACCGTGTTGGTCAGAGTATCGACGCGCTGGGTCGCGCCGTTCGCCGACAGTTGCGCCTTATCGGCTTCGCTTCCCGCCGCCAGAGCTTTCTGGTCTACCTCAGCGGCCTTAGCCTGCACGGCCTGGATTCCCGCCTGGGCGCGTTGATCGACGTCCTTGATATCTCTGGAGTTCTTCGCGGTCAGGTCGTCGAGTTCATTGGTCTTATTGATCAGCGGCGTGGTCTGCTGCCGCACGTAATTCTTGGTTGTACATCCGAGGGATGCGGCGATTGCCGCCGCCAGCATTAGGGTCAACGATACGCGATTCATAGAGTGAGGGGCTCCTTGCCCAAATATTGCGCCGTTCTCAAATCTTTTCGGTTCCTAAAAATCTTTCCGACTACTGGACCCGCTCCCGTTAGTGCACGGGGGATGCCATTTCGCAATCTCGAAATAAGCGGATAAGTCATTTTATACCAATATCTTGGGTGTAGGCTGCGAAAAGCGCACGAACCCCGGACCCAAGCAATCCCGATATAACGCGTAAAAAATTTACTTTGTTTTCCGGCTGGCACCCTTGTTGCAGCGTCCGGTATCCCCGCCCGAACCGGAGGCCTTCACATCACCGGCGGCACCGTGATCCCCATGGCTGCCAGAACTCGAATCAGCTCGCGGCGAACTACGGCGGCGGTGGCCAAAAGAAATTTCTTCCGGCCCTCATCCGCTTCGGTCAGGATCGGGTAGCGGTGATAGAAAGTGTTGAAAAGCTGCGCCAGTTGGAAGGCATGTTTGGCAAGATAAGCGGGTTCGGTAGTCGCGATGCATTGGTTCACAATATAAGAGGTTTTTGCCGCCGCCAGCCAAAGTTCCCAGATGTCGTTGCCGGATTCACCCGCCAGGTACCGGGCGAACTCTTCTGTAGAAACGCGGCTGGCCGCGTCTCCGCCCGCGCCACGGCCACAGAACGCATCCGGATCGAATCCACCCTTGCGGAAAATGTTGGAAGCGCGCACGACCGCATACTGCGCGTAAGGGCCCGTGTCGCCCTCGAAACTCAGCGCATCCTTGAAATCGAAGGCGATCACCGAAGGTTTCGTGAACTTCAGCATGAAGTAGCGCAGCGCCCCGATGGCGATCTGCGTGGCGATGCTGGAGCGCTCAGCCGCGCTCAACTCGGGATGCCGCTCGTCCACTTCCTTGCCCGCCGCACCGATGAGCGCGTCCAGCAGATCGTCCGCCTTCACGCCGAAGCCCTTGCGGCCGGAAACCTCGATCCACGCCCTCCCTTGATCTTCTTCGCTCAGCATGTAGCCGAGTTCGGCGGCGCAGCGCGGCGTGAGCGCGACCATCTCGTAGGAGAAGTGCGTGTAACGATCGGCGGCTTCGCCGTGCCCGAGCCCGCGCAGAGCTTCGATCACCGTGTTCTGCGCCTCCGCCTGCCGCGTGTCGATGACGTTGTAGATTTCGGCCACATCGCCGAAGTGAGGATGGTCTCGCTCGCCGTCGGTGGTTGAGATCCAGCAATCGTGCGCATTGGGATAGCGATAGAACTTCCGATAGCCGAAATCGCGCCCCAGCAGCCCGAACTTCCACATGTGGTAAGCAATGTCCTTGCCGACATAGCCCACCGTGCCATTGGAACGGACGATCACTTTCTGGTCTTCCTCGGCGATCTCTGAGGAACGAATATCAACGCCGGGTTTCGGCTCGATCATCACGAGTAGGTCGTCAGAGTCCTCCGTTGTTCCTGATCCATTGGTTTTCTTTGCGTCCTTTGCGCTTGCCTCTGCGACCTTTGCGGTGTCCGCTTTTGCTGTCCCCGCGCGGCGCATCACCCAACAACCTTTATTTTTGCCATCGACCTCGTAAGTAAGGACCCCGGCTTCCTTCAGCTTAGTGAACGCCGCGTCCCAGAAATGCAGGTGCAGGATTTCGCTCTCGCGCGGCAGGAAGTCGTACTCAATGGCGAGGCGGTCCATGGTTTCGAGATGGCGCTTGAGAACCGCGACCGAAATCAGATCCGCAATCGCCGCCGTCTCATTATTCCCTTCCTCGATCGCGTGCAGCGTCTGCGCCCGCGCCTGCTGGTTCGCCTTGTCTTCTTCGTACCATTGCGAAACGCGCGCATAGAGATCCCAGCACACATAATCAAACCGCGGCGCGGCCGCTAAGGCTTCGATTTCGGCGCGTGACTTCTTCTCGATGTGCAGGAACCCAACCACTACGTCGGCGACCTGGACGCCCGTGTTGTCGATGTAGTTCTGGACGTCCACTTCCCTGCCCGCAAAGCGCAGCAGGCGGACAAAGGTATCGCCGAGAATGGCGTTGCGCAGGTGCCCGATATGCGCCGCCTTGTTGGGGTTGATGCTGGAATGCTCGACCAACACTTTGCCGGCGGGAACATCTGCGGCCGGGGAGCGATCTGCAGCGAGTTCCGTTGCCAGGGCGGCACGATCAACGTGGGCATTGATGTATCCAGCCCCAGCGACTTCGAGTTTCTCAAAGCCGGGAATCGCGCCGACGCCAGCAACAATCTCCTTCGCAATCTTGTGCGGAGCCTTGCGGAGCTTGTACACGAGTCCGAAGGCGAGGGGTAGTGCATACTCGCCGAATTCGATTTTCGGCGGCTGCTCGACGACGATGCTCACGATTTCGAGGCCGTAGGCGCGGCGCACAAACTCGCCCAGATGATCGACCAGCCGGCGTTCCAGATATCGATACAAGGATGTCCTCTAACTTATTGAAGAAACAGTGATTCTAACAAACTCGTGGCGGGCGGCGGGTTTGACGGAGGTGCGAGAGCCCCCTATGATGAAAGATCGGTCGTTGGTCGTTCGTCGTTGGTCGTTAGCGAGCCACGCCTTTTCACCTCCAAGGTTCGTGGAACCTGGTTTGCCAACGACTAGCGACCAACGACGATTTTCCCATGCGCATTGCCTACCTCGACTGTTTTTCCGGCATCAGCGGCGACATGTTTCTGGGCGCGCTGGTGGATGCCGGAGTGTCTCCCAAACTTCTGGAAGACACGGTCGCGGCGCTCGAGATTGGCGCGCGGCTGAAGATTTCGCGGGTAGTGCGAGGCGGAATTTCGGCAACCAAAGTCGACGTCTACGCCAACGGCGAGAAGGACTTGCCGCGAGAAGTTTTCTGGAAGCAGCAGGAGCACAATCATGCTCACGATCACGACAGTAGTCAGGAGCATTCTCATGCGGCCTCACACAAGCATCCTGGGCACGACCCCGTACACGGTCGCGGCCTGATGGAAATTCGCGCGATCATCGAAAAAGCGGCCATCAGCGGCGCGGCGAAGGCAACCGCGATCCGCATCTTCGAAGCCCTGGGCGAGGCCGAAGCCGAGATTCACAATACGTCCATCGAGCGAGTCCATTTTCACGAAGTCGGCGCCGTCGACGCCATGATCGATATCGTCTGCGCCGCCGTCGGAGCCGAATCGCTGGCCGTCGAAGAATGGGTATGCTCGCCGCTGAACGTGGGCGGCGGCACCGTCAAGTGCGCCCACGGTACGCTTCCCGTTCCGGCGCCGGCAACGCTGAAGTTGCTTCGGGATGCGCCGGTATACTCGTCGGGACCTCAGGTCGAGCTGGTAACGCCTACCGGCGCGGCTATTGTGAAGACGCTGAGCAGCCGGTTCGCGTCGTTTCCGGCAATGAAGGTCGAGCGGGCAGGATACGGCGCTGGAACTCGAGAGTTTCCCGAGCATCCAAACTTGCTGCGGATAACTATTGGGGAAGCTGTGAAGACGGAAGGCGCGCGTCCATCGCCCGGTACAGGGAACCAAACCATCGCGGTGCTCGAAGCGAATCTCGATGATCTGAGCCCGCAGGTGCTGGCCTACGCCATGGAGCGCTTGCTCGCCGAAGGAGCGCTCGACGTGTTCAGCGTCCCGGTACAGATGAAGAAAGGCCGTCCCGGCGCGTTGCTCACGGTGCTGGCAAAACTGGAAGACGCCGACCGGCTGACCCGGACGATCTTCGTCGAAACCACAACTCTGGGAGTGCGCCGCCGCGAAGAACAGCGGCAGACGCTCTCGCGGCGCTGGGAAACGGTGGATACGACTTGGGGTCCGGTGCGGATCAAGGTCGCTAACCTGAATGGCACCGTCTCCAATTATGCGCCCGAGTATGAAGACTGCCGGACACTCGCGGAAGCACAGCATGTTCCGCTGCGCACGGTGATGCAGGAAGCGATTCAGCAGTATCTTCGAGGCGAGCGAAAACCTTGAACCAAGGTTTATATCAGGATACGGTTTGTATCAGGGCATCGCTTTAGCGATGCCGAAACTTCGCCCTAATCAGACGCCCCTTTAGGGGCTGGGCATCGGCCGCCGAAATCATGACCAAGAAGTTCTACATCACGACCCCGATCTACTACGTGAATGCGCGTCCGCATATCGGACACGCCTACACCACGATCGCCTGCGACACGATCGCGCGCCGCCACCGTATGTTGGGCGATGACACCTGGTTCCTGACTGGCACCGACGAACACGGTCAGAAGATCGAGCGCGCCGCGCAGGCTGCGGGCAAGACGCCGCAACAGTTCACCAACGAAGTTTCTTCCGAATTCCGTGCGCTCTGGCAGCGCATGGGCCTGACCCCCGACGATTTCATCCGCACCACCTCCGCGCGGCACCAGACGGGCGTGCAGGCGTTGTGGCGCAAGATCCGCGACAACGGCTATATCTACAAGGGAACCTACACCGGCCAATACTGCGTCTCCGATGAACTCTACGTCGATGCGGAGCCGGGCGCTCCCTGCCCCGATTGCGGACGCCCTACCGAAACCGTCCACGAAGAAAACTATTACTTCAAGCTATCGGCGTTCCAAGACCAGTTAGTTCGTCTTTACACCGAACAGCCCGATTTCATACGCCCCGAAACGCGCCGCAACGAAGTGCTGTCGTTCGTGCGTGGTGGACTGCGCGATCTTTCCATCAGCCGCTCGACGTTTTCCTGGGGCATCCCGGTACCGGATGATCCCAAGCACGTGGTCTACGTCTGGCTCGATGCGCTCGCGAACTACATCACCGCGCTCGGCTATGGCTCAAGCGACCCGGGCAAATTTGACCAGTACTGGCCCGCCGACGTGCACATGATCGGCAAAGAAATTGTGCGCTTCCATTGCGTCTACTGGCCGGCCTTCCTGCTCGCGGCGGGATTGCCGTTGCCGAAGGGCATCACCGCGCACGGCTGGCTGCTGTTTGAAGAAAGCAAGATGTCGAAGTCGCGCGGCAATATCGTGCGCGCCGAAACCATCGTGGATGTGCTTGGCACCGACGCTCTCCGCTACTTCCTGCTCCGCGAAGTCGTCTTCGGGCAGGATGGCTCGTTCAGTTTCGATGCGCTGGTGCAGCGCTATAACTCCGATCTGGCCAACGGCCTCGGCAACCTCGCCAGCCGCACCCTTACGATGATCACGCGCTATTTCAAAGGTGAAATACCGTATCCCTCGAACGCGGCGCACACTCCGGCCGATGCCGCGATTGCGGATGCGGCAAGAAAAGCGATCGCCGACTACGGCACGCTGTTCGACCAGTACCAGTTCTCGCGAGCGCTCGAAACCGCTTGGGCGCTGGTCAGCGCCGTGGACAAATACATTGTCGAGAACGAACCCTGGTCTCTCGGTGATAAACAGGACGAAGAAAGCCGCTCGCGTCTGGCAACCGTGCTCTACACCAGCGCCGAAGCTCTGCGGATTGTGACCGCGCTCGCGCATCCCGTGATGCCCGACTCGACCGCGAAGATCTGGGCGCAGATGGGCCTCGGAGACATCAGACAATTCGATCTGACCAAATTGCAGTGGGGACAACTGCGCCTCGGCACAAAGTTGGGCGAGGTGCAAGCCGTCTTTCCGCGGGCAGACAAATCGGCAGTAGAGAGGATGCAGAAGATGGAAGAACAGAATGCAAGTGTGGGGACGGCAAGTGTGGGGACGGGCGACCCGCCCGTCCAGCCGAGCGAAGCTCGGCAGCCGGTCGCAATGCCGGCCACCCAAACTGCTCCGGCCAAGCCGCCAGCCGCAACGCCCGATGGCAAAATCAGCATCGACGACTTCGCCAAGGTGGAATTGCGCGTAGCCCAGGTAAAGACCGCGGAGCGCGTCAAGGGCGCCGACAGATTGCTGCGTCTCGAAGTCGATCTCGGAACCGAGGTGCGCCAACTGGTAGCCGGAATTGCCGAGGCGTATGAGCCGGAAGCACTGATCGGACGCAAAGTCGTAATCGTGGCGAACCTCGCGCCCCGCAAGTTGCGCGGCCTGGAATCGAACGGCATGATCGTCGCTGCCTCGCCGGAGGGCGGCAAGCCCGTGCTGGCCAGCTTTCTGGAAGACGTGCCTGTAGGTACACGACTCAAATAGCGCTGCCGAGCTTCGCTCGGCTGGACGGGCGAGTCGCCCGTCCCCACACAAGGCAGCCCATGTTCATCGACTCCCACGCTCATCTTGAAGGCAAGCGCTACGACGTTGATCGGGCTGAAGTGCTGGCGCGCGCAAAGCAGAACGGTGTCGAGGCTTATCTCGCGATCGGAATTGGCGAGGGTCCGGAGACCGCCAACTGCGGCATTCAGTTGGCGGAGAAATACGGCGGCAAGCCGGAATATCCGCGCATCTGGGCGAGCCTGGGAATTCATCCTCATGAAGCAAGACTTGCGAACCAAGCCGCCGACATCCAAATGCTGCAATGGGCGCGGCATCCCAGGGTCGTTGCCTGGGGAGAAATCGGCCTCGACTATTTTTACGACCACTCGCCCCGCGACGTGCAAAAAGCGGTCTTCCTGCGACAGATGGATTTAGCCAAGACAGCGGAGTTGCCCATCATCATTCACTGCCGCCCATCCGACAATAGCGAGAACGCATGGGACGACTGCCTGACGATGATCGACGCCCACTGGAGTTCCAGCGGCCTCGGCGGCATTCTGCATTGCTTCACCGGAAGCGTCGAGCACGCGCGGCGCGCGCTCGACCTGGGCTTCATGATTTCTTTTGCCGGCAACATCACCTTTCCCAAGGCGCAGCCGATCCGTGACGCGGCGCGAATGGTTCCGCTCGACCGCATGTTGATCGAAACCGACGCGCCTTACCTGGCGCCGATTCCACATCGCGGCCAGCGCAACGAACCCGCGTTCGTGAAAGAAGTAGCCCGCCAAATCGGCGAACTGCGCAACTTGTCCGCCGAAGAGATCGGCTCGCAAACCACGCGGAATTTTTACAAATTCTTTGAACTCACACCGGAATAGGGCCCAGCCTGCGCAGACGATGCCTCTTCTGTTACCCTCTGGAGTACATGTTTGGGGTGCGCGGTCCATGCGGCTTAGAGTTTCGAACCTTGCTCCCGCAACATGACTCTGTGGCTATTTCGCAGGCCGTCCTATATCTTGACAGTGGTTTTGACAATGACATTCCATGCCCGATAACAGTTTCGATATCGTGAGCAAAATCGACCTGGCCGAAGTGTCGAACGCCATCCAGCAGGCGATGAAAGAGGTCAGCACGCGCTTCGATCTGAAGGACTCGAAGTCGCTGATCGCGATGGAAGGCACCGACGCGATCCTGCTGCACTCCGCCGATGAATTCAAGATGAAGGCGGTGAACGACGTCTTCCAGCAAAAGCTGGTCAAACGCGGCGTGCCCCTGAAAGGCCTGACCTACGGCGCGCTGGAGCCAGCCGCCGGGAGCACGGTGAAACAGAAGATAAGCATTCAGCAGGGAATCCCAATCGAAAAAGCGCGCGAGATTGTGAAACTGGTCAAGAATTCGAAGAAGAAAGCGCAGGCGTCCATTCAGGCCGATGTGGTGCGGATCAGCAGCAAGGATCGCGATACCCTGCAGGCAATCATCGCCCTGGTCAAGCAGCAGGATTTTGGCATCGACTTGCAGTTTACGAATTACCGGACCAACTAGAAGGCGTTAACCAGAGAACGCGGAGTGCGCGGAGAGACGCTGGAATGGTAAACACACAAAAATGAATCTTCTCTGCGGGCTCTGCGATCTCTGCGGTTAAGAACGGTTTACGTTTACGAGGATCGGATCAGCGTTGAGCACCACGACGTCCATTAACGGGAAAGAAATCTTCGATCTGCTGCGCGACGACATTGCCGCCATCGAAGAACAATTCGGACGCGACACGGTCTCGAACGTAGCCGCGATTACCGAGATCGGCGAGTATCTGCGCGCCGGCGGCGGTAAGCGCATCCGTCCCGCGCTGTTGCTGCTCTCCGCGAAACTCCTCGGCTACAAGGGCACTGGCGCGGTCAAACTTGCAACGGTCGTCGAGATCATCCACACCGCAACCCTCGTTCACGACGACATCATCGACGAGGCCCAACTTCGCCGCGGGCGTCCCGCCGCCAACACGCAGTGGGGCAACTCGATGTGCGTGCTGGCCGGCGATTGGCTCTACATGCAGGCATTCAAGATCGCGGTGCAAGAGCGTAATTTCCGCATCCTCGATGTGCTCATCGAACTGACGCAGCAGATGGTCGAAGGCGAACTGCTGCAGATGGAAAAGCTCGGTAAGCTGATCTCTCTGCAAGAGCATCTGGATCTCATCTATCGCAAGACGGCGTGCCTGTTCTCGGTGTGCATGAGAGTCGGCGGCATTTTGGGCGGCGCCACCGCCCAACAGGAAGAACGCCTGGGCCAGTACGGACGCGATCTCGGTTTAGCCTTCCAGATCGTCGACGATGTGCTCGACCTCACCGCTTCCGAGAGCGTGCTGGGCAAGCCCGTCGCCAGCGATCTGCGGGAAGGGAAAGCCACCATGGCCGTCATTCACGCGCTCGAGCGCTGCACCGCCGCCGAGCGCCGCCAAATCGAAACCATCCTGCACGACCGCGCCTTCAATGGCGTCACGCACGCCGACATCCTGACCATCTTGAACCGCTACGGTTCGCTTGAATACGCGTCCCAGGAGGCCGCCCGCTATGCCGAGTCGGCGCGCAACGCCATCTGCTCGTTTCCCGACTCGGAGATCAAACGAGCGCTTTTGTGGGCCCCGGAGTTCGTCGTCGCCCGAGAGAAATAGCGCTCGGAAAGCGCTCCTGGCACGGAACTTGGGAACCTCAGACCATCCCACCCCGTCACATTCCCGTACCTCAAGCATCACATCCCGAACGCACACCCCGAGCCTACAATAAGCTTGCGGAGGGCCTGCCATGTCGACTGCCTGGACATCGCGTTACGCGTTGCGCACCAAGGGCATTACCAGTTCTCAAATCCGCGAGTTGTTGAAGCTCACCCAAAGACCGGGAGTGATTTCCTTTGCCGGCGGCCTGCCCGCCCCCGAGGTTTTTCCCGTTGAACGCTTCAAGGAAGCCTGCCACAAAGTGCTGACCGAGCAGGCTGCCTCCGCCTTGCAGTACGGACCCACCGAAGGTTACCCACCCCTGCGCGAACTGATTGCGACGAATATGTCGCGCTACGGAATCAAGGCCAAGGTGGAAAACGTCCTGATCACTTCCGGCTCGCAGCAGGCGCTCGACCTGATCGGCAAGCTCTTCATCAACGCCGGCGATCGGGTCCTGGTGGAAGCGCCGACCTATCTTGGCGCGTTGCAGGCCTTCAATATCTATCGCGCGGAATATGAATCCGTTCCCATCGACGAAAACGGCCTGCGCACCGACCTCATGGAGGGACCTCTGCGCTCCGGCCCCAAATTCATGTACGTGCTGCCCAACTTCCAGAACCCGGCCGGAACCACATTGTCCGAGGTTCGCCGCCACGAATTGGTGCTGCTCGCGGACCGGTTCGGCATTCCGATCGTCGAAGACGATCCCTACGGCCAGTTGCGCTATGAAGGCGAGCATCTGCCGCCGCTCGTCGTGCTCGATCGCGAGAACCTGCGCCGCGACAATGGCTATTCCATTGGCAACGTCATTTACCTGAGTACATTCTCAAAGACGCTGGCTCCCGGACTTCGTTTGGGTTGGATCGTCGCTCCGCCCGAAGTCATCAGCAAGCTGGTGCAACTGAAGCAGGGTACCGACCTGCACACTTCCACCTTTACGCAGTTCGTTTCTTACGAAGTCGCGCGCGATGGATTTCTCGACCAACACGTCAAGTTGATTCGCAAGATCTATCGCGAACGCCGCGACGTGATGCTGCAGGCTTTGCAGGAATTCTTCCCGCCCGCAGTGACCTGGACTCATCCTCATGGCGGACTGTTCCTCTGGGTGACGTTGCCCGCAGGGCTCGACATCAAGGCGATTCTCAAATCCGCCCTCGAGCAGAATGTGGCGTTCGTGCCGGGCGATTCGTTTTATGCCAACGATGGCGGCGAAGGCTCCCGTCACATGCGCTTGAATTTCTCCAACGCCGCTCCGGAGCAAATACGAGAGGGCATCCGGCGCCTGGCCGCCGCCGTGAAGAGCCACCTGACGCCCACAACGACCCGATCCGAACTGCCGCTCGAAGTGTAGAGAGAAGTCTAGAGAGTAGCGCCGCCGTCCCGGCGGCTGTCCGGCGGGCGTCCTCGCCCGCCGCGTCGAGGACAGCCGGCAAGTCTCCTCCTGAGCGAAGTCGAAGGATACCGGCGCTAAGCGTTTCCGATGCCTTACCCGGAAGATCCTCAAAACAGGGGCCTTACGTCCCTGACCGCTTCGGCCACGTCCTTCCGTAATGTCCCACGTCCTCAAGCTTGGGACCATAATAGAGCAGCATGAGTCCATTTCTGCAAGCCGCGCCTAAACGGCGACCGCCCCGCGTGCAGTTTACGCAGGCGCCGCCGGCCGTCCTTCGCTTCCAGACCGGCCGCAGCGTTCGCGGCAAGTTGCAGGTCGTTTCCGTCACCGGCGGACTGTTGAACCTCTCCAGCCCTCTGGATCAGGGCTCGCGCATCAAGTTGATGTTCCTGACCGACGCGGGCGCGGTGCTGGGCACGGCGGAAATGCTGCCTTCTGTCTCCGGCACGCAGCAACCCTTCCGTTTCGTCGAGATCGAGGAAGCCGACGAAAGCAAACTCCGAACCGTGATTCAATCCTTTGCGGATCAGAGCCATCGCGATCAAGGATCGATCGTCAGAGACCGGGCCTGGTAACGCCGACTGCACGCTCACACCAATTCGTGAGACGCAAGTTGAGATGTAAATGACAAAGGGGTAGCCGTTTCCGCTACCCCCTCTCAGTTCTCCCCAATATCCCCGCTTTACTCCAGCACAAAAATATTCTTCCCGGCGCACATCTCCTTAAGGATCTTCGGCCATACCGTAACGCTGACTTCCCCAAGATGCGCCTTGCGGAGCAACTGCATCAACGTTCGCGATTGCCCGATTCCACCGCCGATCGAGAGCGGAATTTTGTTGTTCAGGATCGCCTGGTGATACGGCAGTTTCATGAAGTCCAACTGCTTGGAGATCGTCAGCTGCTGTTTCAAAGTATCGGCCGTAACCCGGATGCCCATCGAGGTGAGTTCATGGCGGCGCTTGGTCACCGAGTTCCATACCAGGATGTCGCCATTCAGGCCATGGGTTTCTTTGCCGGTCTGGCTGTTGGTGTTGGTGACCCAGTCGTCGTAATCGGCAGCGCGCATCTCGTGCGGATAGCCATCTTTCAACGGCCAGCCAATGCCAACAATAAAGACGGCGGGATACTTCTGCAGCACCGCGGTTTCGCGCTGCTTGCGCGGCAGGTCGGGATACATGTCGAGAATTTCCTCGGCGTGCAGGAAGGTCAGCTTCTGCGGCAGGTTCGGATAACGAGCGTCTTTCAATTGCGGAAACAGCGATTGCGCAAACTTCTCCGCGCCCACAATCACCTTCCAGATCTTGCCGACAATCGCCTTCAGAAAATCCAGATTGCGCTGCTCGGCGGTGATCACGCGCTCCCAGTCCCATTGATCGACGTAAGCGGAGTGGTCGTGATCG
Organism: Terriglobales bacterium; assembly: GCA_049697355.1. Lineage (GTDB taxonomy): Bacteria > Acidobacteriota > Terriglobia > Terriglobales > Acidobacteriaceae > Acidiflorens. The sequence continues at coordinate 12,245 of JBAVVP010000380.1, forward strand.
AGGAAATAGTCCTTGCGCACGGCGCGCATGTCGGTGCAGATGCCCGTACCGACTTTGCAATCGAACTGCTTGAGGGCGGCGCGTTTCCACTTGGTGGCCGCCTGCACCACCTGGGCGTCGATGGGATGGAGGTTGCGATCGTTCGAAATATGGAACTGCACCGGCGTGCGCGACCCGTCGCGATCGAGCATGTCGTTGACGCCGCTCTCCACGTCGACGATGAGCGGCACTTCGACCATCATCAGGTTGAGTTCCTTGCACAGGTTGTCTTCGATGTAGCGCTTGACCTGGAAGATGGCCTGCTGCGTTTCTTTCGGGGTCAGCAACGAGCGGTAATCTTGCGGCAGAATCTTTTCCAATTCTTTGTAATCGCCGATTCCGGGGCCAGCCAGATCGGCTTTCTTGTCTTTTTCTTTGTCTTTATCAAGGACAACCGTGCTCATCAGAATTTCTCCTTCAGGATTTCTCCTGCAACGACGGGTTCCGCGCAGTTGCCTTTTGAGCACCACGCGCGACTACGGATGTTTTGGTTTGAGGGAAGAGGCAACGCCGGGGACTACCGAATGTGCGGTGCCGGTTTGGACGGCATGTGCGTGCTTGCGGTGCTCCAGGACCGTCGCAGCGGTCAGCAGAATTCCAATAAGACCAAAGATTAACAATGCGAGCAGGGCCATGATTAGTATCGGCATAGTTACACCTCGCTGCTGCCAAATTGTCTCTCCCGAGGGTGGCCCAGGCTGTGACCCTAATCACTTGTTGATGTGACCCAGGACCTTCAAACCCGGGTTTGTCACCCCCGTTATCCCGTTCAGAATCACGTTCTTCGTGTGACTTGGATCACTGCGGCTGCGACTCGGAACGCGGAAACTCTCAACTAGGCAGCGGTGAGCTGCTGAGTTTCCCTACATCTGGTTTCTGAACGGTTGTATCGGTGGTGACTTTCGCAACACACGCACGACCGCGGAAGCAGCAGCAAGAGTTCAGCAGGTTGCAAAACTTCACAAGGAGAAGAAACGAAATCATGAAGACGACAAAGCTGGTGATGCTGGTAATGACAATCGCGGTGACCCTGTTCGTCCTGATTCCCAATCTGTCCTGGGCGGCGGATGACGGAGCCACTCTCTACAAAGCAAAATGCGCCATGTGCCACGGAGCAGATGCAGCTGGCAAGCCCGCCATGAAGGCTCCGAGCCTGATTTCGGACGAAGCCAAGAAGCTTTCCGACGCCGACCTGGCCAAGGCCGTTGCCGAGAAGGCGAAACACCCGGCTGGGGTGAAGAGTTTGGCCGCGGACGACGTGAAAGCAATCGTGGCCTACATTCGCACCTTGCAGAAATAGTCGTTGGCAGCAAAACCTGGCTGTAACGATTGGCTGTTCCTCTCTGCGCGAGGCCGCTGCCGCCCAATCGCGGACACCGGCTAAAGAGAGCATGAGGGTGAGGATGAAGGTGTCCGGCCCAATTCGGCGGACGGAACGGAAAACTAGCCGAACCGTAGCCCGGCGGAACTCTTCTCCCCGGTTCGCTTCCCCACCGGGAACAGCCCCCCCGGGTCCGGATGCCGACTCCTCCGGACCCGGTTCCCTTCCCCTCGTTGGGCCGCTAAAGCCGTTCTGTACGGATCCCCAGTCGGTTCCGATCACGCGCAGGTTGGTTTCGTACTTTGTTTCCCCGAAACGGGAGCCAAGGTTCGAAGCAACAGGCTTCGAAGCAACGAGAAACAATTTCCAGGAGCGATCTCAATGAGTAAGGCCCTGCTCTATGACGCGACGATGTGCATCGGATGCAAGCAGTGTGAAGGCGCCTGCGCCGAACAGAACAAGCTGCCCTACGACGACAAAGTGGCCGCCGAATCGGTGCAGTCGGAGCATAAATTCACGGTCGTTCTCACCAGGGACGACAAATTCATGCGCCGCCTGTGCATGCACTGTGAGCATCCGGCGTGCGCTTCGGTTTGTCCCGTCGGCGCCATGCATAAGACCAAGGAGGGCCCGGTCGTCTACGACGTCTGGAAGTGTATCGGCTGCCGCTATTGCATGACGGCGTGCGCGTTTGCCCAGCCCAAGTACGAATGGCACTCGCTGAATCCGCGAATCCGCAAATGCATTATGTGTCCGGACCGCGTGCTGGCCGGCAAGCAAACGGCATGTGCCGAGATCTGTCCCACGGGCGCCACCAAGTTCGGAGAGCGCGACGACCTCATTCAGGAAGCGCAAAGTCGTATCCGCCAAAACCCGTCTAACTACTTGCCTCGTATTTACGGCCTTCACGAAGTTGGCGGAACGTCGGTCCTCATCCTTTCCAGCACGAAGGTCGAAGAATACGGTTATCCAGCGTCCGCGAAAATCGGCGACACTCCGATCCCCGAATACACCGGGCGAGTGATGGAGAAGATTCCAGACTTCATCCCCGTCTGGACATTGGTCTTGGGAGGCATTTACTGGGTTTCGCATCGCCGCGAAGAAGTAGCCGCTGCGGAAGCAGAACAGAAGAAGAACGGGGGCGCGCGATGAACTTCAAGCTCACCTTTTGGAGAGTGGTTTTCCTTGTGATCATGGCCCTGGGCCTGTACTCCACATTCATTCGCTTTTTCCATGGCCTGGGCGCGGTTTCCAACATGAGCGACCAGTTTCCCTGGGGGCTCTGGATCGGCTTCGACCTGCTGTGCGGGGTCATGCTGGCGGCGGGCGGTTTCTGCATTGTGGGCGCGGTTTATCTTTTCAACGTCGAGCGCCTGCACAGCGTGGTGCGCCCGGCGGTATTGACAGCGTTCCTCGGCTATGTACTTTTCATCGTCGGACTGTTGTTCGATCTGGGCCGCCCCTGGTACATCTGGCATCAGCTTATCTACATGAACCCGCACTCGGTCATGTTAGAGGTCGGGATCTGCGTAATGTCCTACACCACGGTGCTCTTCTTCGAATTCCTTCCCAACGTGTTCGAGCGCTTCCACCTGCACACTCCCATCAAGTGGATTAAGAAGATCTACCCCGTGCTGATCATCCTGGGCATCCTGCTCTCTACCCTGCACCAAAGTTCGCTCGGATCGCTCTATCTGATCATGCCGAGCAAGCTGCATCCGTTCTGGTACACGCCCGCGCTGCCCTTCCTCTTTTTCGGGTCGGCGGTTGCGGTCGGCTTGGCCATGACGATCTTCGAGTCCACGCAAAGCGCGAAAGCCTTCGGCCGTCACCTGGAACTCCCGGTTCTGGTCCAACTGGGCGGCGCCTTGCTGGTTGCTCTCTGGATCAATGCCCTGCTGCGCTTCCAGGATTACTTCCATCGCGGCTTGCTCGGACAGATCGTTAAACCCAGCTACGAAGCGTATTTCCTATGGCTCGAACTGGCGCTGGCTTTCGTAATTCCAATCACCATGCTCAGTTTCAAGAGGGTCAGGCTGTCGCCGAACGGGTTGTATCTGGCTTCGATCTTCAGTCTGCTCGGGTTCATCACCAACCGGCTGAATGTCAGCCTCACCGGCTTTGAGACTTATGCCGGGCATCACTACCTGCCGAAGTGGACGGAGTTCTCGGTGACTCTCATGATCATTGCGCTGGGCTTCGCTTTGTTCGGGTTGGCGGTGAAGTACTTGCCCATCTTTCCCGGAGAACGACAAGCGGTGGCGCAATCGGTCCGAATGGAAACCAGGGCCGTAGGTGCGGGAGCGGTTTTAGATCATGCCGGAGACTGAGCCACATCGCAGCGATCTGGGATGGAAGCGACTGACGCACAGCATCAGTGCCAAGCTGATCGGGTCTCTGCTGGCGGTCATGGTGGTCATCTTCGCCCTCCTCGGATACATGAATATCCGATTGCATCGCCAACACCTGGAGGCCGCTACCCTGGCCAGCGCGGAGCGGGTCAGCGATGTGATCCGGCACAGCGCCACGTACTACATGCTGCGCAACGATCGCGAAGGACTCTACCACGCGATTCAAACCATGGCGGACGAACCCGGCATGGTCAAGGTGCGCATCCTTGACCAGCAGGGGCGGATCAGCTACTCCACCGATTCCGCGGAAGTCAGCCACGTCCTCGATAAGACGGCGGAGGCCTGCTATGGCTGCCACACCCAGTCGCAGCCGCTGGCGCGCCTGAATCGCCCCGACCGCTTTCGCATTTATCGCAGTAGCGGACAGCGCGTGCTGGGAATTATCACTCCCATCGAAAATCAACCCAGCTGTTCCAACGCCGAGTGCCACGCGCATCCGGCCAGCCAGCAAGTTCTGGGCGTGCTCGACACCAATCTTTCCCTGGCCAAAGCCGACGCGCAGCTTAGGGTCAGCAGCGCCCGCATGATCGCTTACACGGCGGGGGCGCTGCTCATTGTGGCGTTGTTGAGCTGGGTGTTCGTCTGGCGAGTGGTCGGCAAGCCCATCAAGGCGCTGAAGAACGGCACCGAACATCTTTCCAAGGGGGAGCTTGGTTACCAGATCGAGGCACGCTCCCAGCACGAAGACGAAGTGGGGGACCTGGCTCGTTCGTTCAACGGCATGAGCCTGCAGCTGCGCGCGGCGAATGAAGAAATCGTCACCTGGGCAAAGACGCTCGAAGATCGCGTCCTCGAGAAGACGAAGGAAGTCAAACGCGCCTACGATCACGTGCTGCACGTGGAAAGAATGGCGTCCGTAGGAAAGATGGCGGCCGTGGTGGCGCATGAAGTCAACAACCCGCTCTCGGGAATTCTTACCTATTCGAAACTGCTGCGCCGGTGGGTGGAGTCTGGCCAGGCCGAACATGAAAGACGCCAGGAGGCAATCGAATGTCTCGATCTGATTGCCGCCGAAAGCCGGCGCTGCGGTGAACTGATCAAGAACTTGCTGACTCTTTCGCGCACCGCGCCCATGAACATACAGTTGACCGACCTGCGTACAGTGATCGATCGTTGCCTGTTGCTGGTGCACCATAAACTGGACCTGGGCGGCATCGAGCTGCAACTCAAGCTGGCGGAAAATCTGCCGCGTGTACCCTGCGATCCAGCTCAGATTGAACAAGTCTTCCTCGCGCTGATCATCAATGCCATCGATGCCATGCCCCGGGGAGGCAATCTTTGGATCGAAGCTCGGATCGAGACTGGGCTGAGTAGCGCTGAGAAGGAAATCAAAATCCAGGTGCGGGACGATGGAACCGGTATCCCCCCTGACGTTTTGCCGCAGATCTTCGAACCTTTTCTTACCACGAAAGAGAGCGGCCGCGGAGTCGGGCTGGGCTTGGCCATCAGTCGCGGCATCGTCGAGCGCCACCACGGCCGCATTGAAGTCGAATCGGAGCCGGGCCGGGGCACGACCTTCACCATAACTCTGCCGGCCCCGATCCAGGGAGATGACGCTTTGCTGGCAGGCGCCGGAGCCAGCAATACCGCAACGAAGATGGAGGCGAGGTGATGGAAGTGAGCACCCAAGGAAGACTGCTGATTGTGGACGACGAAATGAGCGTGCGGGATTCGCTCGCCAAATGGTTCCGCGAAGAAGGCTACGAAATTGGCACGGCCGAGAACGCCAACGACGCCCTGACCCGCCTGGCCGAACAACGCTGGGATGCGGCCCTGGTCGACATCAAGATGCACGGCACCGATGGCATCGAACTGCAGCGCCGCATGCACGAAGTCGATCCCGAGCTGCTTGTCATCATCATGACCGGCTACGCCTCGGTCGAAACCGCGGTCACGGCGCTGAAGAATGGCGCCTACGATTACGTAACCAAGCCCCTCGACCCGGACGAGATCGCCCACCTGGTGAAGAACGCGCTGGCGCATAAACGCACCGCCCAGGAAAACGTACGGTTGCGCGAGACCGTAGCCGAAATCGCGCGTCCCGGTGAACTGATTGGCCAGAGCAGCGCCATGCGCAAGATCTTCGACGCCATTGAAACCGTAGGTCCCACCGACGCGACCGTGCTCGTCACCGGAGAGAGCGGCACCGGCAAGGAACTGGTGGCGCGCGCCATCCATCACGCCAGCCCACGAAGATTTCATCCCCTGGTCGTCATTCACTGCGGCGCGCTGACCGAGACGCTCCTCGAGAGCGAACTCTTCGGTCATGAGAAGGGCGCGTTCACCGGCGCGCAGTACCGCAAGAAAGGCAAATTCGAAATTGCCGAAGGTGGAACGGTTTTCCTGGATGAGATCGGCGACATCACGCTCAAAACGCAGACCGATCTGCTGCGGGTGCTGCAGGAACGCGAGATTACCCGCGTGGGCGGCAACCAGATCATCAAGGTGGACTTCCGCTGCATCGCTGCCACCAACAAGGATCTGGAAAAGTTGATCGAGGAAGGTAAGTTCCGCCCCGACCTTTTTTATCGGTTGAACGTCTTCCGCATTGAACTGCCGCCGCTGCGCAGCCGCCGCGACGATATCCCGGTGCTGGTCGACCACTTCGTTCGCAAGTTCTCTCTGGCGATGAACAAACGAATCAACCGGGTTACACCCGCGGCCATGAACCTGTTACAGCAGCAACCCTGGCTGGGGAATGTTCGTGAACTGGAAAACGCGGTCGAGCGCGCCATGGTGGTTGGGCAAGAGCCGGAGTTGCGCGAACCGGACTTCATCTTCAAGCCCCAAACCGTCTTTAACGGATCGACCAAGACCCTCGAGGACATGGAGCGCGCGCACATCCTGCGGGTGCTGGAAGAGTGTGGAGGCAATCAAAGCCGCGCCGCCGAAATCCTCGACATCGACCGGGTCACTCTCTATCACAAGCTGAAAAAGTATGGATGGACGCGGACACCGGTGGAGACGCATTGAAGCTGAAGTCGAGGTCTTAGGTCTTAGGTCTTAGGTGTTAGGTCTTAGGTCTTAGGTCTAAGTGCCGACCCTGCGCCAGAGACCCGAGACCCGAAGCCTAAGACCTAAGACCTGAGACCTAAGACCTGCTCCCATGAAGCTGCTGCAACTGTTGCCGATCGGGAATCTGGATGACGGGCTGCTGAAAGCTCTGCGTCCCGCCCTGGAAGACACGTTTCGCGTCTCCTGCGAAGTTCTCCCCCTCCGGCTCGATCCCGAGTTCGCCTTCCATGGCGAGCGGCAGCAGTACCACTCTTCGGAAATGTTGCAGCGCATGCAAAGTTTTCTTACCGCCGACTCCTGGCGTTTATTGGGCATCGCCGGAGTGGATCTCTACATCCCGATTCTCACCTTTGTTTTCGGCGAGGCACAGATGGGCGGCCCATGCGCCGTGATCTCCGCGCACCGCTTGCATCAGGAGTTCTACGGCCTTCCGCCCGATCCGGAACTGTATCGCCAGCGCGTGATCAAGGAAGCGGTCCACGAACTGGGCCACACTCTGAGTTTGACGCACTGCGACGACTACCGCTGCGCCATGGCTTCTTCGCACGCTGTGGAGTGGATCGACCTCAAGGAAAGCACGCTGTGCGCCGGCTGCCGGGCCGTGGCCACGCCGATGGCGCAGATCTCGTCCGCGCGCATCTTCTGAAAGCGAAAGCCGCATAGGATCTGACCCTCGCACCTGATTTTGGGTGGCGCTGAGTTTGGGTGGCGCAGCGCTTCAGCGCTGCGTTAACAGCTTGCCTTAATCAGGGAACTGGCCCACTCTTGGAGACCGAGGCTGCCCAACCCTTTGCGCTCTTTGCAAGGGTGGGCATTTCCGGACCTCAGCAGACCCGGAAGATTCGTCGTTGAGGCGAATCCGGGGACAGACGGGGACCTTCCCAATTTACTAGTTTGAATCACACCCCAGAGAGAAGCGCAGAGCAGCGCAAACTTCATTCATCCGCGCACTGCTTAGCTGGGCCACGCGCCTTCCTAATCGATGCTGCAACACCGTCACCGCGTTGTGCAGGTTCACCGCGCATGGGGACTTCATGCCGTCTTCCTCATTCAGAACGACCTCCGATGGCACTCCGCGAATGGTGGAAGTGACAGGCGCAACCGTGACCGTGGATAAATACGCGATGGCGCTGTTGCGGGTGAGCACGACGGCCGGTCTTTTCTTGTCGGGCGCGGCAAACTGGTAAAGCCGAATCTCGCCTCGAGCTATTCTTCCGGCCACGCGGCCTCCGATTCCCAACTCTGAGCGTCCCCTTCGGCTTGCGGATGTTGCGAGTAACCCTGGCGGTCGCGTTCTTCACTGGCTCGCAGCTCTAAGCGACGGAGGTGTTCCCGCAGGGCATCGCGCACCAGGGCCGAACGGTTCCGTCTGCTTCGCCGCGCAGCTTGGTCGGTTGCGTGTAATAGCTTCTTGTCGAGTACGATCTGTACGATCTCCATATGTTGAGTGTATTCCACAGTATACTCCACATATCGCGCAACCCCACAAGAAATTGGCCGCCTTGTGAATCAAGGCGGCCAGCGCCCCTCCGGTTCCAACCATGTGCTTCCTCGTCCGACTTAGGACAGGAAGAACTCTTTCGCCAGCGGCAACCATTCCTGATCAGGAATCTGGGTGGCTACGTCATCGACGGCCACGCCGCCGTCCTGGGCCAGCGCTCCCGCGAGCGCTGTCGGCATGCGGCGTTGCAGGCGATTTGCGGACTCCTCGGTCCACCAGCGGGCGAGCGCTCCACCGAGCAGGTTGCGGAAGCTGGTCTTGGCGTCGGGCGCCTGCACGGTCAGCAGCCAGCCTTCTCCGTAGGGATCGCGGAGCGCCAGCTTCGGATCCTTCTGGACCGCCTGGTTGATGTTCGACACCGTGCCTTCGATGGGCGAAACCATATCGACTTCACAGCCGTCGCGCTGCAGCGTGCACATCTTCTGCCCCTGGCGAATCCACTGGCCCCGTTGCGGCAGCGTGATGTGTTCCAGCTTGCCGGCGAGCTTCGAGGCAAAGTCATCCATGCCGACCCGCACCAGGCTGGGGCTCTCGCTCAACGCCCAGGTGTGGCCGGGGTGATAGCGCAGGTTCGCTGGAACCTCGAAACCTCCAACCAAGGGTGCGTGTAGGCGAGGCGCGGCGTCATGGCTTGCCACGGCAACCTGCAACGCCGGTTTCACAATCGCGTGGCGGGTTCGGAAGTAGTCAATCAGCAAAAAGGTCGCGAAGAAGAAGAGAACCAGTAGGACCGTCATAAGTCACCTTGTCGGAGGGCCGTCTTGCGAGCCACTCAGCACTTTTCTAAAGGCAATCGCTGTGCCACGACGAGAAGAGTTGGGAGTAATTCGGTTGCTGGTGGTGATCTCCCATGAGATGAAGGAGATAGACAAAGAGTAAGTTCGCGTCTTCGGCTATGGCAATGAGATCTTCAGCAGCGCTTTGATGCAGACCGCAACAGGTCAACGGTGGTGTTTTTGGATGTTTGGGGCGGGCGACGAGAATAGCGGCTTGCAATCAGTGGCTTACGGTTAGTTCGTCGCTGATGAATCTCACAACATCAGAAGCTGAGGAATGCAACAGTCAGGAG
>JBAVVP010000381.1:0-2113 GCA_049697355.1 Terriglobales bacterium
CCTTCAGCTTTTCCAAACGAGAAGTGCTCAAGGGGAACGTGCCGGACTCCGTTACGACTCACGTCCAGTACGAGAAAGGTGAACTCGCATGAGAATCTCAAGAGGCCAAGCTTGATTAACTCGCTAAATCCGTCTTTGCCGAACGCCCGGATGAGAACTGGTGTCTCCCGAAGCCGAAAGGACTTTATGATCACTTTGTCAAAGAGAATCAGCTGCCGGACTAGCGAACCGACGTCAACTCCGGCGAATCGAAGGCCGGAGCGAACTCCGACCTCACCGAGGACGGACTGTCGAACATTCATCTACCTCGCCTGCCTTCCGTCCTCCCCGCTTTTACCTACTGCAGCAGCGTTCCATTCCCATTCGGCTCTTCCGGAGGAATGACCACTGCCGCCGCCACCCGGTCTCCGGGCTCGACGTTCAGCAATCGCACGCCTTGGGCCGACCGCCCCGATTCGCGGATGAACTTTGATTCGATGCGGATGATCTTGCCGTACTGGCTGATCAGCATCACCTCGGATTTCTCGCTGACCTGCGAAATGCCGACAACTTTGCCGTTTCGCGCCGTGGTCTTGACGTTGATCACGCCTTTGCCGCCGCGATTGGTGAGGCGATACTCATCGGCGGGAGTGCGCTTGCCGTATCCGTTTTCGGTGACGGAGAGAATGAGCGAGCCTTTTTCCGGAACTAGGTCGGCGACTTCGGGCGCAACCTCTTCGTTGCCTTCTTTCGCTACCGCCTGAACCTCCGGTTTGAGCGTGGTGGCCATGCCGACGATGTAGTCCTTCTCAGCAAGGTTCATGCCGCGAACGCCGGTGGCGTTGCGTCCCATGGAGCGCACATCGTTCTCGTCGAAGCGAATTGCCTGTCCGTCATGCGAGGCGAGGAAGACGATCTGGTTGCCGTCGGTCAGCGAGGCGGCGACCAGTTCGTCGCCCTCTTCGATGTTGATGGCGATGATGCCGCGCTGCATCACGTGCGAGAAGTCTTTCACTTCCGTCTTCTTCACTGTGCCGTTGTGGGTGACAAAGAAGACGTATCGATTTTCTTCTTCCAAGTCGCGCACGGCGAGCATGGTGCGCACGGTTTCTCCGGGCTGCAGGCCGACCAAGTTGCCGACGTGCTTTCCTTTGCCGGCGGCGGCGATGTCGGGAATCTCGTACACCTTCAGCCAATACACGCGCCCGGTGTTGGTGAAGATCAGGATGTAAGCGTGGGTCGAGGCGATGAACAGATGCTCGACGAAATCCTCGTCGCGCGTCTTCATTCCGGTGCGCCCGGTGCCGCCGCGGCGCTGCATGCGGTAGGTCGAGATCGGAGTACGCTTCATGTAGCCGGAGTGACTCACCGTGACCGCAACCTGCTCGTCGGCGATCAGGTCTTCGAGCATGATTTCCGCGGCTTCGTCTTCGATGACCGTGCGGCGCGCATCCCCGTAGAGCTTCTTGACCTCTTCCAGTTCCTTGATGATGACTTTGCGGAGCTTTGCCTCGGAAGCGAGAATCGATTCGTATTCGGCGATGGCTTCGCGCACCTGCTTCAGCTCGTTCGCAATTTCGTCGATCGAGAGCTTGGTCAGCCGGTGCAGCTGCAGTTCGAGGATGGCGTCGGCCTGCTTCGCGGTGAACGGCCTGTCGGCAGGGAGCTTCGGAGCGCGTCCGGTGGTGTTGATGTCGATCTTCTTGCCGCCGAAGTATGCGACTAAATTTTCTCTCGCGTCGGCGCGGTTGGCGCTGCCGCGGATAATCGCAATGACGTTATCCAGGTGGTCGAGCGCGGTCAGGTAGCCTTCCAAAATGTGCTCGCGATCGCGCGCCTTGTTGAGCAAATAGGAAGTCCGGCGCCGCACCACATCGACGCGATGGTCGATGAAGTGTTTGATCGCCTGGATCAGCCCCAATTCCTTCGGCTGCCCGTTGACCACGGCCAGCAGAATCATGCTGAAGCCTTCTTGCATCGAGGTGTGCTTGAAGAGCTGATTCAGCACGATCTGCGGTTCGGCTCCGCGCTTGAGCTCGATTACGATGCGCATGCCGTCGCGATCGCTTTCGTCGCGAATGTCGGAGATGTCGTCGATAGTTTTGGCGTTGACCAGGTCGGCGATGCGCTCGAT
>JBAVVP010000382.1:0-9707 GCA_049697355.1 Terriglobales bacterium
GTATGGGTGCGATGGCCGAGCAGCGACACCGCAGCCACCAGCACGGCCAGCACCGCCATGGTGAGGGTGACGGGGGCGAGATCGGGATGCTCCCGGGCGTGTTCGGCGTGTTCGTGCAGTTCGGTTAATTCTTCGGTCATGGTGCCGGGCTCCTGTGAGTTCTCAGTTCCCAGTTCTCAGTTCTCAGCACCCAGTTCTCTCCGGTGCCGTGGGTGCTTTTTCTGAGAACTGGGAACTGAGAACTGGGTTATGAGGATAAACCAGATTCCTATTCTCCCATCACTTTAATAATCACTCGTTTGTCGCGCTGGCCGTCGAATTCGGCGTAGAAGATCTGCTGCCAGGGGCCGAAGTCGAGTTTTCCGTTGGTGACCGGAACGATGACTTCGTGGTGAATGATCAGTGATTTCAGATGCGCGTCTCCGTTGTCTTCTCCGGTCTGGTGATGCTGATAGTTCTGGCGGAAAGGGGCGAGCGTTTCCAGCCACTGGTCGATGTCCTGGATCAGGCCGCCCTCGTTGTCGTTGACGTAGACTCCCGCGGTGATGTGCATGGCGGAAACGAGGATCATGCCGTCTTTGATTCCCGACTTTTTGAGGGCGCTCTCGACCTGCGGCGTCAGGTGAACGTAGGCTCGCTTGGTTTTCGTGTGCAGGGTCAGGTACTCGGTATGGAATTTCATGGGTCTTATGTTAAACACAAAAAGCGATGACCACGGGGTACACAGCGGAACACGGGGGAATGCTATCTCGCCACAGAGACGTGGTGAATTGGGTCTTGAAGCGAAGCGGCCCTGTGCAGCTGCCGAGCTGCACTCGGCTTGGACGGGCGAGTCGCCCGTCCCCACACGAGCCCGTCCCCACACTACCGCATCGACTCTTCGATTTCCGAGATCCAATCGGGGCGCTTTAGGACTTCTCTTGGCTTGGGACCATCGGCGGCGCCTACGATTCCGTCGCGCTCCATGAGGTCGATGAGGTGGGCGGCGCGTCCGTAGCCGATGCGCAGGCGGCGCTGCAAGAGCGATGTGGAGGCTTTGCCGAACTCGATCACGAGTCGAACGGCGTCGTTGAACAGGGGATCGTTGTCGTCGGCGGAAAGTTCTCCGGAATCGTCTCCGGCGCCGGCCGATAGATCGCTATCTTCTTTCGGGGTTTCGAGGAATTTCTCCTGATACTGCGCCACCCCCTGCGCCTTCCAGAATTCGACCACCGCTGCGATTTCCTTTTCGGTTACGTACGGAGCATGGAGGCGGTGGACGCGGGCGGAGCCGGCGGGCAGGTAGAGCATGTCGCCGCGTCCGAGGAGCGATTCGGCACCGTTGGCGTCGAGAATGGTGCGCGAGTCGACTTTGGTGGCGACACGGAACGAGACGCGGGCGGGAAAGTTCGCTTTGATTAAGCCAGTGATCACATCGACCGATGGCCGCTGCGTGGCCAGTACTAAGTGAATGCCCACGGCTCGGGCCATCTGCGCGAGGCGAGTTATCGACTCTTCCACGTTGTGGCCGTCGAGCATCATTAGATCGGCTAACTCGTCGATGATGATGACGATTTTGGGAATAGGTCCGTCTTCGGAATTGGTTTGCTCGCTGAACAGGCTGGGCGTGTCGTCGAACAGGCGATTGTAGCTGTCGATGTTGCGGACACCCTTGGCGGCCAGCAGTTTTAAGCGGCGCTCCATTTCGCGAACGGCGTTGCGCAACGCGTTGGCAGCCAGTTTGGGCTCGGTGATGATGGGCGTGTAGAGGTGCGGCACGCCTTCGTAATTGCCGAGTTCAAGCCGTTTCGGATCGACGAGTACGAGCCGCACTTCCTCGGGTGTCGATTTGTAGAGAATCGACATGATCATGGCGTTGATGGCCACGCTCTTGCCCGTGCCGGTCGAACCGGCGATAAGCAGGTGAGGCATTCCGGCCAGGTCGGCGGCGGCGATGCGTCCGTTGATGTCTTTGCCCATGGCGACGGTGAGCTTCGATTTCGAGCCGAGGAATTCCTGCGACTCGATGTTCTCGCGCAGCCAGATGATTTCGCGCTCGCGGTTCGGCACCTGAATGCCGACGGTGCTCTTGCCGGGCATGCGCTCGACCAGAATGCTTTCGGCACGCAAGGCGAGGCAGAGATCGTCGCTGAGGCTCACGATGCGGCTGTACTTGATGCCGGCTTCCGGCTTGAATTCGAAGGTGGTAACGACGGGGCCGGGGTTGATCTGCGTGACCTGGCCGTGGACTTCGAATTCCGCGTACTTCGCGGTCAGAACCTGGGCGACAATCTTGAGCTCTTCTTCGTTGACCGATTGCTGCTCGTCGGGACGGTGCAGCAGGCTCGACGGCGGCAGCTTATAACTGCCCGCGATTTTCGGGAAGGTGGTTTTCGGCTTGTGCTCGGCGTCGGCGCGGTCACTAACTTCGACTTCGGCGGTGGTCGCGGGCGCATCCTGCGGTGGAGGTGCCGAGGCGGAATGGCCTTCATCCCGGGCCATCGTTTCCTCGGCCGTCGTTTCCTCGGCCATCATGCGTTCGATGCCGTTGCGGGGAACCGGAGCGGCGGACTGCACGCCGGGGATTTCGGAATCCTGACGAGAGGCTTCCTGGCGCGGCGGCGCCGCGGGACGCGCGGGCACGAGTTGGGCGGTTACAGTCGGCTTTTCGGCGCGGCGTTTTTCCAGTTCCTCTTGTTGACGCTTGCGCGCGCGCTCATCCCGCCAGTCTTTGAAGCGGTCTCTCAGCGCCACGATGAAGGCGAAGCGGGTGGGCGCCCAGAGTTCGATCGCGGTCAACGAGAAGGCGGTGGTGAGGTAGAGGGCGACGGCCAAAACCGTGGTGCAGACAATGTAGGCGCCGGCAACATTCAGGTAGCGGATGAGGGCGTCGCCGACGATGCGGCCGGCTAGGCCTTCGACTGGAATCGAGCCCATCCAGCGAAAGTGCCCAGGCAGGATGGCGAGCAGCGCCGGGACGAACATGAGCAGCCAGATTCCGCCCAGAGTTTTGGCGACCGGAGATTGCACGGTTCGCGAGCGGAACCAGCGCACGCCGAGCATCCCCATGAAGATGGGGAGGAGGAACGATCCGACGCCCCAGAATTGCAGGACGAGGTCGGAAAGATAGGCTCCGAAGATGCCGATCCAGTTGCGGGCAGCGTGCGATTTGGTCAGGACGGAGGCGCTGTTGAGCGAGGGATCAAGCGGCGAATAGGACGCGAGCGCGAGGAAAAGGAGAAGCGCGGAGACGCACAAGACGAGTCCGACGAGCTCGTTGAGACGCCGGTTCCTGGTAGGCGCAAAAATCTTCGAGAAAAATGTCATGTGGCAGCGACGGCGATAGGTAAATGATACCCGCAGCGCCGGATCGAAGCCAGAGCTTGATAATTATGACAAGAAGGGGCGGTTCGGGCAATGCGGGAAAGAGGGCGGAGTGGCGAGTTGGATACGGGCGGTTGCGCTCATTGGCGTAATCATCGGTTGCTGGTTTGCGCATTGACGCGTGACGGTCGTAACCGGGTGCTTGAGTAGCCAGCTTTCGCGCTTCCCTGAGCGAGGCCCTATTGGGCCGAGGGCGCCCGTGCTTTTCGAGCCAGTTCCTCAATGGCGGGAATGGATTTCGGTTCGGTTAGAGTGCGAACGGGCGGCATGGTTCCGCGCTCCATGGACCGAGCCATCAGTTCGATCGCGATCCCGGCAGTGGGAGGGCTGAAGATGGTGGCCGTCAGAAGCCCGTCGCGAACCCATGCTTGACCTGTTTTGGGCATACCGTCGATGCCCAGGAACGGGATCTTCAACCAAGACGCGCGCAATTCCTGAGTACACTGCTCGAGAGCCTTGCGGGCGCCGAGAGCCATGGAATCGTCTTGCGCGCACACCGCTTCGAAATCCGTTGCGCGCGAGGTCGAAAGCTGGAGCCAGGAAGAAACGGCCTTGTGTGAACTTGATTCCGTCCAGTGGGCTTTGAGAATGCGCAACTGTGCGTTTCCGGGCTTGGTTTCCAGCAAGCCCGCATGCCTTTGCTTGGCAGCCAGGCTTTGGCTGGGGCCCTGAATGTAGAGGACCAATCCTCCCGCCGGCAGCAGCGCAGCAAGTTGGCGTCCCTGGATGCGGCCAATTTCCAAATGGTCGGGGCTGACAACAAAAGCAGGCACGTGATAGACCGAGCGCAGTTCGTTGAGGTACTCGGCGTCGCGGCTCAACAGGGCCCAGCCGATGCCCGCCGCGGCTGCGGCGCGCGCCACCTGAGGAAGCACCGTGGAACCGGCCGGTTCGAACAGGACGGCGTTGGGGCGGGAAATAGCTGCAGACTGGATTCCGTGGAGAAGTTGCTGGCTTTGCAGGATGCCGTCATCACGGGCAGAGAGAACCTCCAGCTCCACGTCGGCTTTGCTGGCTGCCAGGCGCGCAGTTCTCACCTGCTCGATCTGGAAATCGTTATCTTCATTGGTCACCGAAAGCAAGAAGCGCAACTTGGTCATGGGATGTGGAAGCCTGCTCCGAATGATACTCGGAGTGGCATTGGGCAGCGTCATTACGTCGGGACGTAGGTTTGCTGTTTCATATCAGCGTCGGGTCAGTTTTGGGAACCCGTCGCTGCCTATCGCCTGCAGGATGATATTCGGAAGCAAACCGGGCTGCTGGCGATACACCCAGAACCCGGCCGCCCCGGCCGCATCGTCGGCACTCGTGAGTGATATCGGGAACCTTACATTGCCGCCTATCGCTTCGCCGGCGATGTGGTGACGTTGTTGCGTCGGCTGCACGGCGCGCGCCGGCGGCCTCGAAAGCGATAGGCGGTCATTTTCATTTCGCCGGAGCGGATTCCTCCAGCCCGCGATACTTCAGCATTGCCTTCGTGCTGGGTGGCGCTCCACGCCAGTTCGCGTACATTTTGGCGAGATCTTCGGTGTTGCCGCGCGAAAGCACCATCTTACGAAAGCGATCCCCGTTGGCGCGGGTGAGCTTACCGTTTTCGTCGAACCACTGATAGGCGTCGTCCGCCAGCATCTCGGTCCAGAGATAGGCGTAGTAACCCGCGCTGTAATCGTTTTGCCAGATGTGACTGAAGTAGCTGGAGCGATAACGGGGCGGCACATAACTGACGTTGAGGTGAGTCTTATCGAGGGCCTGCTTCTCGAACTCGTCGGGCTGCTGGAGCGGCGCGCTGGGCAAAAGGAAGTGCCACTGCATGTCGAGTTCGGCCGCAGCCAGGAGTTCGGTCATGCCGTAGCCCTTATTGAACGTTTCGGCTTTCTGGATCCGCGCGGCCAGTTCCTGCGGCATAGGCTCGCCGGTTTTGTAGTGTTTGGCATAGTGAGCAAAGATTGTGGGATAGGTGGCCCAGTGCTCGTTGAATTGCGAGGGAAATTCCACGAAGTCGCGAGCGGTTGAGGTGCCGGCAAGAGTCGGGTACTCGGCGTCGGAGAACATGCCATGCAGGGCGTGTCCGAACTCATGGAACATGGTGATGACGTCGGTGAAGCTGATCAGGGCGGGTTCGCCGGCGGCGGGTTTGGGCAGGTTGGCGACGTTATACACGACCGGGGAGTTGCCGAGCAGGCGCGACTGGCCGACGAATTCCGACATCCAGGCTCCGCCATTCTTATTATCGCGCTTGAAGTAATCGCAATAGAAAAGGGCGAGGTGCTTGCCGTCGGCGTCGAAAACTTCGAACACCCTCACATCGGGCTGGTAAACGGGAATATCATGGCGCTCTTTGAAAGAGATTCCATAGAGCTGATTGGCCGCGTAAAAGACACCGTTCTGGAGCACGCTGTCGAGTTCGAAATAGGGTTTTACCTGCGCATCGTCAATGTCGTAGCGGGCTTTTCGGACCTGCTGCGAATAGAACTCCCAGTCGTAGGCCTGGACCTTGAAACCGCCTTTCTGTGCGTCAATCACGGCCTGGATATCGGCGGCTTCTCGAGCGGCCTGGGCGGTTGCGGCGGGGACGATGGCATCCATGAATTGCAGCGCGGTTTCGGGCGTCTTGGCCATCTGGTCGTCGAGTTTCCAGGCGGCGAAGTTGGGGAATCCAAGCAGTCTGGCTTTCTGCGCGCGCAGGTGAGCGAGACGTGCGACGATGTCGCGAGTGTCGTTGGCGTCGCCGCGCTCGGCGCGGTTCCAGGAATGTTCAAAGATGGCCTGGCGGGTGTCGCGGTTGCTGAGGGAAGCCAGGTCGGGCTGCTGCGTGGTGTTTTGCAGCGGGATTACGAAGCCCGCAACCTTGCGGTCCTTGGCGGCCTGCGCCGCCGCGGCGGTGCGAGCTTCGGACAGGCCGGCAAGCACGGTCTTGTCGGTGGTGATGTAAGCCCCGTCTTTCGTGGCGGCCAGCAGTTTGGTCTTGAAGGCGTTGGAAAGTGAAGACATCTCTTCGTTGAGCTTGCGCAGTTCCGGCTTGTCGGCTTCGGGCAGATTGGCGCCGGCATGCACGAACTGGTCGTAGATGCGCTCGATCAGGCGGAGAGACTCGGGATCAAGCTGGAGCGTGGCCCGCTGCTTGTAGATCGCGGCTACGCGCGCGAAAAGTTTCGTGTTGAGGTAGATGAAGTCGTGGTGCGCGGCTCGTTTTGGGGCCTCGACGGTTTCGACATGCTGGAGGGCCGGGTTGGTGTTTGCCCCCGTGACTCCATTGAAAGCTGCCAGGGCGCGGTCGAACAACTGGCCGCTTTTTTCCATGGCGACGATGGTGTTGTCGAAGGTGGGCGGAGCGGGATTGTCGGCGATGGCCTGAATTTCCGCCTGCTGCTCGGCCATACCGGCCTCAATCGCGGGCTGGTAGTCTTCATCCTTAATCTTGTCGAAAGGCGGCGCGTGGAACGGCAGCGTACTGGGCGCGTAAAAAGGGTTTGAGGGACCGAATTCGGCGGAGGCGGCGAGTGCGGGATTGGTGGCACCGAGGGCCACAATTCCGGCAGCGATCAGGTTGCTCATGAATAACACCATTATCTTTGTTTTTGCAGTGCGGAATCGAATCGAGCGCATCATGGCTATGGAAAATTCCTTCCTGCGTGATTGTAACGAGCAAAAGGGGTTATGGAAAATGGGTAGTGGTGCAGTTTCAAAATTGCGACTGTTTCTTGCTTGGCGGCAAAAAGTCCTTAACGCAAAGTACGCTAAGGACTCGCGAAGGGCGCAAAGAAAAGCACCGGACGAGCCGCGCTGCGATCAGCATCCGATCAATCCCGCCGCCCAAGCCAGCACGGCGATTCCAATTATGATGCGATAGACGGCGAAGGGTGCGAAGCCGCGCTTGCGGACCCAGGCCATGAACCAGGCCACGGCTCCGTAGGCGACGATGAAGGAGACGACGAAGCCGATGGCGAGGATGACCCACTGATGAGAGGTGATTTCGGCGACGCCGATGGGATTTTCCTCTTTGCCGGAGAGCGACTTGTAGAGCGTGTAGAGCGTGGCCAGCGCCATGGTGGGCATGGAGAGGAAGAAAGAGAATTCAAGCGCGGCGGCGCGCGACATTCCCCACAGTTGTCCGGCGGCAATCGTGGACATGGAGCGCGAGGTGCCGGGGAAAACGGCGGAGAGAATCTGGCAGGCGCCGATCCAGATCGCCTGGCCGCCGTGAATGTCATCCATTTTCCAGGTGTGAATCGGCGAACCGGCGGCGCCCTGGCCCGCTTTTTCCCAGGGCGCTTTCATGGCATCGATGATCCACATGACGATGCCGCCAATCAGCAGCGATGCGCCCATCACGTGGAGGCTCTCGAGGTTCTTGCCGATCACTTTGGTCAACAGGTAGGCGGGGCCGGCGGTCACTACGAACGCGATCATGACCAGGCTCAAGGGATGAGTCAGGATCGTGCAGTCTTTCTTTTCGCCTTCAGGGAACGTGGAAAAAAGCTTGGTGATGTGGCTCCGGAAATAGATGGGCAGAACCAGGATCGCGCCCAGCTGGATGACGATCGAGTACATCTTCCAGTATCCGCTCGAGAGTGGCACGCGCAACAGGGCCTCGCAAATCCGCAGGTGGGCGCTGGAGCTGACCGGGAGAAATTCCGTCAGTCCTTCGACGATCCCAAGCAGGGCGGACAAAAGATAGTCGTTCAAGTGTTCTCTCCTAAATAATTCCCTAAAAGGCTTCTGACTTCGCCGAACGAATTTCTGTAGCGGTAGTTGTCCGCAAGTCATAACAGCTTACCAAACTTATCTCCCTGCGAATTTCGTGATTACCATCACAGCCCTAACCTGAGTAACAATGCTCCAATGGAGGCACCACGAATCGGTGATGCCAATGAGCACAGGCGGGTGCTGCGAAGTCCCAAACCGCTTTCGATCGGCGCTTGAGCAAGGCGAATTCGTGTGCACGGCCGAACTCGTACTGGGCCGCGATCACAGTGCGCTGGAGGCGGAAGTCTTCGTACAGGAAGCGGCGCAGCAGGAGCACGGGGCCAAGATTATCAGCCTGACGGATCTTCCCGGGGGGAATCCGGCGCTGCCGCCCGAGGCGTTTGTTGCCTACGTGCTTGAGCATAAGCTCACGCCGATCGCGCATCTCACGGGCAAAGACGGGAACCGCGCGTCGTTGGAGGCACGGATTCACGCGCTGGCGCGCCTCGGCGTAGCAAATATTTTGGCCCTGACTGGCGATGCTCAGAGGGAAGGCTTTGCCGGTAAGCCGAAGCCGGTTTACGACCTGGATTCTGTCCTCATTCTCTGGCTGCTTCGCGCCTTGCGCGGCGGTCTGGAATACAATCTGGGGCCGAAAACCGCGCGCACCACGCCCTTCGATTTCTTTGCCGGCGCGGTGGTGAACCCCTTCAAGGTCCGCGAACCGGATCTCAGGATGCAGTTTTACAAGCTGCAGTTGAAAGTGGCGGCGGGTGCGCAATACATCATCACCCAGTTGGGATACAACCTGCGCAAGCTTTACGAGTTAAAGCAGTACATGGCCCGGGAAGGTCTCGGCCATATACCGGTGCTGGCGAATGTCTACGTGCCGACCGCGAAAATCGCGCGGCTGATGCAGGCCGGAGAGTTGGCGGGCTGCGTGATTGCGGACGAGCTCATTCAACGCCTGGAACAGGAAAAGAAACCGCAGAGGCTGGAGCGCGCCGCACGGATGGTGGCTGCAGTCAAAGACCTCGGCTTTGCCGGCGCCCACATTGGCGGATTCGGCCTCACGCATAAAGATTTCATGACCATCCTTGAGGGTGCGGCGGCGATTGGGAAGAACTGGCGCGGGCGGATCGATGACCTCGTGTTTCCGATCCCCAACGAGTTTTACCTTTTGCCCCAGGATGGCGACGGGTTCAGCGACGGCGCAGCGGATTATCAGGTCAGCGGCGTCAAGCCTCATCCGTCGTGGGCGCAGCGCCTCTCGGCGCGTGTGCACCGGCACTTGATTCGAGACGGCAGTTTCGGCGCGCGCTTCTTCGGAGCGAAATTCGCTGCGCGATTATTGAAAACCGGAGGCCAGCCCGTAAAGAACGGTTCCTGGCGGCACGGCGTGTGGTACGAGTTGCTGGAGCCTGCGACTCTTTACCGTAAGGCAACTTTGGGCTGCGTCAGTTGCGGAGATTGCATCCAGGACCATCTCAACTATGCCGGGTGCTCGATGCAGGGCTGCTACAAGGAATTGCGCAACGGCCCGTGCGGAGGCTCCCGAGTGGACGGCAACTGTGAGGCTCGCGCCGACCTGCCCTGCATCTGGAGTGTCATCTACCTCGGCGCGCTGGCGATGGGCGATGACCCCAAGAAGTTCGCCC
>JBAVVP010000383.1:0-14727 GCA_049697355.1 Terriglobales bacterium
CAGGCAGCAGGGAGCCGACGCCCCAGGCGATGCCGAACATGGTGAGGAACGAGCGAAGTTTGTGCGCCCAGAGGGTGCTGAAAATCTGCGCGAAAACATCGATCGCCATTTGCATATTCAGTACCCAGTCACTGATGCGTCTGATTCTTAGGATAGCAAGCGGAGAGAGCGGGGTACACTGCCAAGTCCGTGGGAATATCCGCGCTCATTGTTCAACGCGTTGGGGCGATTTGAGTCCTCGAAAGCCTACGGCTGCAAGGGAATACAAGATTGCGGCTACTACGAGAAGCGCCTTCATGCCAACGATCAGCGACAAATTTTCCAGCAGGCCACCGACGACGGCGCCGAGCATATTGGCACCGAGGGCGGCGGCGGGGGATTCAACCGCGCGGAATTCCGAGGCGAACAGCAGGCCGGCGAAGAAGACCGGGACGGCAAACACGATGGCGGCGATGGTGCCGACCAGGGCTGCCGAACCGGGAATGCGCTGGAAGGGGACGAAGTAGGCACAGGCGATGCCGGCCAGAATTCCGGTGAGCGTCAAGGCACGCGGCCACGGGCGTTGTGTTTTCTCAATGACAAAGTTGGCGAGGAGAAGCGCGGAAAGGATGGCGGCAATCACGATGCCGTTAACTTGCCAGGTGGTCCCAAAATATAGAGCGAGGCGGCTGACGACTTGTGTTTCCAGCAGCAGGAATCCGGCGCCCATACTGAAGAAAAACAGAGAAGGAATGCGGGTGCGCGCTTCCGGAATCTGAAAATAGAACAGAGCCGCGAGCAAAATGACGAGCGCGCTGAGCAGGTAGAAGATGCCCGGAATCCAGTGTCCCTGGTGATAGAGATAGGGCCAGTCGTCAGTCGTGACGGCGACTTCCGGCGAGGCAAGAAACGGGGGCTGGCGGGTGGCGACAAAGTCACGCAAGCGAGGATCGGCGGCAAGGCTTGCTTCCACCTGTCCCGAAGGCGAGATGGCAAAGCAGGTGGCGGAGGTGGTGTATCTGGACGGCGCACGGAAAACCACCGGAGCCTTCCCGAAGGTGCTGGTCAGCATTTCCGCCAGGCGTTGTCCCACAAAGTAATGGCTGACGTAGAACTTGAGAAACAGAATGCCGCCGGGCGCGAGCAGCGCGCGCGCCTCGCGGAAGGACTCTTCGGTATAGACGAAATTGTCGAGGCGCATGTTGGAATAGTCGGAGAGCTGCGTGTGGGAATCGAGCAACCCGAAAAGGATGAGGTCGTAGCGGGCAGCGGTGCGCTTCATGAAGGCGCGCGCGTCGGTGAGATGGGCGGAGACGCGCGGATCGTCGTAGGGGTGCTCGGGATGGCGATGGCGGCCGAGTTCGAGGATTTTGGGGTCGATTTCGACGGCATCGACGTGCCGGCTCTGATGGCGCAGAGCGGCGGCAACGTCATTGCCGGTGCCCGAGCCGACGATCAGGACGTTTGGGTTCGGGGGCGCGAAACGGAAAGGTAGATTGTAGGGATTCTCGTCCGGCGCTTCGGTCAACAAGCCGGGGTGGCGAGCCAGAAAATCGGGCGAGAGATTCACAATGGTCTGGTAGCTGGTGTGGTTGACGCGAATCTCGGTGCGGGAAAGTTCGCCGTCGGGAAAATTCTCATCCTCGACTTCGATCTGCTGGTAGGGAGTCCAGAGGGTGAAGTGGTGGGGAGTGGAAGGGTCGATGAGCAGGACCGCCGCGGGCACGATGGCGGCCGCGAGCCGGATGGTGTCGCTACGGTTGGATTGCAACAGCGCCATCCCTGCCAGAACGACGGTGAACCATATTGCCGGGGGCAGCGCCAGCCACGACACGGCAAAGAACGCCAGGATGCCAATCAGACTGCCAGCCAGATTCCAGGAGTAGCCATACAACGGGCGCGGGGCGAGTTCGACCTGGCGGCTTACGGTCTGTCCGATGGGGATGAAAATGTAAGTCAGCAGCAGGAGCAGGATGGTGATGACCAGCACGGCCAGGAGAAAGCCGGTGGTGTCGTGCACGACTTGGGTCCCCAATATCTCGATGTCCCGCGCTCCGCCCAGATATTGCGAGAGGCTCTCCATGATCTGCGGGCCGCGCCAGGGCAGACGAACAATGACGATCAATCCGACCAGAGCGGTGACGGCTGTCTGCCAGCGGGGACGTTGGCGGGCGAGAGCGCAGCCCAGTCCGAAACCGAGAAAACAGAGCAGCAGCGCCAGGTTCTTTACATAGGCAAATACCCGGACTTCGGTGGCGACCCAGCGGATGAGCGCGAGTTCCGCAAACAGGGTGAGGGCGCTGGCCAGAAACAGAGTAGAGAGATTCCAGCGCTCGGGATGGCCGGAGGGCTGAGCGCGCGGCTTGATGACGCGGTAGCCGACGAAGAGCAGGATGGCCAGGATGAAGCCAGCGAAGCGAAAGGACATTGGGAAATCCGTTGAGGTAAGAGTGGAACAGGATAACACGCGGGTGCGGGAAGCAGTCGAGGGCTTGGGCGGGAGCCGTGCTGCGCACGGCTGGACGGGCGAGGCGCCCGTCCCCACACTCGACCAAGGCTCAGCAGCTTAGCTGGTCGCGGGTCAACTTCAGGCCGGTTAGATTGCCGAGGATGGTCACTGCGATCTGCTCGGTGCGGAAAAATTCTTCGGCGGTTTGCTGCAGATCGCCTACGGTGACGGCTTCGATGCGCTCGATCAGTTCGTCGAGGCCATAGAAATGGTCGTAGTACATTTCCTGGCGGGCCAGGTTCGACATGCGAGCGGTCGAGGATTCGAGCGAGAGCATCAGGCTGCCCTTGAGCTGATCCTTGGAGCGGCGGAGCTCCTCTTCGGGGACCGGCGTGGCTTTCAAGTTACGGAATTCTTCGACGACGCACTCGACAACCTTGATGGCCGACTCGCGCGAGGTGCCGGCGTACACGCACATCGAGCCGGTATCGCGGTAGGGGTTGAGGTCGCTGTAAATGGAGTAGGCGAGCCCCTGGCGCTCGCGGATGTTCTGGAACAGGCGCGAGCTCATGCCGCCTCCGAGCAGCGTGTTCAGGATGTACGAAGCGTAGCGGCGTTCATGCGCCATGGGATGCGAGGGAACGCCGATGCAGATCTGCACCTGCTCCAACGACTTCTTATTGCGCAGGTTGATGCGGGCATAAGTTTTGGGCTGGGGAGAGTGCAGGCCGTTCTTCGCCGGCTTCACGTGTTCGAAGTGCTTGGCGACGAGTTCGACAAAGTGCTTGTGGTCGAGATTGCCGGCGGCGCTGACGATGAGATTGCCGGGAGCGAAGTGGTGTCCATAGAAACGGGAGACCACGGGGCGCTCGAATTTCTTCACCGTATCGCGCGTGCCCAGGATCGGCAGACCAAGGGAGTGATCTTTCCAGAAACTTTGGGTGAAGATTTCGTGGACGAGGTAGTCGGGGTTGTCCTGGTCCATTTTAATTTCTTCGAGGATGACGCCGCGCTCGCGGGCAATATCGCCGGCATCGAACACAGGATGAAGCACGAGATCGCTGAGGACATCCATGGCGAGCGGCAGGTGTTCATCGAGGACCTTGATGTTGAAGCAAATACATTCCTTCGCCGTGAAGGCATCCATGTTGCCGCCGATGGAGTCGACCTGGCGAGCGATGGCTTCGGCGGAGCGCGTCTCCGTTCCCTTGAACACCATGTGCTCGATGAAATGGGAGATGCCATTCCATTCGGATTCTTCGTCGCGCGAGCCCGACTTGAGCCAGACGCCGATCGCGACCGAGCGGATGTGCGACATCTGCTCGGTGATAACGGTCAGGCCGTTGGGCAGGATCTGACGACGAATGCTGCGGGTCTCTTTTACCATTTAAGTTCGCGCCATCACACTCTTGTGATGACGTCCTTTACCATAATGTTCGGATCCAAGTATGAATTCCGGGGCGGGTGGCTGCTATTATTCTGCCACAATCCGGAGCTGGGCGAAGGCTGGTGAACTTCGTCCTTTTGTTTGTTAAACTTACGGGCAACTCTAGGGCTCATAATTTCAGTATTATTAAAGGACGTGCGAGCGCCCCCGCCGCTCCGCCGCCATGCCAGACCGACCCTCTAATTCGCTTTTAGGACTCGACCTGCAGGAACTCACGAGTCTTGTGCTTGGGTCGGCGCAGCCCGCCTACCGGGGCCAGCAACTGTTTGATGCGCTGTATCGGCAAAGGATCGACCGACTGGACCAGGTTTCGACGCTGCCGCTCGACTATCGCGCTCGCTTGGCGGAGGAGGGCTGGGGAGTAGGGCTTCCGAAAATCGCGCGCCAGTTTGTTTCCAGTGACGGAACCATACGGTATTTAGTGGAGCTCTCCGACGGCGAGACGGTGGAGACGGTCTGGATGCCGGAGGGAGATGGCGGAGAGCGCGGCGACGGCAGCGAAGCGGGTGACGAGTGGCAGATCAGCTTGGAAAGGAAGCGAGCCAAGCGCGCGGTTGCTGGCGGCGAAAAGCAGGTCCTTCGCTACGCTCAGGATGACAATTCTATATTCGCTGAAGAGGGATGGCGCCGCTCGACTATCTGCGTATCGAGCCAGGTGGGGTGCGCGGTGAATTGCAAGTTCTGTTTCACGGCCTTGCTTGGGGTCAAGCGGAACTTGGAGGCGGGAGAAATCGTCGGGCAGGTCGCGGCGGTGTTGCGGGATCAGGGAGTCAATCCGCCGCTCGAACGAGTCAATCTTGTCTTCATGGGAATGGGCGAGCCCTTTTTGAACTACGACAACTTCATGAAGTCGGTGCGGCTGCTGGTGGAGGGCGTGCAAATTCCAGAGTCGCGGATGACGGTGTCGACGGCGGGGATCGTGCCCAGGATCCGCGATTTCGGGCAGGAGCAGGTGCGTCCAAAGCTGGCGATCTCGCTGAATGGATCGAACGACGCCTTGCGCAGCGCGGTGATGCCGCTGAATCGCAAGTGGAACCTGGCGGAGCTGATGAAGGCGGCGCGCGAATTTCCCCTGCGTACGCGGGAGCGGATGACGTTTGAGTATGTGCTGATCGAAGGCGTGAACGACGCTCCGGAGCAGGCGCGCGAGGTGGTCGAGTTGGTGCGGGGGATGCGCGCGCGAATCAATTTGATTGCGCTGAATCCGGGAACGGAGTTGCCCTACCGCACGCCGGAGCAGGAGCGGGTAGTGGCGTTCCGGGAGATCCTGGTGGCCGCGGGAATTCCGGCGTTCGTGCGCCGGCCGCGTGGGCGCGACATTTTCGCGGCATGCGGCCAGTTGAAGAGGACGGTGGAAATAACGCCTGCTGGTGAATCCGAATCCGCGCCGTCATCCAAATCCAAATCCACCTTGTCATCCCAATCCACGTTGTCATCCTGAGCGAAGCGAAGGACCTGTTTTCTTATGCGGTAAGAGACAGCAGGCCGTTCGCTGCGCTCAGGGTGACAATCCCCAGACTATATATACAGTGCTACGAGCTGCCGCGAGCTGCGGCGCGGTTGTTGGCGGCGAACGCGGATCGGGCGGCGGAATTTGCCAGGACCCCCAACTCCATTCGGAAAGCGGCCCGGCCGGGAGTGGATGGTTGCAGGAGACGGCCACCGTGCTCTTCGACGATGCGGCAACAGGCGCTCAGCGAAAGGGTGACCGGTTTGTCCCCGCCCTCGGAGTTCAACACCGGCTGAAACGAGAGCGGCGCAGAACCAGGATCGCCAGAAAGATCGTACGACGAGAAATCCACCAGCACGAAGTTGCCTTGGCGGCGCGTGCGAACGAACAGGGTGGAGTGCGTTTCTCGGGGACGTTGGGCGCTGATCTGTCCCGCAAGGTGCAGGCAGACGTGGAGAATCTGGTTGGAGTCGGCGAGCACGGGCGGAAGGTCGGGAGCGAGTTCGAGGTGGATCGAACCGGCTTCCGCCTCCATTTGGGGACCCAGCAGGCGGACGGCGGTTTGCAGCACGGAGTTGACGTCGACGGCCGCAAGCTGAGCAGGAGCTTGCCGGGCAAAAGTGAGCAGGCTGGCCACCAGCGAGGTGGTGCGGCGGACCTGCTCCCCGATTTGCCCGGCTTGGACTTGTTCCTGAGGCCCCAGGGTCGACGCGCTCAGCAGGTCGGAGTATCCCAGCATGGCCGTGAGCGGGTTGTTGAGTTCGTGAGCGGCTCCTCCCACTAGCTGCCCGAGCGAGGCCAGTTTCTCCGATTGAATGAGCTTTTCCTGCAAGGTCTTGAGGTCGCTCACCGAGCGGCGCGATCGTTCGAGAAACAGCGAAAGCTCGGCTCGCAGCAGGCGCTGCCGCCAAAAGACCACGATGCCCATCACGACCATGGTCAAGAGACTCACATCAATGCGGAAGGCCTTTACCGGCTGCGGAAGCGACGGGTTCAGTTCGGCGTGCAGCGCGGCCCAGATGAGGCTGAACAGAGCCAGCATGCTGAGGCGCGTGATCCACACGCCGAGCACAGGCCGCGACGGCTTGGTGTCGGACAGGTCGAGGCTGGGCGCGAGCAAGCCAGCCGCAGCCATCCAGGCGATGGAAATGGCCAACGGAATGTCGTAGAAGGTTCCGCTGAAGTAAACCTTCTGTAGGATGGCATGGTTCTCGAGATAGGAAGTGGAAGCGTAGAGGGCATTGGCGCCGAGCAAGTGCCCGTAAACGTGTCGCCAGCCGCCGTGAGCGGTGTACGCGAGAACAGCGAGCGCGACCACGAGCGCGACTTTTTCGGTCATATACGCGTGGTTTAGATTGGCGTCGTAAACCACTTCATCGACCTGTACGGTTTGCCATGGAATGACGGCGTATACATAAACGAAGACCCACCAGATCAGCAGGAGGGTGAAGTCCAGCATGCGGACGCGTTCATCCCGCTCATCTTCCCGGAGATGAGGAAGCACGGCTAGAGCGGCGATCATGGGTACCACGTGGAGGAACAGAACAATATCTCCCAAGTAGGGGTCAGGCACTTCCTGGCGCTTGATCACCTCAAAGTAAATCCACGACATTCCCTGGTAAGTGAGCCAGAGGAACATGCCCGCGGTCATCAGGATCCAGAAGAGCCGGATGTGGCGAGTGGGGCAGCGCGAGCGCGCCGTATTGGGCAGGAAGGCGGCGGTAGCCACCAGCAGGAGTGCGCCCTGGATGAGGTCGCTGGCAATGTTGAGGGCATCGCCTCTTGGCATCAGCACCGACGCGGCCGTCTGGGCGAGCACCAGCGCGATCAGTACGGTGACCCAGAGTTTCGTAGATACGGCCAAGGCAGACTACTCCGACCTCCATTCTAGAGGGTGCTGGAGGATTGGCTGTGTTACTTCGGTACCCTTGCTCGGAAAGGTACAGGATAAGCGAGGATCTGTAGAAGGAATAAGAAGCCCATGGAGTTTGGCGGCGATTGCCTTTAGAATTAGGCGCTTAACGTTAGAAAGAATTGCTTGACGACGGGATTGCCTTGTCCTGGATGATTCCTCGATACCGCGATCTATGGCGCTTCCGGGCGCCGATCAGTGTGGGCGAAATCCGCAGCACCGAGCGCTGGCTGGCGTCGGCGCGGGTGGCGCTGACGATTGCGGCCGTGCTCACTCTTTGGATGGAGCCAGTGCGCGGATTCGTCTATTCGCGCTGGCTGTACTGGCTGCTCACGGGATACCTGGTGAATGCGGTGGTGGTGATGTTGCTGGTGCGCTTCCGGCCCCAGTCCACCAAAGCGTTTCGTCGGGTCGTGCACGCGGTCGACATCCTCTGGCCAGTACTGATTTCGTTGTTTGCGACGGCGCAGCGCGGTCCCTTCTTTCTCTTCTTCGTGTTCGTGATGGCGGCGGCCGCCTATCGCTGGGGGTTGTGGGAGACGGTCGGCACGGCGGGGGCTGCAGTCGCACTGCTGTGGATCGAAGCGTTGGTAGTGCGGGCGGGCCTGGAACCGGCGGCGGATCGCTGGCTGCGCATGGCCCATCTGCCGCGGCTCGGCGTGAGCGTGGGTGAACTGAATCCGCAACAGCTTTTCATGAGTTCGGTGTATTTGATTGTGCTCGGGCTCCTGCTGGGCTACATGTCGGAGAACCAGAAGAAAGCGCGGGCCGAACGCGTCGTAATCACGCGCGTTCTCAGTTCGACGCGGGTGGAAGCGGGACTGACTGGGACCCTGCAGCAGATTCTTGGCGAGGTCATGAGCATCTACGGCGCGCGCCGCGTGCTGAGCGCCTCGCAGGAAAGGAACAGTTACCGGGTATTTTTGGCCGAAGTAGGCCGTGGCGCGGAGGGCAGCGGGGCGCTGCGCTGGCGCGAGGCCTCGCCGGAAACCCAAAAGGTGTACCTGTTCGAGTCGCCGGCCGACGCGATCTACGCGACGCGGGGCGCCAACGGTTTTTCCACCGTGCTGCTCGGTCGCGATGGCGCGCGGCTGCGCGACGCCAGCACGGAATTTCTAGATGCGCTGGCGAAGGTGGAAGAGTTTAACGCCATGGTTTCGGTGGCGTTGGTGTTCGGGACCGAGTGGTCGGGACGGGTATTCCTGTTTGATGCCGAGATGATGGGGAACCCGGAAGAGGAATTGCGTTTCTTGCAGGAATTCGCGGAGCAGGTGGGGCCGGCGGTCTACAACGTGTACCTGGTGCGGCGGCTGCGGGAGCGGGCGGGCGCGCTGGAGCGTGGGCGGTTCGCGCGCGAACTGCACGATGGCGCGATTCAATCGCTGATCGGAGTGGAAATGCAGTTGGACGTGCTCCGGCGCCAGTCAGGAACGCAGGCGCCGGTGGTGAACGCGGAGCTGGGGCGGATCCAGCAACTGCTGCGGGAAGAAGTTCTGAAGTTGCGCGAACTGATGCAGGCCATGAAGTCGTTCGAGGTGAATGCCGAACGGCTCTTGGCCTTCATTTCCGACACGGTGGAGCGCTTCCGGCGGGAGACCGGAATCGCGGCCGAGTTTGCCAGCGAACTGGAGCAGGTGGATCTGCCGCAGAAAGCCTGCCGGGAACTGGCGCGCATTGTGCAGGAGAGTCTGGTGAACGTGCGCAAACACAGCGGAGCGCACCATGTGCTGGTACGGCTGGCGCCCCGGGCAGGGTTTCTGCAATTGACGGTGGAGGACGATGGCAAGGGATTTTCGTTTTCTGGAAGGCTATCGGATGCCGAACTGGAGGCGAGAGGAGTAGGGCCGGGGGTGATTCGGGAACGGGTACGCCTCCTGGCGGGCGAACTCGCGATAGAATCGACCCCAGGACACGGAGCGCGGCTGGAAGTACGGATTCCGCCAGCGAGGAAGGCGAATCATGGATAGGCCAACGATGGAAAGGCCCACGATGGAGAAACGTCATCCCATACGCATTGTGATTGCCGACGATCACCCCATTTTCCGCGACGGACTGCGGCGCCTGCTGGAATCGGAAGCCGATATGAAAGTGGTGGGCGAGGCCTGCGACGGCAACGAGGCCGTGAAACTTGCGCGCGAGATCAAGCCCGACATTCTTCTCCTCGATCTCGCCATGCCGCACCACACTGGCCTCGAGGCGCTCCGCGACTTGAACACGACCGCCGACGGATCGGTGGCGGTGCGTATCATCCTGCTCACGGCGGCAGTGGAAAAGAAGCAGATGGTGGAGGCGTTGCAGTTGGGAGCGCGTGGCGTGGTCATGAAGGATTCCGCCACTCAACTGTTGCTCAAGAGCATTCATGCGGTGATGGCCGGCGAGTACTGGGTGGGGCGGGACAGCGTTTCGAATCTGGTGCAGTACCTGCGCAACCTCATGCAGAGTACGAGCGAGGAATCGAAACAGAAGAAATTCGGGCTGACGCCGCGGGAACTGGAGATTGTGGCGGCAGTGGTCGCAGGCTATGCCAACCGGGAAATCGCCCAGTACTTCAAGATCAGCGAGGATACGGTGAAGCATCACCTCAGCAATATCTTCGACAAACTGGGAGTTTCCACCCGTCTCGAACTGGCCTTGTTCGCGGTCAACCAGGGGCTCCCGTTGAAGACGATTGTGTAGTCGGGCAACCCGCGGGCTAAACAGGCTAGGGGAGCCCCTTTCGGGGCCGAGGGCGTGGGAGGCGCTTTTTCCGCCGCCTTTACAACGTTAAAAGCCGAGTTTTTCGCATCTCGTCGCATGCCACCGATATCGCGGCCGAATGGGGATCTCTAGGAGTTGCGGAAAAAATCGACACTCGCCGCTCCGCCCCTAAAGGGGCATTTGATTTTGAAGGACTTGCGGCACCGCTAAAGCGATGCCCTGATACAAACCTGAGTTTTTCCGCAACCTGCCAGAGGATGGGGGATGGCACGATAGTGCCATTCCCGGCACTGGTGTGCTATTGGATAGAGGGGATCAGGGCGAGTATTTTACAATTATTACAATTGTTAAGACGGCGACTTGGGGTTCCGCGCAAGGCGTGAAGTGTGGATGAGTCGTTGACTGGGGGCAAACAGTGATGCAAGCAATCCGTCGACTGTGGACTGAGGAGAGCGGCCAAGACGTTGCCGAATACGCGGTGATGCTCGCGGTCATCCTGGTGATCGTGATTGGCACCGTGCGCCTGATCGGTACCAACGCCAACAACGTCTTTTCGCAAGTTGGCAGCCAGATGCAGAACTAGCCGCACGAAAACTGCCCCGCTGCTGACCGGCGAGGGGCGTCCCCTGCTTTTTCTGTTACTTTCCGCTAAGAGCCAATCGCCAAAAGCTAAAAGCGATCTTACTGCCCCGATGGAGCCGGGGCGGCCGCCGTCTTCTCCGGGGCCGGAGCCGTCTTTCCTGGAGCGGCGCTGCCCAGCCGAGTGAGGAATGGGAAGAAGGGCGTGACTTCAAACGGCATCTTATCGGATGCGGCCGTGATCGCTACCGGCTTGGCCTTGATCAATTCCAATTGATTGTCCCATGGGTCGACCTTGACCCGGCCACCGAGAGGAAGCGCTGCGATCTGGTCGGGCTTCTTCGGATCGAACTGCGGCGAGCCCGTCATCAGAGTCGACATCTTGGTGGCATCGCCATTGAGCAGGCTGTCGCCCAGGTGCGCCCGGATCAGGTTCTTGAGCGCGGGAGCGCGCGCTTGCACCGCTTTGAGGAACAAGCCGGCGGTGGCGAGTTTGTCTTTGTAAGGCGAGTTATTCAGCAGTTCGATGGCTTTCTTGTCGGCCGCTTCTTCCTGGGTGCGATCGCGAGCGAAATCCATGCGCTCGAACGTGCGCTCATCGGGAAAGAACATCCGGTCGTTAAAGGCGAGCTTGGTGTCGAGGCGATGGCCGAGCACGATGTGCGCCAGTTCGTGCGTCAGAATCATGGCCAGGGAGGCTTCGTCGGGCAGCACGTCAATCATGCCGCGGCTCACCACGATGGTATGGCCAATGGTGAAAGATTCGAGCGGCGTGGTCAGCAGCACGCGGCACTTGACCTCGGGCTGAATATCGAGATTATTAGTGACCATCATGTTGTTGACGACGGTCTGCAGCACCTTGTCGATTTCCCCTTCTGGCGCCAGCAGCCCGATTTGTTGCAGCCGGTCAAGCACGTTGATTTCCGCCTGATGCTCCCACGCGCGCTGCGCTTCGAGGGGGGAAGCGTCCTGCGCTCTCTGACTCTGGTCCTGAACCGATTGTGGGGCGTCGACGGTGATCTCGGTAAACTCGGAGTTACGGCGCAGGTCTTTCAGATTGTAGCCCCAGAGCCGTGTCTGCGCCTTGTAATGCAGCGCCTGACCGAGACGTACCTTGAGATCTGACTCCTCGGAATAAATCAGTGAAGGCAGCCACAGGCCGGGGCGCAGGTTCTGCCGCCAGCTGTCAAAGTGCAAGTAATAACTGGATCGCGGATGAGGAGAGTAGGTGCCGTTGAAGCGCACGATATTGTAATCCTGGTCTTCGATCCAGATGCGGCCGAGGAACCTGCCCTTGCCCGCGTCTTTCTTGGGGGTAACGTCGAGGACGATGCAGCGCAATTCGCCAAGGAACTCGCGGCGGACGAAAGTGAAGTCGTAGTACTTACGCTGAAAATCCTGGTCGATGACCGCCATCTGGGCAAATCCCAGGGGCAGGAACTTCATGGCATAGACGCTGCTCAGTTTGCTGAGCATGCGTTTGCCGAGGCCGGCCGTGGTGGGCGAGACGAAAGCGCGGTCGTCGGTACCCTCGCTCATATCCAACCGGCCAAGGAAGTAGACATCGCTGACGGGAACGGGCACGCCCAGATCATTGTCCTGCTTGAGATTCTGGAGATAGGTTTCCACCAGCGGATGAAGCTGCTTCATCTGCGCCATGAAGAAATGCTCGCGCTCAATCGCCCGATCAACAACCTGGTCGAAGTTGGCGGCGGCGGTACTCGCCGGTGGAGCGGTGTCGCGAGTCTGTAGAGACGGGGCTTGCCCCGTCTCCGTGGGCGAAGTCTGCGCGGGTGAAGTCTGGCTGAACACGGACGCAGCGCAGGCGACCAGGAAGAGCGCAAGCAGTGCGAGTGGGGAGCACAACACTTTTGCTTGTTTCATTTCAAATTTGATGCGGCCTAGGATACTACTGCCTAGGATACTAGAACTTCTCACAAATGGTTGTGGGAAGGGCACGGCTTCCGCCGTACCGCTACCCGGCCATTAAAACCAGGGCTTTAGCCCCTTGGGGCCCCGCCGCCTGCTCGGAAAACAATTTATGAGAACCTGATTTACTATCTATGATGCGAGTTGAAATTCAACGTGTATGACCGCCACGGAATCGGTGGGGTGACCATCTTTCAGGGCGGGTTTGAACTGAATCTTTTCCGCCGCGCGAACCGCGGATTCATCCAGCCCATGGCCTAAGCCCCGCATCACTTTCATGATGCGAATCTGCCCGGATGCGGAAAAGACAACCTGCAGCAGAACTTCACCCTCAATCTTAAGTTGTCGCCCCTCTTCAGTGTAAACCGGACGGGGCTTGAATGTGATCTCAGCCGGCAAAGTTTTGAGGACGGGTTCGACGGACTTCGCTTTGGGCTGGGAATTGGCGGCGACGAGAGGAGCGTCTCCAAAGCCGCTCGGACGAACCGCGTCTCGCGAGCCGGAAACCGGCCCGGAACTGTTGCCGGTAGCCACGCCGTTGCCAAAGCCTGTGCTCGCGATCACCCCGCGGACGCCGTGCGATCCGCCGGTGCCGTTGCCATAGCCTGGGCCCGAGGGCATATTGAACGAGCCCGCCGCCGCAATCGTGACCGGACGGCCGTGATTCTGCGATGCGGGTACGCCGTTGGGCTCGCCGAAGCCGCCCGTCTGCACCTTCTGCGGTGCAGCCGCCAGGGTTGGCGTCGCCGAGCTCCCCGTGGAGAACACATTGGTCTTGACCGGTGGCCGTGGGATCATCGGCTTCACATCGGGCAGAAGCTCCTTGCTGGACGCCAGTGTCACTTTGGGGGCTTGCTCGTCGGGCAGGGGTGTCTTTTTTCGTACCAATTCGGACGGGACCCGCAGGGCTTCTGGCCGTGGCGTCACCGGTTCGGTTATTTTTGGCTCCGGAACACGGAAATGCCTGACCGGCGCTGGCTCCTGTGGAACCGGGGGCGGGATGCTGACCAAGCCGACGAAGTGGTAGTCACGCACCGGCAACACCAGAACTTCGGGGTACGCGATAGCGGCGATGACAAAGAAAGCCATTACCACCGACTGCATGCCATAGCCGAGAAGGAACCTTCCCCAACGCGTGCGAGGCTCGGGGAGAAGGCCTAGGGTCAACTCAGAAGCCTGGGAATCCATACGGTACCTCATGTTGCGAGCTGCTTAGCGCTTGCCAAAAGAAGTGGCCAATCCCCCGAACCGGCACTCCTCCAAGACCGCGGGATGTGGTCCGAAGACGACACTTCGGTCTGTGAAATGCACGCCGAAGGCCATTTTCGATATCCGCACTCCACAATTAAGATGCTGCTAAGCCGCCACTTACGTAGGGAATAATCGATGGTATCAGACCGAAACGAGGCACCTGCAAGATTTTTCCTATTTCGGGAAGGGAAAATTTTGGGAAAAGGGGAAGATTTTGCCCTGAGGAGCGCCCTCGTCAGTTCTCGGTACTGCCGAGCTTCTCCACCCCGTCAAGCCAAAACCGGGCTTGACGGGGGCTCGGTTCGCTCGGTTGGACAGCCGGGGGCGGCTGTCCCTACGCGACTCTTGAGAACTGAGAACTGAACCCTACTCGTCGTCGGCGTCGTCGATCTTGATGCGGAGCGATTTGAGAAACTTCAAATCCTGATCGCTGATCTTTAGTTCGGAATTGGTGCTGAGGGTGGAAACCAGGGAAGTCTTGTCGCTGGCGTGTTCGCCCTGTTTGCTGACGCCGATGGTGGCTTCGAGGACGAGGAAAATATCGTAGCCCCCTTCCTTGATGCGGGAAACGACCTCGGCGATCTGCTCGGAATCGGACAGCGACCCGTTGATCGCTTCTCCGAGTTCTTTCATGAGCTGCTTCAGTTGCTGATCCACGAGTCCCCCTCGCCGCTGACGGGAAACATGACCGTCAATGCAATGCCACTCATCGCCATTGTACCCTCGCCCGCTGCTAAAATCGACTGATGGTGACCGGCTATAGCGAGCGACGGATTCATGGTCTGGCGATCGGCCAAGCCGCGAGAAAAATCAGGCGGGCCTTCCATATCGCCGTCGAGTTGCTCGAGCGCAGCCGGATGGGCAGCGCGGTGCTGGCCGCGATCCGCGCGACTACGCATTCGTTTGGACGAGTTCTGCACCAACTCTGGCTGGAAGTGACCGGCTTCATGTTCTTGGCGATGGCCGGGATCGGGGCCATGGCCGGTATGCGCGAATACGGCAAGTACCAGTCCGGCCACGCGGCAGGCCCGGGC
>JBAVVP010000384.1:0-3626 GCA_049697355.1 Terriglobales bacterium
GACCAGTTGTATGCGCAGTTCCCGCAGCTCGACCGCACCCGCACCGGGATCTGGGGATGGTCGGGAGGCGGCTCAATGACGCTCTACGCGCTGACGCACTCCGACCGTTTCAAGGCGGGAATCGCGGTGGCACCGGTGACCAGTTGGCGCAACTACGATTCAATTTACACCGAGCGCTACATGGGCCTGCCGAAGGATAATCCCACCGCCTACGACAATTCCATCGTCAATGCCGCCAGCAGTCTGCAGGGATCGTTGCTGCTCGTGCATGGGACAAGCGATGACAATGTGCACTTCCAGAATACGATCCAGATGACCGACGCGCTGATCAATGCGGGGAAGCAGTTCCGGCTCATGGTGTATCCGGACAAGACGCATGGAATTTCCGGGCCGGGCACGAGGATGCAGTTGTTCCACATGATGGAAGACTTTTGGAATAAGGAATTGAAATAGCTGTCAGCTATCAGCCGTCAGCTATCAGTTTTCGGCTCCCGGCTGACGTGAGATTTAACTGACAGCTGAGAGCTGATGGCTGAAAGCCGGTCTTCATGCATCGCACAACTCTTGGCGATTTCGAACTCACGATTGTCTCCGATGGAACTTACTTCCTCGACGGCGGAGCCTTTTTCGGCGTCGTGCCCAAGACGATGTGGTCGAAAAAGGTCACTCCCGACGAGCAGAACCGCCTCGACGCCGGACTCAATTCCTTGCTCGTGCGCACCGGCAAGAAGAACATCCTGATCGAGACTGGCATTGGCAACAAACTGTCGGACAAGATGGCGCACATCTACAAACAGCCCGCCAAGCTGCTCGAGAACCTGCAAGCCGCCGGCGTCGCGCCCGAAGATGTCGACATCGTCATCAATACTCACCTGCATTT
This sequence comes from Terriglobales bacterium, assembly GCA_049697355.1. Classification (GTDB taxonomy): domain Bacteria; phylum Acidobacteriota; class Terriglobia; order Terriglobales; family Acidobacteriaceae; genus Acidiflorens. The sequence goes on from JBAVVP010000384.1 coordinate 881, forward strand.
CGATCACTGCGGATGGAATACGGTGCGCGTCGGTGATCGCGTGGTAGCGACGTTTCCCAACGCGACTTACTATGCGCCCGAAGGCGAATGGCAATATGCCCGCCATCCCAGCGAACGCGATGCCATCAGTTTCATCTCCGAAAACTACGACCCGCTGGTCGAAAGCGGCCAGATGAAGCTGCTCAGCGGGGGCGAGGAGCTCGTACCTGGCATTTCGGTGAGAACCTTCCCCGGACACACCGCCCACATGCAAGCCGTAATCGTGAGAAGTGGCGGCGGCAACGGAAACGGGGGCAACGAAAAGAAGACCGCCTGCTACGTCTCCGACCTGATAGCGACCAGCGCGCACATCAATCTTGCCTGGGGAATGGCATTCGACCTGTATCCGCTCGAAACCATCGAGAGCCGCAAGAAGTACTATGCGCAGGCGATCCCGGAGAGATGGCTGACGGTGTTTACACACGACGACCAGACACCGTGGGGATACGTGGAACACGACGAACGGGGAAGGCTGAAGCTGGCCCCGCTTCCACCTCCCCTTTAGAGAAGGAACAAACTCCTATGCATTACCTACTCTTCTACGAGGTTGGCGAGGACTACGTTTCCAGGCGCGCAGAGTTTCGAGACGCACATCTGGAGAAGGCCTGGAAGGCAAGCGAGCGCGGCGAATTGGTGTTAGGCGGCGCGCTGGCAAATCCGACCGATGGTGCCGTGTTGCTGTTTAGAGGCGACTCGCCCGAGGTCGCGGAGAGGTTTGCCAGGGCTGATCCCTATGTGACGAGCGGCGCTGTGAAGCGCTGGCATGTTCGGCAATGGACGACAGTTGCAGGGGAAGACTCGGCAACGCCGGTCAGGCCGAACGCCATGGCAAGCGCGAAAAAAGCCGCCCTTTCGGACGCGGCGAGCGCAGGTGCTTCCTCCCAGGGTCGCGGCCTGATCTTGCGGATGTGGAGGGCGCACGCGACGACCGTGAAATCGGGCGAATACGTGGAGCACGCAACCAGAAAAGTCTTCCCGGCGCTCAGAGCCATCGAGGGACATCGCGGAGCTTACTTGCTACGGCGTGCGGTCGATGGCGCGGTGGAGTTTGTGGTTCTCACCCTTTGGGACTCAATGGAGGCCGTGCGTATGTTTGCCGGGCTAAAACCGGAGAAGGCCGTGGTGGAACCGGAAGCTCAAGCGGCATTGACTGACTTCGATGAGTCGGTGACGCATTTCGAGGTCGTCCATCGCACAGGAAAATAGCACCGTAGGCTGCAGATGCGCTTGAGCGCACGGCTGTCCAGGTCGGACGTGGACCGCAGGGCACGTCTCTATCGGGCAGGTACCGTGAGCCTGGTTTCGAAGAACTCTTCTACCCGCATGAGTATCTCCGCACCGCTCTTGGCCTCGTAGATTCCTTTTCTGAGCGCCGCGCCTCCAGGGACGCCGTGGGTGAACCAAGAGGCGAACTGCTTCATCTTGCCTTCCGCTCCGGGCATTCCTTCTTGCAACAGCATTTGGAAGTAGGTGCGGATCATCTGGTAGCGGTCGGCTTCGGTGGGCTCGTCATACAGCTTACCGTGCACGCCATCTGAGGTCGCGTAGGCCCGGACGCATTCGTCCGGGCAGGCAAGCGCAAGCTCGCCAGGAGCCGCGGAGCTTCGCTCCGCTGGGCGGACGAATGCGTCCGCCCCTACGTGGGCATTGGCTCGGCTTACGTACTGCTCAATTTGACGGAAGATCCACGGATTTGCCGGGGCCATGCGGCCGATCATCACTGCGTCGCAGCCGGTCTGGGCTACGATGGCGCAGGCGTCTTCTGGGGAGCGGATATCGCCGTTGCCGATCACCGGGATCTTGACTGCCTGCTTGACGGAGGCGATCCATTCCCAGCGTGCGTTTCCGCTGTAGCCCTGCTCGCGGGTGCGGGCGTGCAACGCGACCGCTCCCAGGCCGCAGCTTTCGGCTAGGCGCGCCAGTTCGACACAAACGATTTCGTCGTCGTTCCATCCGGCGCGGAATTTCACGGTAAAGGGAATCTTGACCGCAGCGCGCACGGCTTCGAAAATCTGGCGGATCAAGGGCAGATCGCGCAGCAGGCCGGAACCGCCGTTGCACTTGACGACCTTCTTGGCCGGGCAGCCGAGGTTCAGGTCGACGAGATCGAAGCCGAGGTCTTCCACCAGGCGAGCGGCATCGGCCAGCACTGCGGGACTGCTGCCGAAAAGCTGGGCCGAGATGGGGTGCTCGTCTTCGTAAAAGTGAAGGTAGCGTCCCTGGACGCGCTGGTCGCGCAAGACGCCATCGGCCGAGGTGAACTCGGTCATGATCAGGCCGCATCCGCCGAGGTGTTTGATGAAGCGGCGAAAGACGGTGTCGGTAACCCCGGACATGGGGGCGAGGACGGTGGCGGGGGCGATTTCGACGTCGCCGATTTTCAGGGACGCGGGGAAAGCCCGCGTGGGGACGGGCGACTCGCCTTTCCCTGCCACTGCTTCCGAGTTGTCCCAGAACTTTTGCACAGTTTGATTCTACGTCCGTTTCGAACAGAGCGAGTCCGGAGAGGCGGCCGCCCAGGCAACTGCCGAGCTTCGCTCGGCTCGGACGGGCGAGACGCCCGTCCCCACACTAGCAGCGCAATCGGCATAGGGGGGAGAGTCACCTCTCCTCCCCTGCCACACCACCGTACATGCGGGTCCGCATACGGCGGTTCAGTTCGGTTGAGCTAGAGCACGTCCAACAACCGAGGAAGACCCAGCGCATC
>JBAVVP010000385.1:0-4375 GCA_049697355.1 Terriglobales bacterium
AGCGCCGACCCAGCCCGCATCCAGCAGCATCCGCAAGGTAGTCGGCGTTGCCTGCATAAAGCTCACGCCGGACCGCTCTATGAGACCAATCAGCGCCTCGGCGTCTCCGATGGTTTCGCCGGCGGCGATGACGATGCGCGCCCCGCACGTCAGCGCCAGGAATATCTCCGGCACGGCCATATCGAACGCCAGCGTGGTGATGGCGAGCATCGTATCCTCGGCATCAAGACCCGGTCGCCGCTGCATCGATGCAAGCAAGTTGGTCACCGAGCAATGCTCGATCGCGACCCCCTTTGGCTTGCCGGTCGAGCCCGAGGTGTAGATCACATAGGCGAGATCGCGTGGACCTCGCGCCAAGCCACCAGCCGACGCCTGATCGAGCCGACCGGTGGATGGTGGCGCATCGGCGTCGATCGCAACCACATGTGAGCTATGCGGAGGCAGTTCGTCCTGCAACCGCCCGTGCGTCAGCAGGACGAGCGGCTGCGCATCCGCCAGCACGTAGGCGAGCCTTTTGCGCGGATGACGCGGATCGAGCGGAACATAAGCGCCGCCGGCCTTCAGCACGCCCAGTATCCCCACGAACATGTCGAGCGAGCGTTCGAGAAAGAGCGCTACCAGGACGTCGGGTCCTACGCCCAGTGCGCAAAGCTGTTGCGCGAGCCCATCCGCACGCCGGTTGAGCTCGCGGTAGGTGAGGTTGCTCTCTTCAAATACCACAGCAACGGCGTCGGGTGTCCGCTCGACCTGTGCCTCAAACAGTTCATGAATGTATTTCATCGGCCTGCATTGTGTTCCCTCGACAAGCAGTTGATCGCGCTCGGCACTGGTTAGCAGCGGCAAAGTCGCGACTGATTGTTCCGGGTTTGCAGCTACACCTTCCAATAGCGTGCGGAGATGTCCGACCATTCGCTCGATGCGGGCCTGATCAAACAGATCGGTGCTGTATTCCATTTCCAAATAGACGCCGTCCCCGTCCCCTTCGTCGGTCAAGATCAGGGTCAGGTCGAATTTGGAAGTTGCGCATTGGGGTAGTAGCGGTTCGGGGGTGAGCCCTGGCAGCCCGATGACGTGTGGTCGGGTGTCGCGATAGCGCCAGTTCAACATCACCTGAAATAGCGGCGGATAGCTCGGGTTGCGCTCTGGCTGAAGGGCTGCCACAACTTGATCGAACGGCACCGCCCGATGCGAGTAAGCGCCCACCACCCCTTGCTGAACACGGGCCACCAACTCCCGGAACGTGGGGTCGCCGCTAAGGTCGGTTCGCAGAACGCTGATGTCAATCATGAAGCCGATCAGCGATTGAAGCTCAGGCAGGTCACGGTCCCCAATCGGAATTCCTATCAGGATGTCGTCCTGGCCCGTATAGCGATATAGCAGCGTGTTCAGTGCAGCGGCGAAGATGGTGAACAGGCTGGTCTGTTCCTGCCGGCACAGGCGCCGCAGGTCTTCCGCCAGCGTCGAGTCGAAGCGGAATTCCAGCTTGTTGCCACGATGGGACATGACGGATGGTCGGGGCCGATCTGCCGGCAATTCGAGCACCGGCGGTGCGCCCCGCAGGTTTTCCCTCCAGAAGGAAAGATCCTCCTCAAAACGTGCTTGGTGGATTGGTTGTCGCTGCCAGGTTGCGTAGTCTCCATACTGGACCGGCAAAGGAGGCAGAGCGGAAGGCTGCCCGCGCAAGAAGGCTTCGTACAATGTTCCTAGCTCACGCCACAGGATGCCCACAGACAAGCCGTCACAGACGAGATGGTGCATCATCAGCATAAAAACGTGCTCTTCGGCACGAAGTTGGATTACCCATGCACGTATTCCGGGTTCGGCTTCGAGACGGAATAACTGCCGCGGCTCATCGATGAGCAATCGTGCCAATTCTACTTCGCGCTGGCCGGCCGGCAGGTGGCACAGGTCGATCTTTTTGAGCTTCACCGGCCAGCTCTCGTGAACGATAGCCGAAGGTCGTCCGTCGCTGGCCTGAATCGTGGTTCGCAGAATCTCATGCCGCGCGATAATGACGTTGAGTGCCTGCTCCAGCACCTCTACATCAAGTTCTCCTTTTAACCGCACGGCTTCGGGCTCGTTATAGACCGGCATTCCGGGGTTTAATTGCTCCAGGAACCAAATGCCATCCTGGGAAGGAGTCAAGGGGCATGGAACGGTCCGGTCCCGTAGCGGAATAGATTGCGAATCAACGGCGAATTGAGCGCTGCCAGCGGTCTCCTGAGCCGGAGAACTCAACAACCGGTTCCGCACCAGCGCCGCTTGTTGCGCGACTGTGGCATTCTCAAAGAAATCTGAAAGCGAAAGTATGACCGGTATCTCTTCACGGAGGCGGGACAGAAATTGAATCGCCAGCAACGACTGCCCGCCCAACGCAAAGAAGTTGTCCTGCGGGTCGATTTGAGGCTGCGCGAGAAGGTCTGACCAGATTCTGGCGATGATTTTCTCAATTGGCTGGTCCGTCGCTGACAGCACGTCTTGCTCGCCGTATCCGTCTGTCTCGGATGTTACGGAGCTACCTGCCAATGAAGCAGACCTTGCGACCGTACGTCTTTCCGCATCTTCCGCCAGGCGAAGCCGCTGCACTTTCCCCGAGGGGCCTTTCGGCAAATCCTTAACAAAATGAATGCGCGTCGGCGTCTTAAAGTAGCCCAGCTGGCCCTGACAAAAACTGAGCAGTTCCCCTTCATCGCAGCACATCCCGTTCCGCACAACGGCAAACGCGACCAGGTCCTCGCCGAGATAGCGGTCGGGCACCCCTACTGCGGCGGCTTCCAACACCGCTGGATGCGTCTCCAGAATTTCATCAATCTGTTTGGGGGCGATGTTCATCCCGCCTTTGATAACCAATTCCTTCGAGCGGCCAACGACGAAGAAATAACCGTCCGCGTCCCGATAGGCGAGATCGTCGGTGTGCAGCCAGCCTTCAGCGTCGACTGCCTCCGCCGTTTCGGCCGGGTCTTTGTAATAACCCTGCATCAAACCGTCGCCGCGGAGCAGTATCTCGCCCGGCTGCCCATCTGGCAATTCGGCGCCTTCGCGATCGACAATCTTGCCCTCAAACCCCCACAGCAAACCGGGCGACCCGATCTTGTTCGTGCCTGGAGGCACCGGATTCGAAAAGACGTTGCCTGCTTCCGTCGACCCCATCGCCTGGATGAGCGGCAACCCGAATTTTTGAATGAATTCACGGTGCAACGACGGCGAGAGCGGTCCCGAGGAAGAACGCAGGAAGCGGATGCGCTGGAAGGCCTCTGCCCGGTTTTGCGCCTTTGGATCCTTCCAATCCAGGAGTTGGGAGATGATTGTCGGCACCAAGGCCGACCAGGTGCACCGGTAGTCATCCAGCCAGTCCCAAAATTCGCTGACAGCAAATCCGTGCGGGATCACCACTGAGCCGCCACTCGTCAGCGCCGGAAGCAAGGTCACGCACTCGGCGTTGATGTGGTACAGCGGAAGAACAAGAAGAGACCTATCCGCAGCCGTAAGCTGGTGCGCCCGAGTGGAATTCATTCCATGAGCAAGAACCGACCGGTGAGTATGGACCGCTCCCTTCGGCTGCCCTGTGGTCCCGGAACTGTAGATCAGCAGCGCCGCATCTTCCGGCCTTACGGAGGGCAAAGTGTCTGCTATGGATGGGGTGTCACCCACTTCCAGGCAACCGTCGAGGTCGGCGGCGATGACCTCAACCGGCCTCTGGACCTGGGCCATCACTTCGTTGATCAGCGCGTTGTATTTGCTCCCCACAAATACGATCTTCGCGTCACAATGATCCAACGTGTACGACAACTGAGAAACGCCGGCACGCACGTTGAGTGGCACCGAGACAAAGCCGCCGTACATCGCCCCCAGGAACAACTGCGCGGTGAACAGCCCATTGTCCATCAACAACGCAATTTTGTCCCCGTACGCCAAACCCATTTGCCGACACCGCGAATGCAGACGATGGGCCTGCTCCTGCAGTCCCTGGAAGGTCAACACGCGTCCCGTTTCAGGGCTGATCAAAAATGCGTCATCGGGCTGGGTGCCAGCCATCCGGTCAATCAGATCGCGGATAGTATCAACTTCGCTATTCGAGGTCATCCAACTGCCTCATCTCCATTTACTCGATGCGATCTATGGTTCTTGAGGGCACCTGTCTCGGCTGTGAGGCATACCAGCGGGGTAGTCCGGCCCTCGGCCTTCGCAGCGCCAAACCGGGCGATCCGCACCGAAGGCTGTCCAGTCGATGGGTACGTTGATGTTGATCCGCGCTCCCACGACCCAGGAGACCCAGCGCCGATAAACGCCAACAGTTCGCGCACCTGCGCCGGTGGCTGTTCATCGATCCGTGTCGCCAGCGCGACGCAGCGTTCCACCGCCTCCGGTTCGAGCG
>JBAVVP010000386.1:0-4357 GCA_049697355.1 Terriglobales bacterium
TGCTCGAACCGCATCGCCCGCGTACTCAATCACATGTCCCGTGGCGCCATCGGTACCAATGCGTCCAATAATTCCGAGCGCCAGGTCCTTTGCCGACACGCCTTCCGCCAGCTTCCCGCGCACGTGGATCTGCATCGTCTTCGGTTTCTTCTGTGGCAGGCATTGCGTCGCCAGCACGTGTTCCACTTCTGACGTGCCAATGCCGAATGCCAGCGATCCGAACGCGCCGTGCGTCGAGGTATGGCTGTCGCCGCAGACAATCGTCATCCCCGGCAACGTGATGCCGAGTTCAGGGCCGATGACGTGCACGATGCCCTGTTCGGCCGAGTCCATATCGAAGAACGGAACGCCAAACTCGCGGCAATTTTTCTGCAGCGCTTCAATCTGCTTCGCCGCGATCGGGTCGGCGATGGGAAGGCCCCGCGGCGTGGTTGGTATGTTGTGGTCGACGGTTGCCACCGTGCGGAGAGGCTGGCGCAGACGGCGTCCATTCGCGCGCAACCCGTCGAAGGCCTGCGGCGAAGTCACTTCGTGCACCAGGTGCAAATCAATGTAGAGCAGCGCCGACTGCCCTTCGGGAGCAGCGACCACGTGCGCATCCCAAACTTTTTCAAACAGAGTACGCGGAGGCATCGTTTTAGTTTCGCTTATCGGGCGTCGGTGTTCAAGAGCGAGGCCGAACTGGTAGTGGGCTACTTTGGTTTTCGTAATGTCTTAGCCAAAAAGACACCGCTGACAAAAGCACCGATGGCGACGAGGAGTATTGCCAGCTCGATTAGAGCGCCGGGAATCCCCATAACGCCCTATGCTACTTCAAAGTAGGCTATTACCGCCGAGCTACGCTCGGCGGGGACGGACGAATGCGTCCGCCCCTACGTGAGCCTGCCGCAGCAGAAGTCGGCGTTTCCGGTTATCATTCACTCAGTCTTCGAGGAAAACACCGCATGATCAACGGCAAACGCATTGCCGTCGTCTTACCCGCTTACAACGCGGAAAAAACGCTGGAAGCGACGGTTCAGGAATTGCCCGATCTGGTCGATATCCGCATTCTGGTCGACGACCACAGTTCCGATCGCACTCTCGAAGTCGCGCACCAGCTCGGCTTGCAGTCGTTCGTTCACGACCGCAACTACGGCTATGGACGCAATCAGCAGACCTGCTACTGCGAAGCGCTGGCCGCGGGCGCCGACGTCGTCATCATGGTCCATCCCGATTATCAGTACACGCCGCTTTTGACAACGGCGATGGCGAGCATGATTGCCTACGGCGTCTATGACGTCGTTCTTGGTTCCCGCATCATTGGCGGCACCGCCCTGCGCGGAGGCATGCCCGTTTACAAGTACGTTTCCAACCGGCTGCTCACCGCTTTTGAGAACCTGTTTCTGCGGGTCAAGTTGTCGGAGTACCACACCGGCTATCGCGCTTTCAGCCGCGAGGTGCTCACCCGCCTGCCCCTCCGGGAAAATAGCGACGATTTCGTTTTCGACAACCAGATGCTCGCCCAATGCGTTTACTTCGGGTTCCGCATCGGCGAAGTTTCCTGCCCCACCAAGTATTTCGAGGAAGCCTCCTCCATTAATTTCCGGCGCAGCGTGCAATACGGGCTGGGGGTGCTCGGTACCACGATTCAGTTCGCGCTCCAGCGGGCCCATCTCGCAAGCTCCCGGATCTTCAGCGACTCCGGAAAGAAGTTGGAAGTCAGCGTACCGGCTTACTATAGTGGGTTATCCCAGCAGTCTGGGCGTTGACTTGCCATGTTCAATCGATCATGGCCCAATCGACCATGACCGTACACTCTCTCGCGTGAATAAAAGAGCCATCATCATCGGGGCGGGCCCCGCCGGCCTGACCGCCGCCTACGAATTGCTCTGCCGTTCCGATGTCATCCCCGTAATTCTGGAAAAGAGCTCTTACATGGGAGGCATTTCGCGAACCGCCAACTACAAGGGGAATCGCATCGACCTCGGCGGCCATCGCTTTTTCTCCAAGAGCGACCGTGTCATGAACTGGTGGTTGCAGCACTTGCCGCTCGAAGCGAGAGCTGCCGGGTCCGGGAACATTACCTACCAGCGGCAGAGCCGCGAAATTGCGGGCACCGGCGCTGGGCCCGATCCTCAGAACACCGATGAAGTCATGCTTCTGCGCAAGCGCCGGTCTCGCATCTACTACCTGCGCCAATTCTTCGAATACCCCATTCAGCTGACCCAGAACACCCTGGTGCAGCTCGGCTTGGTCCGCACGCTGCGCATCGGCTTCAGCTACTTGCGCAGCATGTTGTTTCCTCAAAAGGACGTCGTCAATCTCGAACAGTTTTTCATCAACCGATTTGGGCGAGAACTGTATCTGACGTTCTTCAAGGACTACACCGAAAAAGTGTGGGGGGTACCCTGCAACCAGATCAGTGCCGAATGGGGTGAGCAAAGGATCAAGGGCCTCTCCATCACCAAGGCGATTCTCCATTTCCTGAAGCTGCCGGCGAAGAAGAATCCGGATGTCGCCCAGAAGGGAACCGAAACTTCCTTGATCGAGCAATTCCTGTACCCGAAATTCGGGCCCGGGCAGATGTGGGAAACCGTTGCCAGGAAAGTCATCCAAACGGGCGGGGAGATTGTGACCAACTTCAACGTCACCGCGATCCATGGCGAGGGCGAGCGCATCCGGGCCATCTCAGGAAGGGATGACAAAGGCCACGAGCGGACGTTCGAAGGGGATTACTTTTTCTCGACCATGCCCATCCAGGAACTCATCCGTTCGCTGGACACGACGGTTCCGGCCAATGTGCGCGAAGTCAGCGACGGCCTGCTTTATCGCGATTTCATCACCGTCGGCCTGCTGGTGAAACGGCTGAAAATCGGCCAGAAGGCCGTTCCGCACAACGCCCAGCACAATGACTCCCGCAGCCAGCTCATCGATGACAACTGGATCTACATCCAGGAGCCCGACGTCCGGGCTGGCCGTCTGCAGATCTTCAACAACTGGAGCAACTACATGGTGGCCGATCCGGAACATGTTTGGCTCGGAGTCGAGTATTTCTGCTACGAAACCGACGACCTTTGGAAGAAGGGTGACGATGAAATGGCCGCGCTCGCCCAGCAGGAGTTGGACCACATCGGTATCATCGATCGCAACGATGTGCTCGACTCTACCGTCATCCGCATGCCCAAGACCTATCCCGCATATTTCGGCACCTACGACCGTTTTGACGAAGTGCGGAAATATCTGGATGGCTTCGAGAATCTCTTTCTGGTCGGCCGGAACGGAATGCACAAGTACAACAACCAGGACCATTCCATGCTCACCGCCATGGTGGCGGTGGATAACATCGTTGCCGGAGTAAAAGATAAATCTTCGATCTGGCAGGTGAATACCGAAATGGAGTACCACGAGGAAAAGTGAACACGCGTTCAGTCGATGCGACAGACCCGCACAGCCGCGTTCTGGTAAGGACAATCCAGATTCGCGAGACCGGGTTGTTCGACCACAATCCAGCTGACCCCATACTTCTGCCGTAGCCTTTCGAAGTCTTCCCGGCCGAAGTGCTTCCAATCTTTTGCGTCCTCGACCTGCTCCAACCATTGCGGTGAAAGCGGTGGAAACATGGAGGCTGCGCCCTTGTCCTTGACTGTGTCGGCAAGGCGACTGCGTTGGGCGCGGGCGCGGAATCCAATCTCATCCTCGCCCTCGATTGCCATGTGGTCGGGATTCAGGGCAAAAAGCGCATCCTGGGGAGTGTTGACGCGGATCCAATCAAAAGCCTGCGCCCAGGGATTACGAGGCTGGGCCCATGGCCACTCGATGTGAGCGCTGGCGGGAAACAGCTGTCGCTGGGCCAGAAACATTCCCAATGCGAGCGGCACGAACAGGAACAGCCAGCGCACGACGCGAGCCTGCAGTACGTACTGACCGAGTAAGCCTCCACCGATGACGATCAACAACATATAGGTCAGCGCGAGGCAACGCAGAGGCTCGAGCCGGGCGAGGGCCTCGAACCGGAGCGGAATTGACAACACGATAGCCGCAGCCGTCGCCACCAGAACAAATGGGATTACCGCCCGCGACACCAACTCCAAGTTGTTCATCTTTCGGCGCTGTGCAAAGCGCGCCAACATCCAGAACAGGATCACCGGGCCGATCAGGCCAAGCCATTCGTACCACTCCCACCGCTGGATGTAAAAATACGGCTGGCGTAGCGCCACTTCGTGGTACGCAGGCGGCGGAGGGTCCAGTGTGATTCCAAAAGGCAACAGCGCCGCAAAACCCAAGGTGCGAGGCCGGTATTGGTCGAGCAGAACGAGCCACACGCAAAACGCGATGGCAAAGCTCGCCATCAGCGGATGAACGACCGCAGCGAAAACAA
>JBAVVP010000387.1:0-3691 GCA_049697355.1 Terriglobales bacterium
AACCAGATGCCTCGCTTCCGATCCAGCCTTTCAAACATCGGTGGGCATCGGCGAGCTTCAGAACGTGAACTGCTCCGACTGCCAGCCTCGAGGCGTGAGGTCGTAGGGCAGGGCCTGATAGTTACAAAGTAAACATCCTTGCAAACGCAATGACCCTCGAGTCTTTTCTAATCGAAGGATGAGCCTGAAGCGAGAGGTGCAGGTGGTGAGGAAGGCTCCTTTCGGAAAAGGTTTTCCCAAAAAATATAGCAGTAGTCGTGCGGTGGGAATGTGGGAATCGCGCAGCGATTTCCAAGGTTGTGGGAAGCCCCGTTTTTGGGCGTTCCACAACCGTCATTGTGTGCCGTGCATGTTCGACAGTTTGAGGGTGAGAGTCCCTTATCCAACCTGATGGAGGTGAAGGATTAGCGAAGCGCAAGGGCGTCGTCGCGAGGCGAGGTCTGAAGGAAGCGTGGAGCAAAAGCGTGTGCCGATGGACAAGAACCGGATAAGAGGTCTGCACTCGCGGGCGAGTTGGCAAAGAGCAGCGAAGCCCATATCCATCAAGGCGAGCGGAGGTAAATCCGGCGGTGGCGCGTTGAAGGCGGTCGAACTTACCACGGGAGGTCTGTTGCATGTCGTGGATCCACGACTGGAGAAGAAGCGATTCTTCTTGAACGTGCGACAGAAGTCAGCAGAAGGCATAGTAGTCCGGTCGATCGGACGAAGGCCTGAACGATAGGAGAGGCAAGTAGGTGGCACTACTCAAGGGTGCACAGCGGCAGAAGAACCAGCTAGAGCTGGCCTTCGGAGAAGGGATGACGAGTGAAGCTCGGAGTCCGTCTGTTGAAGGGACCGAAGCACCCGGGACGAAGCGCAGTGCCGAACGCCTGGCTCCGGATGAGCAGTGGATGGAGAGGGTCTGCCAGCGAGAAAACCTCTGGCAGGCACTCAAGCGTGTGAAGGGAAACGCAGGTAGTCCGGGCATCGACGGAATGACGGTGGATGATCTGACGGACTACTTGAAGCAGCACTAGTTAACCATACGGGAACAACTGCTGAGTGGGAGCTATCAACCGCAGCCGGTACGACGGGTGGAAATCCCGAAGCCGGACGGAGGGGTGCGAAAGCTTGGCATCCCAACGGTGCTGGATCGATTGATTCAGCAGGCAGTGCTGCAGGTCCTGCAGCGCAGTTGGGACCACACTTTCTCTGAATCGAGCTACGGGTTTCGTCCCGGACGCTCGGCGCATCAGGCAGTCGCGCGTGCCCAGCAGCATGTTGCTGCGGGGTGCCGTTGGGTGGTCGATCTCGATCTGGAAAAGTTCTTCGATCGAGTAAACCACGACAAACTGATGAGTCAGGTAGCAAGGCGGGTAGGAGATAAGCGTCTTCTGCAACTGATTCGGAGCTGGCTCAAGGCGGGTGTGATGGAGAACGGACTCGTGGGGCCGACGGAGGAAGGTACGCCACAAGGTGGACCTCTTTCGCCGTTGCGGTCGAATCTTGTCCTTGATCAACTCGACCGCGAGCTGGAGCGACGAGGGCATCGCTTCGTTCGTTATGCGGATGATTGCAACATTTATGTCCGCAGTCGGCGAGCGGGCCAGCGACTGATGGGAGGGCTCACAAGACTCCTCGAAGGCAAACTCAAGCTGAAAGTGAATCGGGAGAAAAGTGCTGTGGCACGACCGTGGGAGCGGAAGTTCCTCGGGTTCAGTTTTACGAATGGAAAGTTGCCGAAGCGCCGAATAGCGCCCAAAGCTATGATCCGGTTCCAAGCTCGAATCCGAATCCTCACTCGTCGGACCCGTGGCATTAGCCTCGAGTCCATGGTTCGCGAGTTGGGCCGCTACCTTCATGGCTGGCAGGGCTATTTTGGCTTCTGCCAAACCCCGACCGTGCTGGAGCGTTTCAATAAGTGGATTCGACGTCGTCTACGCTCTGCTGCCTGTAAACAATGGCGGACAGGGAAAACACGGTTCGCTCGATTGCGGCAGCTCGGTCTGAGTCCTGATCTTGCGGCCCGCACGGCAGGGCGGCAGTGGGGTCCGTGGCGGCTTAGCCGCACACAGGCCCTTTCTTATGCCATGCCGACCACTTACTTCGATCGCTTGGGACTCCCCGCGTTACGCTGCACGCCCGGCGCACAACCCTAACGAACCGCCGTGTACGGACCCGTACGCACGGTGGTGGGACAGGGAAAGCGAGCGATCGCCTACCTATGTCATTTCCACCGCGAGTTTTTTTTGGGTTTCATGGTCACCGTCCTAAGGCCGCTGGGAGGAACTGCTGGAAGAGCTGGCGCTTGGCGTGTTGCATCTGCTGCGCCGCCTCGGTGTCGCTGCGCACCGCCGCGATGCGTTCGAGGGTAGCCACGCTAAGCCCGGCGCGCAGGTACTGCGCTGCCCCGGGCAGGGCCAGCAAGCTCTCCAGCGGTGTCTGATAGCGTCGGTAATAGCGGCGCTGGCGGGCTTTGGCATCGACCTCGATGTCGGCCTGGGCGCAGGGACGATGGTAGTTGAGATAGGGATTAAGGTGTTGGGCATAGAAGCCATGGATGGCCTGGGCATGTTCGCCGGCGATGTAGCCGTAGCCCATGTGCTTGCGGATGACCGCGCCGTTTTTGGTTTCCACCAGTCCGTTGTCGTTGCTGTGCCGGGGCCGGCTCTTGGTCTGCTCGATCAGCAGCTTGTTGAGCAGACGGGCCACGACCTGGTTGACGAACTCGCTGCCATTGTCGGAGTGAAAGCCGCGGATGCGGAAGGGGAACTGGCGTAGCAAGGCGACCAGCACCGGCTCCAGGCAGGCCTCGCTAATGCGCTCCGTAGCCGCCACGATTTGCCACTGCGTCACTTCATCGACCGCATTGATGTGATAAACGCCTTTGGCCGAGTTCTGATCGCCCTGATGCACCGTGTCTACCCGCAGATAGCCGGGCCGGCCTTGCGGATCGGGCCGCCGCCGCTCGCCGATGGCCACCGTCGTGGGCTTGGTCTTGTGGTAGGTCAGACGGCGTTCGCGATAGCGCTGCTGGCGGCGCAGATTGTACAGGTGGGCCACCGAGATGGTCGCCAGCCGCGCGTACTCCGCTTTGCCGTAGTGCTGGTATTCGCGCTGCAGAATGCGCTGGGTGGCGGGTCCGCTGAGGCTGTCATGCGCCTCATCGACGGCGGCCAGCAGTTCGATGTCCGCCCGCGTATAGCGCTGCGCAAAGCGGTGCCGCCGGTAGCTGGCCGCTTGCACCATGCCGCTGGCCTGATAGCGGGCAATCAGCCGCGTCACCTGCGCCCGGCTCAGGCCGGTCATCTTCTCCAAGTAACGGCGCAGCAAGCCGCGCGCTTTCCGGCCTTGCTGCTCGTACTGCTGCTGGCGCAGCACGGTCTCGATCCAGGAATAAACCTGCTCTCGGGTTTCCCCTTTGAACCGGATCTCCTCGCTGGCTCGTAAGAAAGCTTCGATTTGCTCCAGGTTCAGCTTCTCTGCTTGGTGCACGCTCGTGGTCAATCCTCAGCATGCCACCTGCTCCAGGCTCATCTTGCGTTGGAAACCGATCCCTCCTTCAGGCTCATCTTGTATTGGAAAAGACTGGTAGTAAACATCTTATAACCAACCTGCTACAATTGCTGGCGCCTTCTCTGTACCCATTCTGTAAGTAGCTGCCGTGGATCGCCTTGTCACCCGCACTTCGTGCTGCCTGGCTGGAGTGTTC
>JBAVVP010000388.1:0-8131 GCA_049697355.1 Terriglobales bacterium
GAGTAGGGGTCCTTCGACTCCGCCGCGCCATCCGCTTCGCGGATGACGTGGCTCCGCTCAGGATGACAAGTCGTAAAAGGGGTATCGGTAGACTGGAGAGATTACTGGATGACTACATCGAATGCGGCAGCGGATACGGCGGCTAAGACGGGAACGGAGAAGGCTCACGAGAAGCTGGCGGAGAAGCGGCGGGCTTTGGGACGAGGGCTGGAGTCTCTGTTGCCGGGGCCACGGGTGGTTCCAGTGTCGCCGGCACGCCCTCCGGCCGCTCCCACCCTTCCGCAAAGTACGCGGAAGGATGGGGCACCCGATTCATCTTCACTTACGTCGTCTGAGCCTTCCGGTCTTTCTTCTGCTGCTGACGGGGGACAGCCGGGGGCGGCTGTCGCTACGCGGGTGCAGGCGGGGACGGCGGTCGCTCCTTCTGAAGTTGTTGGCGATTTGCAGGGCGCGGCTGCGGGGCAAACTCCGGAGGGCGAACAGGCATTTGAGCTTGCGCTTGACCAGATCGAGCAGAATCCGTACCAGACGCGTACGGAGTTCGAGCCCAACGCTTTGGCCGAGTTGGCTGCCTCGATCCAGGAGCAGGGAGTCTTGCAACCGATCGTCGTTAGACCGGAGCCAGCGCGCGCCGGAGTGGTGCGTGCGGCAGGCAGGGAACATTTCATCCTGGTTCTGGGCGAGCGGCGTTTTCGCGCGTCGAAGATGGCGGGGAAGACGACGATCCCGGCGATCGTGAAACGGGTCTCGGAACAGCAGGCGGCGGAGATGACCCTGGTCGAGAACCTGCAGCGCCAGGATCTCCACTGCCTGGAGCAGGCGGCGGCTTTCGCCAGGCTGAGCACGGACTTCCACTTGACGCAGGAAGCGATTGGGAAACGAGTGGGCGTGTCGCGCGAGCAGGTCTCGAATTATCTGCGCTTGCTGCGACTGCCGCGCGAAGTGCTGGACGCGCTGCGGAACGGAGACCTGGCATACAGTCATGCGCGTTTGTTGCTCTCGTTGGGCGAGGAGAGTCAGATCGTCAAAGTGGCACGGCTGGTGATCGCCAAGAAGATGTCGGTGGCGCTGCTCGAAGAAAAGATAATCGACAGCCACATTCCCAAGGGGGACCCCGAAGAGCGGCCGCAGAGCGGGGCGCGGTGGGTGGATCCGAATGTGCGGGCGGCGCAGCGGTCGCTGGAAGCGGTGCTGGGGATGAGGGTGCGGATACGGGATCGGAGGGGAAAAGGGAAGATCGTGATCGAGTATGGGACGCTGGAGGATTTTGACCGGGTGGTAGGGATGTTGAAGGGGAAATAGGGCCGGGTAAGAGGTCAGAGGTTAGATTGCAGAGGTAAGAACCTGGCCGGTTGTCCCACTTGTTACTCTGCTGATCCTCCCTGGTGAGGCTCTTCCCAGCGCTGATGCTCGGGCTGAGGCAGGTCGCCCTCCGGGGATGGGCTTGGGGGCTCGCAGGGTGCTTGTATTGGGTTGGGTGGATCGATGGGCGGCTTTGGGCCGCCTTTCTGTTTTGGGGAATCTGGGGAGTAACAGTGGGACGGGGCTGACGGCGGGGTGGCGGATTGCCGGGTGAGATCTTGTTCCAGTGTTGAAAAATAGCTGTCCATCGCGGATTTCTGCTTCGATTGGGAATCGTTTACGTTAGAGGACACAGCGGAACACAGAGGAATCTGGGGAGTAACAAGTGGGAAGCAGATGCCGAGCTTCGCTCGGCTGGGACGGACGAATGCGTCCGTCCCTACGTGTTTCTTACTGCAATTTTTCGTACTCGGCTTTGGCCTGTTTCAGGGTGGGGAGATCGGGATCGGCGTCTTTCCAGGCGGCGAAGAAGTCCTGGTAGACGGACTTGGCGGCGGCGGTGTTGCCT
Organism: Terriglobales bacterium; assembly: GCA_049697355.1. Lineage (GTDB taxonomy): Bacteria > Acidobacteriota > Terriglobia > Terriglobales > Acidobacteriaceae > Acidiflorens. The sequence continues at coordinate 1,871 of JBAVVP010000388.1, forward strand.
TGGAGGGCTTGGGCGCGACCCAGTCCCAGGCGGGAGAGATTGTAACTAACGTCGAGAGGGTCGATGCCGCGGTGGTCGAGAATCTTCTGGAACTCGGCGGCCGCTTTTGCGCCTTCTTTCAAGCGGAGGAAGGCTTGGCCGCGCACGTAGTTGACCAAGAAATGGGCGGCGCCGGGCTCGCTGCCGAGTTGGTAGGGCGTGGTCACTTCGAGGCGCGCCGCGGCCTGTGCCGGCTGGTTATGCTGCAACTCGGTCAAGGCTTGGGCGACGGGAACCCAGACCTTGTTGAGCAGGGTGTCGGTCGGATACTGGCGGACCAGATCGTCCGCAATTTTCTGGCTGCGCGCGGCGTCTCCGGTCTGGGCCAGCGCCACCATGGCAATCCGGCGGGTGTCGCGGTCTTGCGAGCCCGCGAGAGCCTCAGAAATTCTCTGGCGCCCTTCCGCGAAGTTGCCCAGTTCTACCTCGCATCCGGCCTGCAGCGCAAGAACGATGCCGCTGAATTCCTTGTATCCGAGGCGCTGGGAGGCACTTTCACTTTGGGCATAAGCGGCCCGGGCTGGCTGCAGCCTTCCGCGTGAGCACTCGGCCTGAGCATGGGACAGAAGCATGATGGGTTCGTCCGGTTTTCCGGCAGCCAATTCCAGTTCGTGGCGCTCGGCGGCTTCATCGCCGCGAAGGAAGGCGAGGTCGAAGAGCGTGAAATGCAGCGACCGGCCCATGTTCTCGGCGACCCCTTTCTCGGCCACGGCGCGGGCTTCGTCGAAGCGATTGAGGCGTTCATAGGTATCGGCCACGTTCTGGAACGCATAACTATCTTTCGGATCGATGCGCATGGCCTCGCTGGAGCTGGCCAGAGCCTTTTCCTGCTGCCCGATAGCGTTGTAGCGCAACGCGAGGTTGTCGCGAGGCGCAGTGTCGCGTGGATAGGTTTGCACCCACTGTTCATAGGTCTCGATGGCTTTGTCCATGTCCCCAGTGACAATGTCGTAGTAATGCGACGAGATATAGAGCCGTTCGCGCTCGCTGGCTCTCTCCTTCAGATCAAAGGCCTTGGTGATAAAACTGTCGGCCAGCCCTTGCTGCGTGACATTGTTATAGGCGACACCTAAGGTAGCTTGCGCCATGGCGAAATTGGGATCGAGTTCGACGGCGCGTTTGAGATGGGGAATGGCCTTGGCATCGTTAAGTCTCAGGTGCTCGGCTTGGCCGAGACTGAAGGCCTGCAAGGCTTCGAGCGACGAGGTGGTGGCCTGTTCGAGCGGGGTGGCGAACTTCTGCACCGAGCCGATGGATTCTCCGAGCTTGCCGCGCAAGCTGGAGGCAGCCCGGTCGAGCGACTTGAGAACCTGCTCCTTGCTCTCGGCTTCACTCTCTTCGCGGGCCAGCACGTCGCCGTTTTGGGCGCTGAGCGCGGAAACCGTGATTACGTAGTGCGTGCCGAGGCTGGCGATGGAGCCGGTGAGCATGGCTTTGGCGCCTTCGCGCATGCAGATCTCGCGGGCCACGTCGTTGCTGATGCGTTCGTCGGGTTGGCGGCCCATGAAGCGCAGGGCTTCGCGGACGCGGGATTCCGGTAACAGGTTGAGGTAGGGCGACTGCTCCAACTGCACGGCCAGCGCCTGCTTGAGAGTTCCGTCGAAGACGGCGTCGCCGGTCGTATTCACGAAGTCGGCGAGCACCACGGTGTCTTTTTCCGTGAGCGCGCTGGCGCTGCGGGAGCGAAAGAATGAGGCGCCTCCGATGAGCGCTGCGATCAGTAGAGCGACAGCGACTACGGCGGGAATCTTCCACGATTTCTTCTGCGCGGCGGCAGCTACGGGCTCCGAGCTGCGCTCGGGGGGACGGACGAATGCGTCCGTCCCTACGTGGATCGGGGTGGATGCGGATCCGGAGGAGACCGCGGCGGGTTTGGATCCTGAGTCGTGGGCCGCCGCTACCGAGCCTGAGCTTGCGGCCACGGCGCGTCCGGTGTCGGTGTCACGCTTCAGGCGTTGCAGGTCGGCGCGGATGTCGGCGGCGTGCTGGTAGCGGAGATTGCGGTCTTTCTCGAGCGCCTTGTTGATGATGTCTTCGAGCTTCGGCGGCAGATCGGGATTCAACCGGATCGGCGAAACCGGGGCGCGATCGAGGATGGCCTGAAAAATCAGGGCCGAGGTGTCTCCGCGAAACGGGACCATGCCCGTGGCCATTTCATAAAGCACGGCGCCGAAGGAAAACAGGTCGGTGCGGGAATCGAGTTCCTTTCCCTTGGCCTGCTCGGGAGACATGTAGGCGACCGTCCCAACCGCGGAACCGGGGCTGGTCAGATGCTCCTCCGCTACCGAGGTTTCTATCGTCACCCCCGAGGGCTCCGATGGGCGGGTGGTGGGCGATGTGACCTTGGCCAGGCCGAAGTCCAGGATCTTTGCGTGCTCGCGCTTGGTCACAAACATATTCGCCGGCTTGATGTCGCGATGGACGATGCCTTGGGCGTGGGCGGCGTCGAGCGCGTCGGCAATCTCGATGCCCAGCGAAAGGAGTATGTCGAGCTCCATGGGACGGTTGCCGATGATGTGTTTCAGCGTCGAGCCGTCGAGGTACTCCATGACGATGTAGGCCTTGCCGTCGTGCTCGCCAATGTCGTGGATGGTGCAGATATTCGGATGGTTGAGCGCCGATGCGGCTCTGGCCTCGCGGCGGAAGCGTTCGAGCGACTGGCGGTCCTGGGCGACGTTGTCGGGAAGGAATTTCAGGGCGACGAAGCGGTCGAGGCGCGTGTCTTCGGCCTTGTAGACGACGCCCATGCCACCGCCGCCTAGCTTCTGGACGATGCGGTAATGCGAGACAATCTCGCCCACCATTGGTTTGCTCCGCGCTGGGGTGAAATCTTACGGTTGGCTGCCGGGCAAGTCAACCGATGGGGAGGGAGATACGCGGAGGCCGGTTCGGGGACTGGATTCTGCGGCGGAGCTTCGCTCCGCGGGACGGACGAATGCGTCCGTCCCTACGTGGGTGTACGGCAATCGCGTGATGCTAACAATTCCGAGATTGGAAGTGTAAGGGAAAAGCGCTGGTCGATGTGGGCGAAATCCTACTTTCCGATGCAGAAGGTGCTGAAGATCAGGTTGAGGATGTCGTCGGTGGTGGTGGCGCCGGTGATTTCGTCGAGGGGGCGGAGGGCTCGGTAGAGGTCGAGGAGAAGCATCTCGTGGGGGACGCGGGCGGCGACGGCGTTGGTCGCGTCGTCGAGCGCGGCGAGCGCGTCATTGACTAGTTTTTGATGGCGAACGTTGGTTAGGAAGCCGGACTCCTGGGGAGTGGTTCGGTCTCCGGCTACGTGGCCTAGGATGGCCTCGCGCAGGGCGGGGATGCCTTCGCCGGTTAGGGCGGAGGTCGAGATGCAGGGTGGAGAGTTGGGCTCGGCAGGCAAAACCCTGCCGGGCTCCGCCCGGCTTGGACGGGCGAGACGCCCGTCCCCACACGAACTTAGCAGGTCGCACTTATTTTCTACTACTATCGCGGGACGGGCTTCGATCTGGCTTAGTAAGTCCTCGTCTTGTTTGTTTCGGGGCTGGCTTTTGTCGATTACTACCAGGACTAGATCGGCGTCGGCCAGAGCTTCAATGGACTTCTTAATGCCTAGGGTTTCGGCTTCGGCATCGTCTGGGGCTTGGCGGATGCCGGCGGTGTCCACCAGTTCCACAGGAATTCCACCGATGGCCACGGTTTCGCTGACCAGGTCGCGGGTGGTGCCCGGCTGGGCGGTGACGATGGCGCGTTCGCGTTCGACCAGACGATTGAAGAGGCTCGATTTTCCTACGTTCGGACGACCTACTATGGCCAGGGTTAGTCCCTGGTGAACAATCTTGCCGTAGGCAAAAGTGTTGGCTAGTTGGCGGAGAGGGATTCTAACTTCCGCGATGCGATCTTGGATGGTAGCGTCGGAGGCGATGGAGACGTCGTCTTCGGCGAAGTCGATGCCGGCTTCGAGCAGGGCGATCAGGTCGACTAATTTCTGCTTGATGGGCTTTAGGCGATTGGAGAGCGCGCCTTCGAGTTGCTGCGCGGCTACCTTGGCTTGGAAAAGAGTCTGCGCGTCGATCAGGTCGCGGACGGCTTCGGCCTGGGTTAGATCGAGGCGTCCGTTGAGGAAGGCGCGCATGGTGAATTCTCCGGGCTCGGCTAGGCGGGCGCCTTGGGCCAGGGAGAGTTCGACTATGTGGCGGAGGACTACGGGAGAGCCGTGGGCGGAGATTTCTACTATGTCGTCGGTGGTGTAGGAGTGGGGCTTGGCGAAGTAGGTGACTACGACTTCGTCGATGCGGGCGGGAGTTGTGGCGAGGCCGGCAGCTGCCGAGCTTTGCTCGGCTTGGACGGGCGAGACGCCCGTCCCCACACAACCCTCTGCCGTGCTTCGCTCGGCGGGACGGACGAATGCGTCCGTCCCTACGTGAGTCGAGGAGGCATCGGCAGTCTCGCGGGCAGGGGCGCCCGCGCCACACGGGTCGATTAGTTCTCCGAAGACGGCTCGGCCGGGCTCCAGCGGATGATTTAGGCGGAGCATGGGCTGGGCTATGGCTTTGGCGGCGGGTCCAGCCAGGCGGACCACACCTATGCCGCCGCGACCGGGCGGAGTGGCGATGGCGACTATGGTGTCGTCGAGATTCACACTGACATTCTAGCCGTGTGACGCTGTGGACACCGTGGGTGTTTGTCCGTCGTTGCGTGTCCAGTTTCGATAGACAAAGAAGTAATAGAGGGCTAGGGTGAGGGGAATGAAGAAGAAAAGGAAAGGAAACCAGAGTGCACGCTTGAGCCAAGACGATTGGTCGAAACTGAACCAAAAGTAAAGCATCGCCACCCATAGCAATCCCGAACCAATTGCCTCGGGAATCAGAGCCAGCCGCAAGACGGCTGCAGTTGCGGGAGGCAAAGTTCGCGACCCGTTGACGGCATGAGCGGCGCCTGTTCCGGCTTGGGTCCCACCCAACGCGAGAGCCAGCACGAAACAAATGAAATACACGCGCCGAGCGGATCGAGAGCACATCCATGTCCGAGAGATGGGCAGGATCATCATTGAGCGAGAGAGTACCACGTCATCCGCCGTTTGCTGCATCTGGCTCACGTCATTTATACTTACGGTTTGCCTTACGCCATCTGATTCAATCAGGAGCAGGGATTTTCGAATGCCGAAACGTACATTTCAACCCAACAAGCGCAAGCGCTCGAAGAAGCACGGGTTCCGGACTCGCATGAAGACCAAGAGCGGGGCCGCAGTGCTGTCGCGCCGCCGGGCTAAGGGGCGCAAGCGTGTTTCCGTGGCGCCGGGTTTCCGCGATTAGTCTTCCCCGAGAGACAGCAAAGGCCGTCGTTATTATTATCACCAATTATTGTGCGGGATCGTGAGCTGGTGAACGCCGACGCTCCGAACGGGCGTGTAGAACAGCCCGCGGCCAAGGCGGGCGGAAGCATTCCGCGTGGCTTTTCGCGTTCGGGGCGGCTGCGGAAGCACTCCGATTTCGAGCGCGTGTACAAGCAGGGACGGCGGCATTTCTCTCCGCACATGACCGTGTTCTTTTTGCGGCGGGCGGCGGGCGCTTTACCGGAGACGGGTTCACGAGTTGGGTTTACGGTGGGCCGCGTGTTGGGCGGCGCGGTGGAGCGGAACCGGATCAAGCGGCGGCTGCGCGAAGCGGTGCGACTGCGGCGTTCGGTGCTTGACGGCGTGGTGGACGTCGATGTTGTGATCAATCCTAAGAAGTCGGTGCTGACGCTGGAGTTCGCGGTGGTGCTCGAGGAAGTGGGGCGCGCGCTGGACGCTATCGCCAAGAAACTGGTGGAGAAATGACGGGCGCGGTGGCGAGAGATATTTTGGCGGATCCCACCCTTCCGCAAAGAACGCGGAAGGGTGGGGCAGCCACGGAGAAGCTGGTGGAGAGATGAAGTCTCTGACGCTGGGGCTGTTGCGGCTTTACAAACGGTGGATTTCGCCAGTGTTTCCGCCGTCTTGTCGCTACGTGCCTACTTGTTCGGAATATGCGATGGAAGCGGTTGAGCGGCATGGCGTAGTGCGTGGCGGACTGATGGCGGGTTGGCGGCTATTGCGATGTCATCCGTTGGCTGCCGGCGGGTTGGATGCGGTGGCGAGTCCCACTTATTCGCAAAAAGCGCGAATGAGCGGAGAGCGACGCCTCGCTTCGCTCGGCGGGACGGACGAATGCGTCCGTCCCTACACGACACAGGTAACGGACAACCGCCGAGCTTCGCTCGGCCTGGACG
>JBAVVP010000389.1:0-13842 GCA_049697355.1 Terriglobales bacterium
TACATTCCCAACCCGACGGCCGAGGTTGGCCACTGCGTGCACCATATTGCGATGAACCCGAAGCGTCCGGGAGTGCTGTTCATGCAGAAACACTGGCACGTGATGCGCTCGGACGACGCCGGCGATAACTGGACCAAAGTCAGCGGGAACCTGCCGACCGACTTTGGCTTCGTGATTGACGTGCACGCGCACGAGCCGGAGACCGTTTACGTCGTTCCGATCAAAAGCGATGGCGAGCACTATGTGCACGAGGGGAAGCTGCGGGTGTATCGCAGCCGCACCGGCGGCAACGAGTGGGAAGCGCTGACCAAAGGCCTGCCGCAGAGCAACTGCTATGTTGACGTTCTGCGCGACGCCATGGCGGTCGACACTTTGGATAAGTGCGGCATTTATTTCGGAACGACTGGCGGGCAGGTGTACGGGTCGGCCGATGCGGGGGACAGCTGGGCTCCGATCGTCCGCGATCTGCCGGCCGTGTTGTCGGTAGAGGTGCAAACGCTGGGGTAATCGCACAGACATGATACGAGTCATGCTTCCGCAACACTTGCGAACCCTGGCGCACGCCGGGAGCGAGGTGACGCTCGAGGTCGAGGGTCCGATTACGCAGCGCTCGGTGCTCGACGCGCTGGAAGTGCGCTATCCGATGCTGCGGGGGACGATTCGCGACCACGTCACGCTGCAGCGCCGGCCGTTTCTGCGGTTCTTCGCTTGCGAGGAGGATCTGTCTCATGAGCCTCCGGACGCGCTGCTGCCGGAGGCGGTCGCGTCGGGGGCGGAACCGTTGGTCATTCTGGGGGCCATTGCCGGCGGTTAGATTCGAACTGGTTTCATAAATGCCTTCAACCCGGAAGGCACGTTCCTCAGGGGCTAAAGCCCGCGTGTTTATTGGCTCTGGGCGACACGGCTGAAGCCGTGCCCTTCCCAAAACCATTTATGAGACCAGTTGTTTGCATCGCAGCCCCTCAAGGGGCATCTCATTCCCGCCAGCCTTGTGGTATCGCTGAGGCCGTACCCTGATACGAAGGCTGATCCTTCACCGGCAGAGTTTTTCAGGGAGAGATGGTTCCGGGGGGCGTGGGCGTCGACCCGAATATCATGGACACGAGGGTATGAATCGTCTCGACCGCTTCATCCAGTTCAAAAGTAAAGCGCACCAGATCCACGCCGTCGAGATCGTGGTATTCCCTCTTGAGGATGGCCCACGCGGGATCGGCCATCAAATCTACCTTGTGGCGCTCATAGTATCCATAGCCCATGCCCCGCATGCGGCACAGGAGATCGCTCAAGTGCACCAGGGCCACTAGCGGCTGCGCCTTTTGGCTGTTCTCGATGACATGATGATGGCTGATTACCTCAACGATGTCGTCGGCGAGTTCCCATTTTTCGGCCAGGGCGCGCCCGGTTTCGCAATGCGTGAACCCCAGGGTGGCCTGTTCCACCTCGCGAAGTGGAATCCCCTCCTGGCAGGCGCGCTCCATCACCGGGGCGAATTCCTTGGAGAAAACCAGGCAGTTCACCATGAAGCCAAGGTCATGCATCAGGCCCGCGGTGTAGGCCTTCTCCCGATCGGCGCCCGCCAGTTTCTCGCTGATTTTCCGGCATACCATGGCGCAACCCAGCGAATGTCGCCAGAACACAATCGGATCGAGCACCGCCTTTTTGGCCGGAAATGCCTGCCCGAGGCAACAGGTAAGAATGATCGTTTCCACCCGGCGCAGGCCCAGACTCATCACTGCTCCCTTAATGGACTTGGGGGGCTGGGCCATGGCAAACAAGGGTGAACTGGCCACGCGCAGGCATTGGGCGGCAATGGCGCTGTCGTAGGAGACCAGACGAACTACTTCTTCCACATCCACTTCATCTTTTGCCAACAACTTGAGCAGGGGCAAAAAGACCGCCGGGATGGCGGGCATGGTTTTGATTCGCCGCACGCGATCACGAATCGTTGCCGCCGTCGTTGCCGTCATCGTTACCGTGGGGGATGGGTTCATAGTTTTCCACTGCTGAGAGAGGGTTTCCAGTACGCGATCGTTCCCGGAAAATGGACGAGGTGAAACTGGTCGTTCAGTCTCATCAGCGATTCCGAGGTTCCAAGAAAGAAGTAGCCGCCAAAATTAAGGTTGCTGAAAAAATGGTTGATCACCTTCGACTTCGAAGTGCCATCAAAATAGATCAACACGTTGCAGCAGAAAATCACATCCATGCCTTTCATGAACAGCATCCTGGAGTCGTCCTGCAGGTTCATGCGGCTGAAGGCGACCAGCTTTTTCACGTCCGGCCGCACCTGCAGTTTCTTCTCATCGACCACGGTGAAATATTTCCGCTTGTAGAAGTCGGTGGTGTTGCGCAGCGCGTAGTCCCCATAAACGCCCGCTTTGGCGGTTTCGATAGAATGGTCGTTCAGGTCGGTGGCGAGAATCTCGATCGTCCAGCCTTTGAGTAAACGCTCGCTTTCCTCAAGCATGCTCATGGCCAGCGTATAGGACTCTTCCCCGGTGGAACAGCCCGCGCTCCAGATGCGAAGCCGCTTAGTGATCTGTTTGGTCCGTTCCGCGATGAGTTCCGGGAGGATTACTTTCCGCAGCGCGTCGATCTGCGGCTGGCTCCGGAACAGGCAAGTCTCTCCGATGGTGATTTCGTTGAGGAGTTCGCGGAGTTCCGCGTCCCGGTTCGAGGAGGCGGTGAGACGGTCCCAATACTCGCGTGGCGTTCGCGTGCCCGCCAGTTTCATGCGCCGCCCGCAGGCGTCAGTCAGCAGGTAGAGTTTGTCGTCGGTTTTATAGATGCCCGAGACCTTGTACACCAGGTCGCGGATTTGCGGATACACCGGGTCGAGAACGTCACTGTCTTTTTTCGAAGACAGCCGCGGCCGGGCAGGTTGGAGGGTGGTGGTCATTTTGCGGGAAGCTCCAGGGAGGAACTGCTCCCGACCTCAACCGGCACGACCCTGCCGCGGCTGCGGCGTACCCGGCGCGTGATTTCCGCCGCCAGGCGGTCGAGAGGATAGGCGCCATCGGAGAATCCCTGGGTGTGTACCGCGCCCGGCATCCCCCAAATCACGGCCGAGGCCTCGTCCTGGACAATGACATCTCCGCCCGCGTCGCGAATCTCTTGCGCACCCCGCAAGCCGTCGGTGCCCATGCCGGTCATCACCACGCCGAGAACGTTTGCGCCATAGGCCGCCGCCACCGAGCGAAACAGCACATCGACCGCCGGGCGGCAGGAATTCACTTTCGGTCCCTGATCCAGATTCAGCCGCCGGGCCACGCCCCTGCGGGTTACCTCCATATGAAAATCTCCCGGGGCGATCCAGGCATGTCCGGAGGAGAGAATGGCGCCAGCGCTACCCTCTTCCACGAGAATGGCGGAGCGGGCAGAAAGCCGCTGGGCGAGTTGGCGGGTAAAAATCGGCGGCATGTGCTGCACCACCACAATCGGGACGGGAAAGTCGCTTGGAATCCTCGGCAAGACCTCTCCCAGCGCTCTTGGACCGCCGGTCGATGCGCCGATCGCCACCACTTCGATCCGCCAAGAGGCGCGATCTCGAACCTTCGGTGGGAATGGAGGCCGAGTTATGCGCGGGACTTCCCCCAGAGCGATCCCGCACAACGCCTTGATCTTAGGAATGAGTTCGAGGCGAATTTCCGCGGCGGCATTCGCGGGATGGACGTTGCTCGGCTTGGTCGCATAGTCGGAGGCTCCCAGCGCCAGAGCATCCAGGGTTGCCGCCGCCCCGCGCTCGGTGAGAACGCTGAACATAATGACCCGCAATTGGGGATACAACTTGCGGATTACCGCCAGCGTTTCCAGGCCATCCATGACCGGCATCTCGATGTCGAGAGTGATGAGATCAGGCTTGAGCAGTGGAATCTGGGCCAGGGCTATACGCCCGTCGCTGGCCGTACCAACCACCTCCAGCCCAGGGTCTCCCGACAAGGTACTCGAGAGCATTCTGCGAGTCACCACCGAATCATCGACCACCAGAATACGAAGAGGAGCCATGAGCCCACCCGGCACTTCCGTGCCGGGCTTTCCTGTTCCGCCGCTTCGCGGCTAGTGCATTTTCCCCAATGATGTAGAGCGCAAGCCCCAGCGACTGAAGCCGGAAGCGGTTGCAGCTCAGGCGGCACGGCTGAAGCCGGGCCCTTCCCGTTCTTGCCCTCCCTCTACCGCGAATCGAGAAAGGCCTTAGTCGCCGGCATAGGCGGCCCGGCTCTGTGCTGGAGCCGCGGCGGCGCCTTGCCCGCGCCTATCGTCACTGACGCCGATCTTGAATTGCTCGACCAAGTGGCGAAGTTGTGTGGCGGTCTCCACCAGTTGCTGCGAAGCCTTCTGGGTATCGGTGGCTCCGTGCGTTGTACTCTGCGCGGCCTCGGCTACGCCCGCAACATTGCTGGTGATCTCGGCGCTGCCTTGCGCGGCTTCGCTGACATTGCGCGACATCTCGTTGGTGGTCGTGTTCTGCTGTTCGACGGCGGTGGCGATGGTGCCCGAGATGTCGTTGATCTGGTTGATGACTCCGGAGATCGACGCAATCGCGTCCACCGCCGCCTTGGTGTCGCTCTGGATGGCTTCGATTTTGCGGCTGATGTCCTCGGTAGCCTTGGCAGTTTCCTTGGCAAGTTCTTTCACTTCGTTGGCGACCACGGCGAAGCCTTTGCCGGCTTCACCGGCCCGCGCCGCTTCAATGGTGGCATTGAGAGCCAACAGGTTGGTCTGCTGGGCGATCGAAGTGATGACCTTGATGACCTGGCCAATCTCGGTGGAAGAATCGCCGAGCTTGGACACGGTGGCGGTAGTGGTTTCGGCGATTTTGACCGCAGCGGTTGCGACCTCGGCAGCTTCGGTTGCGTTCTTGGCGATTTCCTTGATGCTGGCACCCATCTGTTCGGCGCCCGCGGCGACGGTTTGAAGGTTCTGGCTGACCTGTTGTGCGGCCCTCGAAACGACGTCGGCCTGGGCGGAGGTTTCCTCGGCGTTGGCGGTGATCTGCTGGCTGGTGGCATTGAGTTCCTCGCTCGCGCTGGCTACCCGCACCGCGTTTTCTGCAATCAATCCGATCGCCGTGGCCACGCCATTGATGGCCCGGTTCAGCGCCCGTCCCATGGCTCCGACCTCATCCGCCGAATCGACGGTGATCTGGTGGCGGAGATCGCCATCGGCCAGCCCTTGCAGCACAATCAAGGTCTGATTGAGGGGGCCTAGAATACTGCGCGCGATGGTGGACGCGAAAGCGATCACCACGGTGAGGACAACCAGTCCAACCAGCAGGAGAATCCGGGTTCGACTGCGCGCCACCGCCACCGCCTCGGCTTGGTCGTTCGCAACCAGCTCATTGGTGACTTTCACGATCTCATCGACGCTCGCTTCCTGTGCTGCGAACGACTTGGCCATCTGGGTGGTCCGAATCTCATGAGCCTTTCTCCGGTCTCCATTGAGCACGCTCGGGATAAATTCTTGTTCCATAGTTCCAAACCATTCCTTCGCGGCTTTACAGGCGGGACCGCCTACCAGATGCTTGAGTCTGCCGTCGGGGAGTTGGCGCATCCAGTTCGCCTGGCCTTCCTCGAAGCTCTTTTCATCCTCGCGCAGGAGGTCCAGGAAATGCAGGGCAGTGGCCTGGTCAGGGGCTTCTTCCATTTTCACAGCATGCACGATAGCCACCGCAAGACTCTGCGAGGGGGGAACGTAGTCTGCAATTACGTCCTTGTTCATCACGATCCGCTCGTAGACCGGACTGCCGACCTCAACCTTGCTGAGCGTCGCAAAAGACACGATGCCAAAGACCAGAAAACCCAGTACGGCGGAACTCACCAGCAGGACCAGCCTGGTTTTGAGCGACCAGTTCTTCACGTTAGGTCTCCTTGTTTCTAAACTTGAACGGGATCGGGTTGTCCACAGAAACTTCATCGGCATCAAGATCATTGCCCATTAGGCACTGATTCGTGCACAGAAGGGACGAGGCCAACAGGCTCGCCGGACCGGCAGCGGCACTTCCATTTCAGGTACCATGCCCGCCCACGGAGCATCGTGAGCCAGCTATCGGCCAGCGGGTGTCTTCGCCCCCACATTCGTCATCTCGCACGCTTTTTCGATGTCCAGCACATGCAACAGCCGGCCGTTCAGTTTGTGGACACCGAGGATCACGGTTCGGACTGGACCGCGCAGAGTTTCCGGCGGCGGCTCGAAGGTGTCTTCCGCGACCTCGACCACATCGCCGATTTCGTCGACCAGCAGACTGACCGCGCCATCTTCGGAACGCACGACCACATTCATCGCCAGCATGGCCGGCGGCCGCGGCTGCAGTTCGAGGCGCCGCCGCAGATCGATGGCGGTGACGATCTGGCCGCGCAGGTTGATGAGGCCGCTGACTACCGCGGGAGCCAGTGGAACCTTGGTCATGTAAAGCGAACGGATGACTTCCTGAACGCCTTTCAATTCCACGCCGAACAGCAGCTTGTCGAGATAGAAAGTGCAAAACTGTGAAGTGTTCGCCATGGCTTAGTTTCCAACCCCCACTGCTCTCGCCGCCAAGCTGGGCGGCGCAGCGATCGCATCCGCGCTGCGCAGAATGGCCGGGACATCGAGCAATTCCGTGACCCGGTCGCCGATCACGACGGAATAGAGCACGGACGCCCGTGTTGCCGCCGACCTGACGTCGGCGCGGTCTTCGACAATATCCAGAATCCGTTCCACCACCAGTCCGAAGCTGCGTCCCTCGTGGTTCAGCACCAACACCTGGATCGGCGGCGAGCCTGGCGCGGGCGGGGTTTCCAGGGCGCGCTGCCGATTGCGGCGTTCCTCCAGCACCACATTGAGACGAATCAGGGGCAGGATCTTACCGCGATACTGCGTCACCCACTGGCTGCCCGACATTTCCACCTGGGCCACGGGAAACTCCTCCAGCCGCGCCAGCGTGCTGAGGGGTATAGCCATGCGGGAATTGCCCGGGCCGGCGAACAGCAGAAAGGTTTGTTCGTCGATGGTCGCCTCTGACAATTCCGTGGCTTTCTCGGCCAGGGCGCGGTCCCGGTTTTCGGTGACCACGCTGGCGCGCTGCGCCAGGCCGAGCACGTCCAGGATGAGGGCTACCTTGCCATCGCCCATGATGCTCGATCCGGCAAAGGTTTTCACTTTCTTGAGCTGTTTTCGCAACGGCTTCACCACGATTTCTTCGGTGTCGTTGATCTCGTCCACGACCAAGCCGAATTGCCGGTCATCGGCCTGCAGCACCACAATGTTGACGCTCTGGTTGTAGAGAACCTTTCTTTCCAGTTCCGTCAGCAGCGCGATGATCTTGCTGGAAAGCGGATCTAACTGCCGGAATGCCTGTTCCGCTCCGGCTTGGTGGCCCTGCTCTTTGAGAACCACGATATTGGCCACCATGTCATGGAACTCGGCGTGCGTTCTTTCGACTAAGTGAATCTCGGCGAGGTCCGCATAGTTCTTGAGGCCGACGGAATAAAGCCACTTCCCCAAAGCGCATTCGGTGTGAGAACCAGCCTGTTGTGCAGTCAAGACGGTTCTGTTGTCCAGCACTTCTCGTAACCGCCCCAACCAATGCTGGTGCTTGACTCGGGCCTCGGGGAAGTCCAGCATCTCCCATTTGGAACTGGATTCTGTGGAATTGTGTCCGACCGCCTGTCCTGGGACACCTCCGGTGTTCAACTCCCGGTTGAGGTAGACCAGAGGGAGGAGGCGTCCGCGCAGGCGGTAGACGGGCGCGCCGTGGACCGATTCGATGCTCTTGGCCACCCCTTCCGCTTCGATCCGCACCAGTTCGACCAAGCTTACCTGGGGAATGGCATAGCGATCGCCGCCGCTGGTTACCACCAACGCCGGGATGATGGCCAAGGTCAGCGGAATTTTCACTCGGACCGTGGTGCCCTGGCCGGCGACGGATTGCACGTCGACGCTGCCGCCAATTCTCTCCACATTCGTCTTCACCACATCCATGCCAACGCCGCGGCCCGACACCTTGGTCACTTTTTCCGCGGTGGAGAATCCGGGAAGAAAAATCATTTTGAAAATTTCCCGCTCCGTCATGTGTGCGGCATGTTCGGTGGTGACCATTCCGCGTTCCACCGCTTTTTGCCGGATACGCTCCAGGTTTAATCCGGCGCCATCGTCCGTGATCTCGATATTGACCTGCCCGCCTTCATGAAAGGCGCGCAGAATCAGGCGTCCGGCTCGATCCTTACCTGCTTTTATGCGGTCGGCGGGAAGTTCGATGCCATGGTCGACGGAGTTGCGTACCAGATGGGTGAGGGGGTCCTTGATCGCCTCGATGATGGTTTTGTCGAGCTCGGTCTCTTTGCCCTCCATCTCGATGTTCACTTCCTTGCCGCAACCGAGCGCCACGTCGCGCACGGTACGGGGAAACTGGCACCAGATGTTTCCAATCGGCTGCAGCCGGGTCTTCATGACCTCCTCTTGCAGTTCGGTGGCGATCAGGTTCATGCGCTGGGAGACGGCCTGCAGGTTGGTGTCTCCCGCCGAATTTGCGATTTGCAGTAGCTGGTTGCGCGCCAGCACCAACTCCCCGACCAGGGTCATGAGCTCGTCCAAGACGTTGACCCCGACACGGATGGTCTCGGGCGCGCTGTCGTGAGAATGCGATTCGGAGACCTGCTGGACCGCGAGAACGTCGTCCTGCCTGGCCACCACCTTCTGCCCTTCGGCCGGCGCGACCTCGGCAGCTTTGGACGCTTTCTTTCGGACGGGTTTCTTCGATGTTGTAGCGGATATCAAAGCTGGAGACGCAACGATGTCTTCCGAACTTGCCGAAGCCATCTCTGTTCCCGGCGCCGAAGCCGGATCTGCTGGGCGTGCTGCCGCCGCGGGCGTTTCTTCCGGTTTGCTTGCGCCCCGGTCGGGCAGCAGCCCCGTCAGGGTTTCCAGCAACTCCGGATATTCGACCGTGCCATCCTGGCCCGTCGATTGAATCTCTTGGAGCATCTGGCGGACCGTATCCACCATGTCGAGCAACGCCGTGGTATGTTCCGGGCCAAGGGTCATTTGCCCGTCCCGGAGCCGAGCCAGCAGGCTCTCGCCCACGTGGGTAACCTTTTCCAACTTATTGAAACCCAGAAATCCGCAGGTGCCCTTGATGGTGTGAATGGTGCGAAACACGCTTGCCAGCGTGTCACGATCATGGGGATTTTTTTCCAGGCCCACCAGTTCCCGGTCCAGCCGATCGAGGTTCTCGCGGCTTTCGGCGAGAAAATCTTGCACGATGTCGCTGTCGCTCATCGCTGCGGTTCCTTTCCGGGTTGGGGATTTCCTGTGGGCCGCGGATGTGGTCTCACGGCGCGGGAAGTCCAGTTCGATCTCCCTACTGAGACCCTATCGTCCGTGCCGCCACTTTCATTGAGTATTGCGGGTCTCTTCGCGCGAAGGGCTGGCAGGGAGGAAGTTCGGATGGGAGTGCTGTACTGGCCAGGCGTGGTGCGGCGCGATCGGTACCGGACCAGGAACACAGGCTGCGGGGGAAGCCGGTATCCCGGTGCGCAGCCCCTAAAGGGTGTCTGAATTAGAAGAAGCTTATGGTATCGCTGAAGAGGCTGCGGAAGAAGTGGACCTTCGCTGCTCAGCCCCTAAAGGGGCGTCTGATTTCGAAGGACTTGCGGTATCGCTAAAGCGATACCCTGATACGAACCTTGAGTTCTTCCGCAACCTGTGAAGCGATGCCTGATACGAAACCGGCGCCTAGTGAGCGTGGTTATCGAGTTCGGCGACGCGCTTCAGATAGCGCGTCATGGAGGTTGCGACTTTGTCGAGCACGGTTGCCCACTCCCGCAGATGGGCTTTGCCCTTGGGGTCAGCGAGTAGACACGGCGGGCCGGTCGGTTGGCAGCGATCTTCCATCCCTTCCTTCCTCATGCACTGCTTCTTACGCGTGTGCGGATCTTCTCGAACTCGTAGGTTCCCAAACCGCGCTGCGACGCCATTCTTAAGTAGGGAAGAGATGAAACTTCCAAATTCCAGTAGGCCTTCGCCACGTAAGCGTCGAGCGCCACCGGATCGGTTCCGGCGACCAGCGTCTTCTTGAGCACGACATCGTCTAGACTGCCTCCAATCGGGCCGTTCCGGATGAGCACGCGATAGCAATCGATGATGGTGAGAGTCGGGCGAATGAAATCGGCGAGGTCGACAAGACTTTCGTGGATCTTCTGGTGCAATTGATGGCGTGGTCCGCCCAGGATGCCGTACCAGTTCTTCATCCCCAGAGTTGTGCCGGTCAGGCTGTGGTGTTTGGCGATGGGGACGTTGATGATCTTGTCGGCATTCAGGAAGGGATCGAAAACCGGCCAGGCGCGCAGAACTTCACCCTGCAGGTCGACATCTTTGAATCGGGAGGGATCGGGCAGGATCACTTCCGCGCCTACACTCCGCGCCGCCTCGGCAATACCCGACCTCTGAAAACAGCGGCGCGGGTCGTTACAGCTCACGTCGGTCACGATCACCCGCTTCGCCCCTGCGTTCCAGCACTGGCGGACGATTTCTGCGACAATTTTCGGATTTGTGTTGGCCGCCTGTTCGGGGGCGCGGTCCCAGCCGATGTTCGGCTTCACCAACACGACATCGGCGCGGGAGACGAAGCGATGGATGCCGCCCAGTTCTTCGATGGCCGTGCGCGCCAGTTGTTCGGGATCGTCTCCCTGGATGACCGCCATCTCGGGCAAAGCCGCGTCGGCCGCCACCGTGTGACTGCGCTTGGCATTCATGGCCAGCGCGTGCTTGGGCCGTTCGCTGCGTTCGCTCAGCCAGTATCCGAGGCCCGCGGTTCCGGCAGCGATTCCTCCCACGCGCAGCAGTCTGATTAGCGCTTCGCGGCGGTTGAGTGTGGTGCCTTCGGCCGGCGGCATGTTGTATTGACCTCTTTGCTTTTGCCCGACAACTGAATTCTAATCTCGTTCTGGTGTCGCAGCTATGCAGTCCATCACGATGCCGTGTGCGAAGCAGACGACGTTCGACGTAAGGGCGGCTCTGACGCTGATCGGATTCAGCGCGGTCATCGGCCAGATTGTCCTCATGCGGGAGCTCATCGTCGTCTTCAACGGGAACGAGATTTCGCTGGGAATCATGCTGGCCACCTGGCTCTTCTGGACCGCCGCCGGCAGTGGCCTGAGCAGCGGTTTTCGACTGGGCGGGAACGACGCTCGCCGGGCGGTCGCCGCGCTCGAATGCCTGCTCGGCGCCAGCCTGCCGCCGACGATCTGGGCATTGCGCGCATCCAGATCTTTTTTTCAGACCGTGCCGGGCGAACTGGTTGGTCCCGTGCCGATGCTGCTTACATCTCTGGCATGTCTGAGCCTGTTTTGCATAGTCGCAGGGTCGCTTTTCGTGGCCGCGACCCGGATGTACGAACAGGAGTGCGCTGTCTCGGCGCGCGTCGCTACCAGCTCAGCTTACCTGCTGGAAGCCGCTGGTTCCGGAGTCGGAGGAATCCTGGCCAGCATTGTGTTGCTGCGCTTTCTTGGGTCTTTCCAGATCGCGACTGTCGTCGCCGTCATGAATCTATGTATGGCGGCAATCCTGTTGTTTCGAATGAGCCGCAAGCAGCTTGGGGCCGCCAGTATGGCAGCCGCGGCTTTCGCGGTCGTTCTCGTTACAGTCGTTCTCCTTATCTATGTTGCGCCGGCGTTGGACAGGTCGGCGCAGGCGCGACAGTGGCGGGGATTTCGTCTCGTGGCATCGCATGACTCGATTTACGGCAACCTGGCGGTCATTGAAACTGGCAGCGAAACTGGCAATGAAACCGGCAAAATCCGCAGCATTTATGACAACGGCGTGATCCTGGCCAGCGCCCCAGACCAGAACGCCGCCGAAGAGGCGGTTCACTACGCGCTGCTGGAGCACCCGGCGCCGAGGCATCTTCTAATGATCGGCGGCGGCGTGAACGGCAGCATCGCCGAGGCGCTGAAGCATCCCACGGTCGAGCGTATCGACTATGTAGAGCTGGATCCCACGCTCATCGACATGGCGCGGCAGTTCTTCCCCGCGCAATCCGCCCCGGCTGTCTCGGATCCTCGGGTGCACATCCACTACGAAGACGGCCGGCACTATCTCAAGACGGCCGGCGGCACATTCGACGTAATCATTCTGAATGTGCCCGACCCGCAGACCGCGCAGTTGAACCGGTTCTACACAACCGAGTTTTTTCGCTCCGCTCGCGATCACCTCGCGTCCTGGGGACTGCTCGCCTTGCAACTCCGCTCGTCAGAGGATTACATCAGCCCCGACCTCGCGGACTTCCTGCGCTGCATTCACCACACGCTGCGGGAAGTTTTCCCTTACGTTGTCGCCGTTCCCGGCGAAACCATTCACTTCTTCGCCGCTACGCCACCCGATGTTCTGACCGACAAGCCCCAAACGCTGATTGGAAGATTGCAGGCGCGGAACCTCAAGACGCAGTATGTTCGGGAATACTTCATCCCTTTCCGCATGATGCCCGATCGCATGGAGCAGGTTCGCGAGCAATTGCGGCCGCTCGCCTCGACGCCCGTCAATCGCGATTTCGAGCCGATCGCCTATTACTTCGACGTTGTGCTCTGGAGCACGCAGTTCAAGCTGGGCTATTCCCGCTGGTTCCGGGCCGCCGCGCACATTGATTTCACCCGCGTCATCGATGCGGTCCTGGTTGTCTTACTGTTTGCAGCGGTTCTTCTGGCGTACGTGCCCGCTCGCGAAAAGCGCGCCCGTTCTGCCGCAGCGTGCTCGATGGCTGCGACCGGATTCACTCTGATGGCTCTACAGATTTTTCTGCTGCTGGCATTCCAGTCCGTCTACGGTTACGTTTACCACCAACTCGCAATCCTCATTGCCATGGGCATGGCAGGCATTGCCCTCGGAAGTTGGTTGGGCATTCGGCGCATTCGTTCCAGTGATCGTCCACCCTGCCGCACCATCGCAACCACCCAATTCCTGCTCGCCCTTTCTGCTCCTGCGCTGATGTTTGTGGTCAGCCTGCTGTCGAAGATTTCTGGGATGGCGACAACCTGGCTGGCTGCGCAATTTATCTTCCCTGCGTTGGCTGCTTTCTGCGGAATGCTGGGTGGCTATCAATTTCCGATTGCGACGGAGATCTACCTGCATAGCGACGCCGGCAGCGGCCGACCGCGGCTGGGCACGCTATATGCCATCGATCTGCTGGGCGGATGCGCGGGCGCGCTTTTATTGAGCAGTTACTTCATCCCGGTGTTTGGTTTTTGGAAGACGGCATGGCTCAGTGCGGCGGTAAACCTGGCGCCAACCCTCCTGGCCGCGCGGGCAAGCCTGGAGGCAAAGAGTTCTCGGGCGTGAGCGCTTGCGGCCTTTTTTCACCGAATACCACCGCGGTAAACATGAAGATGTCCGTGTTCTCATCCTTCCAGCAGCCGGAGCGCATACCCGCCTTGGCGCAGGTTTCTTCCAGGAACCTCTGGCGATCCCATTTTTCGTCCACCGGCACCTGCGGAAGCAAGATGCCCTCGTACACGCCGTTCTTCATCAGCAAACCGTCTCGGCCAACCTTGATCTGTCGAGGGTCGAGCACGCGCCGAAGGGGCGACAGCACGGAGACTTCATAATCGATTTGCGGCAACTCTGAGGATGCCACTGGCCGGAATCGGCTATCGCGCAGGGCGGCCAGTGTGGCCGTGTCGCGCACGGTCATGTAGAGAGGTTTAGCCGCGGAGGTATAGCCGATGCACCCCCGCAGTTCTCCCAATTTGCGCAGGGTCACGAACGCGCCGCGCTCCTGATTCAGCACTTCGCTTGCGCTGGCGGTTGGTTCATACGGCTTTCCCTCTCGTACGGCGTACTCCACCGACTTGCGAGCCAGAGTAAGCAGTTCGCTTT
>JBAVVP010000390.1:0-5450 GCA_049697355.1 Terriglobales bacterium
ACAGGACCTACCACACCCTGCCGCCGCTCCTTTCGCTCGCCGCAACCTACGTCTTCCTGCTGGTGGTGATGTCGGTGGGGGCAAAGTTGCTGCGCGCCGACCTCAAACGCTTCGTCAGCGGATTTACCGTTGTGTTCGCGCTCAGCTATCTGTGCTGGTTCTTGGGAAGCTGGGCCTACATCGCGGCCACGCCCGATAAGCGCGCGGCGCTCAAGATTCCCTGGTCGCTCAACCTGACCAACGAATCTGGTTTCATCATCGCCCTGCTCGCGGGATTGGTGGTCGGTAACTTCTTGCCGGGTGTCTCCAGGTTCCTAAAAGAAGCGATCCGCCCCGAGCTCTACATCAAGACCGCCATCGTGATCCTCGGGGGGTTTCTCGGAATCGCGGCGCTCGAACAGCGTGCGCTCGCAACCTCGGTCATGTTCCGCGGCGCCTGCGCCATCATCGAGGCCTACCTGATCTACTGGCCGATCGTGTACTTCGTGTCGCGGCGCTACTTCGGCTTCAGTCGCGAGTGGGCTGCGCCTTTGGCATCCGGTATATCGATTTGCGGAGTATCGGCGGCCATTGCCACAGGGAGCGCCATCCGAGCGCGCCCGATCGTCCCCATCATGGTCTCGTCGCTGGTGGTGATCTTTGCCGTGGTGGAACTGCTGTTCCTTCCCTTTGTCGCCCAGCACTTCCTCTACGGACAACCCATGGTGGCGGGCGCGTGGATGGGCTTGGCAGTGAAGACCGATGGCGCGGCGGTGGCCAGTGGCGCGATTACCGATTCGCTCATTCGCGCCAAGGCTCTGGCCGCAACCGGCATCGCCTACCAGCCCGGCTGGATCATGGGCGTAAGCGCCACGGTCAAAGTCTTCATCGACATTTTCATCGGTGTTTGGGCCTTTGTTCTGGCTTGGGTGTGGGCGGCCAAGATTGAACCTCGCGCGGGCGAGAAAGTTCGGGCGCGGGAAATCTGGCAGCGCTTCCCGAAGTTCATCCTGGGCTACGTGGTCACATTCGGGATCGTGCTCGCCCTCGGCGCGGCTATGCCGGCCCTGGTGCCAAAGATCAAGGCATCCATGGGACAGGCCAACGTGTTCCGCGCCCTCTTCTTTGTGATGACGTTCTTTGCCATTGGAACGTTGTCCAACTTCCGCAAGCTCTGGCAGGAAGGCATCGCCAAGCTGGCGGCGGTCTATGTGCTTTGTCTGTTCGGATACATCATCTGGGTTGGGCTGCTCATCTCGTGGCTGTTCTTCCACGGGGTGCTGCCACCAGTCGTGAAGGGGTGAGCTTATGACCGAACCTCGTTTATTGGACGAACTGCAGAAGATGGAAAAGGAGTATGAACCACTGCTTCCGGTTGAGAAAAAGTTGATCTGGTACACATTCGCAACCGGGGTCGTGCTGCTGGCGGCGCTGGTACTGATCAGCCGGGCGTTTATTTAAGAAGTGATAGTAGGAAGAGAGAAGTCATGACGCAAGTTGGCAAAGTTTATTTGGTCGGTGCGGGGCCGGGAGACCCCGAACTGATGACCGTCAAGGCGGCACGCCTGTTGAAAAAGGGCGACGTTATTGTGTACGACCGCTTGATACAAGAAAAAGTCCTCGCCCTGGCGAAGGCTTCGTCGGAGAAGATTTTCATGGGCAAGGTTCTGGGCTGCCATTCTTCCCGGCAAGATGAAATCCACCAGGTCCTGGTCGAGAAGGCGCGCGAAGGCAAGACCGTCATTCGGCTGAAGGGCGGCGATCCCTTCCTTTTTGGCCGTGGCGGCGAAGAAGTGGAATATCTGGCCGAACACGGCGTGCCGTTCGAAGTCGTTCCCGGAGTCTCTTCGTGTCTGTCGGCGCCGTTGAGCGCCAACATTGCGGTCACTCACCGCAAGGCGTCGTCGGCGGTGGCGATCGTAACCGGCCACAACGCCGTCGGAAATCACGAGCGGTTGGACTGGCAGGCCCTGAGCCGCATCGACACCGTGGTCTTTCTCATGGGCGTGCACAACGTCGGTACGATCGCCGAGAAGCTGATCGCCGCCGGACGTTCGCCGGATACGCCGGCGGCCATGATTCAAACCGCATTCTGGGACGGCGAGCATGTCGTCTCCGGCGTCTTGCACAACATCGCCGCCGAAGTGCGGCGGGCGGACGTGCAGCCCCCGGCCACGCTGGTGGTGGGTGAGGTCGTCCGCCTGCGCGACAAACTCAAGCGCCTCATTGCATCCAACTCTGTGAAGTCAGAGAATTCAGAGAACAAGAATAAGGAAGAGGTACGAGTATGACCGACGTTTCCACTGTTCCGATCGAGACCTTAGCCGAAGAAATGTTCCAGTTAGTGACCGAGTGCCAGGGCAAGAAGAACCTCAAAGCCGGCGACTTGGCCAAAGCGATGATCGCGAAACATGGCGAGCAGGCGTGCAGCAAAGACGACTGCAAGAAGGCCATTCGCATCCTCATCGACTCCGGCCGCTGCGTGTACGGATATTTTGGCGGCTCTTTCATCCAACTGCCTCCCAAGGAAGGGACGACTCCGTAGTCCTCGACGGCCGCATCGTGAGCGAATTTCGCACACTTCCGCGCCTTCTGGTCGCCGGCATGTCCGGAGGCTCCGGCAAAACGCTCGTCGCCTTGGGACTGCTGCTTGCCTTGCGGCGTGCCGGGGTGCCGGTGCGTGCTTTCAAGAAAGGGCCCGACTACATCGATGCCGCATGGCTCAGTTGGGCCTCCGGTCACTCGGCGCGCAACCTCGACACCTACCTCATGGGCGCTGACACGATCCTTTCTTCGTTTGTCGACCATGGATTGAGCGACGGAGTCAACGTCATCGAGGGCGCGCGCGGGTTGTACGACGGCTTCGATGTCAATGGTTCCCACAGCAGCGCGGTGCTCAGCAAACATCTCAAGACCCCGGTGGTGATCGTCGTAAACGCCGCCAAGGTGACCCGCACCGCGGCCGCGCAGGTTCTTGGATGCCAGAAACTCGATCCTGAAGTTCCCATCCAAGGCGTGATCCTGAACAACGTGAACGGCCGCAGGCATGAACAGATTCTGCGCGGCTCCATCGAATCGGTCTGTTCGATTCCGGTTGTCGGCGCCATTCCCAAAGCGGCCATGGGAAAGCCGCTGCCCGAACGCCACCTTGGACTGATTCCGCCCGAAGAACATAGTGACTTGGAGGACCTCGCGCGCGATCTGCTCCAGGTCGTGGGCGGCTTCATCGATTTGGATGCGCTGGTGGCGATTGCACGAAGCGCGGTCCCGCTGGAAGTCGTCGCGCACGAAAGCGTGCCCATGCCCCGAACCCGCGACGTCAAGATCGGGTACCTCAAAGACTCCGCCTTCAGCTTCTACTATCCCGAGAACCTGGAGATGCTCGAGCAGGCCGGCGCGGAATTGATTCCCATCTCGGCGCTCGACGCAGCCGCCTTGCCCGGCGATCTCAACGCGCTCTACATCGGCGGTGGTTTTCCCGAGACTCATGCCCAAGCCCTGTCGGCGAATCGGACCTTCCTCGGATCGCTGCGGCAGGCAGCCCAAGAAGGCCTCCCGATCTACGCCGAGTGCGGCGGACTGATGCTGTTATCGCGCGCCCTGACATGGAAGGGGGCCAGATATGAAATGGCCGACGTGTTCCCGTTCGAGGTAGAGGTCTCCGAGACCGCACAGGGTCACGGTTACATCGAATTGCAGGTGGATACGGCGAATCCATTCTTTCCGGCTGGGACCAGCCTGCGCGGGCACGAATTTCACTACTCTCGCATCGCGCCGCAGTCCGACTGGACGGCAACTGCCTGCGAGGTGCGCCGAGGCACCGGGTGTTTTAAGGGCCGTGATGCCGCACTCATAAAGAATGTCTGGGCCGGCTATACCCACCTGCACGCGCTAGCCACGCCGCAGTGGGCGCAAGGTGTCATCGAAGCGGCCAGGAGGTTCGTCGCTCATCCCGTTCTCTGAGGGCGAGCGCCTCGCGATGTTGGTCAAGGGCCTATGAAGAGTTTTCTCCATACCGTCGACACGCAAAAGTCTTTCGAGGCTGCGGTCGAGGCCGTGGAGGCGAAGGTGGCGGAGCACAACTTCCGCGTGGTCAACACCTACGATGTGGCGGCCACCTTGACCGAACAGGGGTTCCCGCGGAGTCCGCTGAAAATTATCGAAGTCTGCAATGCGCGCTTCGCCAGCGAGGCCCTGGAAAAGGACATCAACGTCGCGCTCATGCTGCCGTGCCCGATCGCCGTCTACACTGAGGCCGGAAAGACTTTCATCGGCACGATGCGGCCCTCAGCCATGGTTGCGCTCTGTCCTGCCTCGGGTCTGGAGCAAATCGCCGCCGAGGTCGAGAGAGTGGTCCTGCAGATTGTCGATGAGGCCGCTCGGGTCGGTTCCCTGCCTTCGGATAGAGAACGGGCCATCGCGATTGGCTGACGGTGTGAAAACGCTCCCTGCGCACAGCGGAAAAGCTCGGGCTTTGTATCAGGGTATCGCTTTAGCGATACCGTAAATTCTCCAAAATTAGACGCCCCTTTAGGGGCTGGGCATTGGAAAATCGACGTTTTCCACTGCCTCCTACGCGGGCGGTTTGGCGTTCGAGTAAGTCCCCAGCACCACTTCAACCCCGAATTTCTTCTCCAGCATAGTCTTTACTTCGCCATAGTCGAGCGGACAGCCCGCTGTTTCCATGGCCGCTTTCATGCACGTCCCCAGATGGAGAACCTCGATGTCCCGGCCCATATTCTTGGTAGTGTCAGTTAAGAGTTTGACGCGCGGCACGATCAAACCGGGACAATCGCCGCAATCGGTCATGGCGACCAGATCGATTTCCTCGTGCCGCGCGAATTCACCGTTCTTATCGTGAATGCCCTTGTGGCAGTTGGCGCAGGCGATGCAGGAGTGGTCTTTGATACGTTTGCAGTACAGGATCGCGATTCTTGCCATGATCTTCTCCTCGATAGACTGCTATCCGTGAAGCTTGATCCACGCCAGATATCCCGCCAGCACCAGGCCGAAGGCGGCCAGGAGCAGCGCGGAGACGTCAATCGTGAGGCTCGGGGGTTCGAAGGTCCCGCGGTCGATCTGGTCCCGGGTCTGGTGATAACGCATGTGGCCGGCAAGAATCGCCAGCACGCCGGCGACAATAGCGACCATGCCCAGCCAGGCAGTTAAGCCCGGCGTCGGAGCCGCTTTCCCTTCGAACTGCAGAATCTCCTGCAGTGCGATGGAGAAGCGGCCGACGGCGAATCCGAACACAATCGTGGCCACGCCCGTGCGCAACCACGCCAGGAACGTCCGTTCATTGGCGAGGTGGTCACGGGCGCGGTTGGGGTTGTCGGTCATCTGGCGAATGGATTGATCAGGGTTTCACAAGGCTGCGTGATGGTCACCGCAGTCGGCCTGAGTTCGGGTGTGCAGAGGCAACATTCAAGTCAGCGAGGGAGGTTCCGGCCGAAGCCGGAACCTCTCCGTTG
>JBAVVP010000391.1:0-9663 GCA_049697355.1 Terriglobales bacterium
GGATAGGCCTCCTCCATTTTTTCCTCCAGTTGCCCGCTGGCAACCAGCGCTTCATACTCTCTCGGCTTGTCCCTTTTTAATTCTTCCAGCGGCATGCGGCCGGTGAATACCGTGATGTCCATGGGAAACTTTTCCGGCCGCAAATGGGTATTGAAGAAATGGACGGTAAAGATAAAGCCCGTGGCCAGCAGCGCCTCGTCGCTGTGAATGATGGTAGTGACGTTAAGGAGCCACCCCGGCAAGAACCGAGTGAAGAACACCGGGAACCACAGCGTGAGGCCGGTGGACCCGATCACCGCGATTCCCCAAAACACCGCGAAGTAGTCGAATTTTTCCCAGTACGTCCAGCGGCCATAGGCAGGCCGCGGGCCCCGGCCCACAAACCACTTCAGCGTGCCCAGGAACTCCGTCAGATCCCTTCGGTTCAGCATCATGCTGCCAGGTCCCAGCAACAGCGCGCGCCAGGTGCCGTGCTCTCTTTTTTTCAACTTGTAAAGGTCCACCAGATGGGTAACAAAAACTCCAAACATCACCACGGCAGCGGTGCGGTGAATGTAGCCCGCGTTTTCGAATCCGCCAAGCAGATGAGAAAGCACGGCGGCCCATTTTGTGTAAGAGAATTTCAGGGTCAGCCCGGTCAGCGCCAGGCTCATGAAGCTCACGATCATGCAGATGTGCAGGATCCGCTGCAGCCGGGAGAACCGGACGAACTGGCGTTTTGCAACCGCGCTGTTAGGCAAAGGCGGCCTTCCTGCGGATGGATTCTCCAATACCTGGCCGCTAGGCATTGGTATCCTCCTTCTTGTCTGCGGGTTTTTCAAGCTCGGCAGCGAATTTCGCTTCCGCGGCGCGCAATTCCCGGCGCATCTGGAAGGCACGCGGCAGCCAGAGCAACGTGTGAGCGCCGCCGACCACGAAGGTCACCAGGAGCAGCGCCGTCATGCCCCAGAAGGTATAGAACAGGAACGGGTACTTATTCGGATCGTGGTGAGTGGCGTGCGTCAGGTATCCGGCGAAGCGCCGGTTCG
The DNA here is from genome assembly GCA_049697355.1 of Terriglobales bacterium. Classification (GTDB taxonomy): domain Bacteria; phylum Acidobacteriota; class Terriglobia; order Terriglobales; family Acidobacteriaceae; genus Acidiflorens. Next base: position 1,029 of record JBAVVP010000391.1, read on the forward strand.
CGCCGGCATGGCACTTCCCGCAGGTGGCGGCCACGTTGGCCCGGCTGAGATGCGAGCGCGGATCGGTTACCGCCAGCACGTCGTGCGCGCCATGGCAGTCATAGCACTTGGCCGCCTTCGTGTACCCCAGTTTCGAGACCTTCCCGTGATACGTATCAAAATAGGTCTCGGCAATCTTCTCGTGGCAGCGTCCGCATGTAGCCATCACGTTCAGCCGGAAGCTGTTCTCATCGGTGCGGTGGATGGAATGAGCGGTGTGACAATCGTTGCAAACCGGAAGCGGCTTACTGTATCCGCTCACTCGCTTGGCATGGATGCTGTTTTCGAACTGCTCCTCGATGCCGTGGTGGCACTTGCCGCACGTGTCCGGCACGTTGTTGGCGTTGACGCTCGACGCCGCATCGCTCCGGGGAAGGATCTGGTGTGCGGTGTGGCAACTGGTGCAGGTCGCCGTCACCGTCAGCCCATTCTTTAATAACGTCCCGTGAATGCTCTCCGTATAGTTACCGATGATTTCGTGCTGCAATCCCGTGTAGCGTACCGCAGCCTTCTGGCCCTCGCGGTGACACCGCGCGCAAAGCCCGGGAACATTGACCGCAAAAGTCGATGACTGCGGATCCTGTTTGCCAAGGATTCCATGGGTGCCATGGCATTCCTTGCAGGTCGGGGCATTCGGATCGTTCTTGCCGTTCAGTTGTCCATGGATGCTGGCCGTGTACTGCTTCCCAATTTCTTCGTGGCAGGAAGTGCAGTCCACTCCGTGGGAGATCGTCTCGCAAGGCCGCACCCGGGAAGCATTGACTTCCGAGTGGCACTGGCTGCAGGCAATCTTGTTGTGGCGCGAATGACTGACCTCGCCCACGCTGACGTACATGGATTTCCCGTCGCGCGCCCGCAGCAGTTTCTCGTCCGCGTGGCAGTGCATGCAGTCCGCGTTGGCCATGCCCTGCGAATAGAAAACGTTCCTGATCTTATGCGGTTGATGGCAATCCACACAGGCCGGCAGTACGTTGGCCTGCTTTTCCCAAAGCTCTCCGCGAATGATCTTCTGGTGGACGGTTTCGATCTGCGAGTGGCACTTCGTGCAGGTGGCGGCAATGTTCTTGCGATTGATCGAGGAGGCCGGATCGGTATGGGGCAAGATCAAGTGCGGGGTGTGGCAGGTGGCGCAGTTCGGGGCGACCGACAATCCCTTCTTCAGCAACGCCTCGCCGTGAATACTCTCAGAGTAGTTCTCCAGGATATTGGCCTGAGGGATAAGACGGCTGCGCGATACCGGAGTTCCTTCTCGATGGCACCCGCCGCAAACGAAGGGCACTTTCAGCGCCGCCACCGCCGACCGGGGGTCCTTCACCGGAACGATGTCGTGGTTGCCGTGACAAGTCACGCAGCGGGGCGCCAGCGGATCGCCGTGCGCGATCGCCTTGCCGTGAAGCGAGCGCGCATGTTGCTCTTTCTCGGTCCCGTGGCAGGTGCCGCAATCCACCCGCGCCAGCGGCGTGTCGTGGGGCAGATCTTTTCCTTGCAGGTCGGCATGGCAGCCCGTGCAACCAAAGCCGGCATGTACGGAACCGGCAAATTTCTTCCCGTCCACGTACAGCGAAACCGTTTTCCCGGCTCGCGTCGTGGTCATGGTCTTGTCGCCGTGGCACGCCAGACATTCTGCCCCCGGCGGATCGGCGGCAGCTCCCGCCGCGCGTCCGGGGCTGTTTGAAATCAGAAGCAAGAGCGCGGTGGCGACGAGCGGTGCGACGATCCGCAACCCACCCTTCCAGGCTTTCCGCCGCGCGTTTCTTCTTTCCGCCATATCGACTCTCTGCCCCGCTTACTTCATGCCAACATCGCTAAGCACCTTCGGATTTTCCTCCTGCACCGCCAGCAAGCTGTGGCATGCCGAACAGTCATTGGTGATGGTCTGGCCGTCGGCGCTGGTATGACTACCGTCATGGCAGCGGAAGCAGCCCGGCGAATCGTTGTGACCAAGATTGTTCGGGTGCACGCCCCAGGTCACACGCATGTCCGGGAAGATATTGCGCAGGTAGATCCGCGCCACTTCATCGCCGGCTTGTTCCACCACCGTACGCCGCGTCTCATAAATCTGCGGATAATTCGTCCGATAGAAATTGTTGAGTTCTTCCTTAATGCGATGCTCCGCCACGTCGCGCGCGGGATACTCCACCTTGAGAACCTCGACCGCCTTCTTCCGGATATAGGGAAGCTCTGGGCTGATGCGCCCGAGCGACATTGCTTTGTCGATTGCGTTGTCCGGCAGATCGAAGGCATGCGTGGGCCGGTTGTGGCAATCCACGCAATCCATCACGCGATGTTCTCCCTTGTCCAATTGTTCTTTGGTGGGCTTGGCATCGCTGGAAATGTACTCGGTGGTCTTCCCTTTATCGTCGGTGTAATAGACGGCGGGGATGGTCTGCCGCTCGGGGTCGGTCGAAATGTAGCGGATGCGCGCCATGTCGGCGAGGTGGCGTCCATGGATGCCGACCGAACCTTGCCAGGTGCGTCCGCCAACTTTCAGCAGCAAGACGTCGGTCTGGGGCGTGTTCTTTTCGTCGTCCTTGTAGCTGGTATTCACCAGAAACTTGTCGCCGGTAAAACGCTGGGGCCAGTGACACTGCTCGCAGGTCTCGCGCGCCGGACGGAGGTACTTTACCGGCGAAGGAACCGGGCGCGAATAGGTATGAAACGTCACCGCGAACACCTGCCGCAGACCAGAAAGCTTCGACCGCACAAACCAACCCGCTCCCGGTCCGATATGGCACGCGACACAGTCCACGTGCGCGTGCGGAGAATTCTGATAGGCGGTGTACTCGGGATCCATCACGGTGTGACAAGTCTTGCCGCAGAAGGTCGTCGAATCCATGTACTCCACGCCACGGTACGACGCGGTCGCAATGATGAGAAGATTGAGGACGGTCGCGGCTGCCACGTACTCCAACGTGCGCCGCACCAGGGGCACCCCCAGGTCGATGGCGGGGAAGACCGGCGGCAGTTCCCCCCTCTCGAGCAGACTTCGCCGCCGCAGCCAGATGCCAAGTGGAATCAGCAGTAATCCGAGTACAAAAATTCCGGGGAGAATCAGGAAGACCAGAAGGCCAATATAAGGATGCGGTGGCCCCGGCAAGAAGATGTCATAGAACCAGAAGGCGATGGTGGTCAGCGCCGTGCTCGTCGTCACCACAGCGCCGGTAAGCGTGATGGGATTCTGCCCTAGAAAATAAATGGGTTGCGCCCGCTCCCGAATGCGTTCTCGCAGATTCATTGGCAACCGTTGTTCCCCCTTCTTCCTTCTTCTATGCGTCGCTCACCCAAGACACACTTCACGCTCGGCCGCACTTCCTTCCGCGGCGTTGGACAATCCCTAGTCTCGATGGCAAAAAGCGGCCAGAACTATTTCTTAAGGGTGCGGATGTAAGCTACCAGTCCCTTAACCTCTTCTGGCTTCAGCTTATCCGCGTACTTGGGCATCTTGTTCTTGCCGTTCGTGATGATCCCGGTGAGCTCCGCGTCCGACATCTTCTGCACTTCGGCGGTCGTAAAATCGTGCGCGCCCATTTTCTTTCCTACTGCCGAGCCGGTACCGTCGGCGCCATGGCACATGACGCATTTCGATTTGAAGAGATCGGCGCTTTGCGCATTCGCCGACAGGGAGAGGGTAAGAACAACCGCCAACGCGGTTGCAACGGTCAAGACGGCGACGTTAACTTTCTTCATTTGCAAGCTCCATTCGATTTTGGTTGGCCAACACTGTTGCAATTTTGAACTCTGCTCGGGCACAGGTCCGTGATCCAAGTCACACCTGCTTGGTAATCGCAGAATCCCGGAAAACTATAATCGCAGAACGGGTTAGGCGTCGACTGGGTTCTTCCGGCAGGTATGAATCGGGACGATCACGGCTGAAAATCAGGGTTCTCGGCCAGCCTCTCGCCTTCTCGGGCGAAAACGCGTGACGGGTTCCACGGCATTCGGTGATGCCGATCACAGTGCGAGTTGGAACGCTGACAAAACCGCCAGCCTCCACCCTCGGGAAACGCCGTCCGAGATATACTTCTCGGCGAAAGGCTGGTGCGCATGGCTTCGTCTCGCACTGCACGGTTCGGACTTTCCTAATGCCAGATCGTCTCTTCGCCCGGCTCCCGCTGGATCGCATCCTCTTCTTTGCAACCCTAGCCCTTGGGGCGTTACACGCGTGGTTTGGCCGCTACTCGATGAATCCGGATGGCATATCTTACCTGGATATCGGCGACTCATTCTTTCGTCGCGATTGGGCCAACGCAGTAAACGCATATTGGAGCCCTTTATATCCGTGGATACTCGGGGTCGTCCTCGGGTTAGCGAAGCCTTCGCCCAAGTGGGAATTTCCTCTGGTTCACCTGGTCAACTTTGGAATCTTTGCCGTTACCCTGTTCGCCTTTCGCTTCCTGTTGCACGCGTTCCTTGCGTTCGGTAAAGAACGAGATTCTGCCGCATCGCCAGACGACGGCCACCCTTTGCCGGAGTGGGCGCTGGTTCTCCTGGCATATTCCATATTTTGGTGGACCGCTTCGCAAGTGGAAGCGCTGTACGCAGTCACACCGGATCTAGCCGTGATGGCTTGCGTTTGCATGGCGGCGGGAATGCTGTTGCGTCTCCGCCCGGGCCACAAGTTCTCGAAGTTCGCGTGCTTTGGCCTCATCCTCGCCGTTGGATACTGGACGAAAGCAATATTGTTCCCAATAGGCTTTGTGACTCTCGGCGCCGCCTATTTATGGAAACGCCCGCATCCAGGTTGGGGGCGCCGTATCGCGGCAGCCGCTCTCGTCTTTCTGTGCGCATGCGCTCCCTTGATCGCCTTGCTATCTCACCAGAAGGGCCGGTTCACGTTTGGCGATTCGGGGAGGCTGAACTACGCGTGGTTCGTCTCCCGTGGCACACTTAACAGAAATTGGCAGGGAGGGGTCCCGGGCAATGGGACACCCGTGCATCCGACGCGCCAACTGCTGCGGCGCCCTGCCCTCTTCGAGTTCGACGGTCCAGTCATTGGCACTTATCCCCCATGGACCGACCCCTCATATTGGAATGAGGGGCTGCAGTGGCATTTCCATTCAAAACTTCAAATAGAAGCGCTCGCGGTTACTATCCCGAGCGAGATCCGCTTGTTGTTGAGTGACCGCCCGGAGCTAGCCGCCGGAATCATCGCGCTCGCACTGATCAGCGGGCAGTTGGTTTGGGCAGGTTTGCGCGAGTTGTGGCCATTCCTGGCCATGTCGCTGGCCGTCATGGGAATCTACCTTCCGGTGCATGAAGAAAATCGTTTTCTGGGGGGCTCGGTTCTGGTGTTGTTTCTTGTATTGCTGGCGGCGCCGCGATTTCGCCCGGAGGTTCAAAAGACGGTCGCCTGCGTAGCCGTCGCGGTGTTTCTAGTGATGGCGCTCGGCACAGCCGACTACACGGTTCGCGTCGCCACCAACCATATGGCGATCCCGGGAACCGGCCCCGAGTCAGCCTGGCAGGATGTCGTCGCCGCCGAGCAGCTTCGCCGCATGGGAGCTCAACCCGGCGACAAGATTGCAATCATCGCCGACGGCACCGGTGCGTACTGGGCCCGCCTGGCAAAACTGCGCATCGTCGCCGAGATCATGGACGCGAACCATGGCTCCAAAGATTTCTGGGACGCCCCCGAGCCAGTGCGGCAACAAGCCTATGAAGCCTTTGCCCGTTCCCATGCAAAACTCGCCGTAACCGTCTGTCCACCCGGGCCGTCAGAAACTCGCACCGGCTGGGAACAAATTGCGGAGACACCGTACTGCGCGCGTCGGTTGCAGTTGCCTCAGTGAGGTTTAGGATGGCCGTGGTTTCGCGGGCACGCGCTACTGGAATCGCCAGAGTTCGTAATGATTCCATTCTCCGGTACCCCAGGCCCACATCAGATCGCCGAAGGTGTTGCTGTACAACCCGGCGCCATCCTTGATGCTCATGGTGCGGCCACCCGGGCCGCCGACGGCGAACGTCTCCACCTGCACCGCTGGCGGCAGCCGTTTGAGCGTGGTAGTCCAGCCCTCCATTTGCCCCCTGACCAAGTAATCACCTGGCGCCGGCACAACATCGCTTCTTAAGACTTGAGCGCCGGCCTTTTGCGCGTACCAATAGAGCCCCCACTGGCTGGAAACCCACACGCGGTCGCCAGCCGCCACCCGTGGTACGACCAACCGCGCTGCAGCCGCGCGCCCCATTTCGGCTAATTGGGCGTCGGCGCGCAGAACCATACTTCCGAAGATCACCCCGACGGCGACAATTCCGCACAAAGCGGCCATCCGCCAGCGGAAGGCCGTTAGGACGCCGGCGATCAACAACGCGGCCGCGGGAGCACATGGAACCAGGAATTTTACCGGAAGTTGATGGTATGGAAGCGTCGCCAACGGGATCAACAGCCATAGGGCGCAAGCGATCCGCCATTGATCACGGCTCTGCAAGCTCCAGAGAAGAACATCCATCAACAACAAAGCGCCGACAGCTGCAAACAGCGCGGTCCAAACCAGCGGCGCGTGGCTGATCCAGACTTTCCAGACAACCAGCGGACCCATTCCTATCGCAAGAAGCCAGAGCCTCATGTGGCGATTCCGCAAAACGAGCCATGCCAGCCCAAGCGGCATGGCGAGGATCCAATAGGTCAGGTAACTCTGAAGATTGTGCCGAGCGCATTCCCACTTGATGAGAGACATGTGGGCTGGCGTCAAGCCGCGACTGGACTCGTGCGTGAGGGCAATAACAGCTCCTGCTACGAATGCCGCCGCGATCAAGGGGAGCCACCGGCCCTTGGGCAGGGCGATCCAACTCCGCACATCGAAGATGCGCACGTTGTCGCGCAGTAGCAGCGCAGCGACTGGCCACAGAAATACGAGGTGGACCCGAGCAATGGGCGCGAGGCCCAACGCCAGTGCGCTCACAACGCCATTGATGATTTTGCCGTCTTTCTTCCACGCCACTATGCGCTCGATCCCGATCACGCCCAGGGACATGGCAAGAATGTCCGGCATGGCGGTGCTAGCCATGGCGAGTACCGGCGGTGCCGCTGCTACAAGTAAGCCTGCCGCGCCGGCGGCGAAGCTGCCTAAGCCGAATTGCCACGCCAGAGACACCGTAGCGATAATGCCGCACCACAGCGCGATGATCTGCATCAGATGGGCAGGCCATTCGGCGTCGGCAAGATTCGCTACCGGAACCAGATAATAGGACATCAGGAAATTGGGCGGTATGTTATAGGTGACAACCCCACACCCCGTGTCCTCCACCCAGCAGAGATACAGGGTCATGGGATGCAGAGGCGTCTTGCGTATCTGCTGCGCCATCAGCAGGAAGTTGGGATCGTCGATCGTAAACGCCTTATTAAGGTAGGGCAGGAGGCAGGCCGCCGACAAAATCAGCGCGGGCAGCGAGCAAAACAGAACGGAGCGGCGGGATTTTGCACTCATGGGCCCACCGGAAGGCAGGCCTGGAGCCTGATCTGCAGACCGCAACGCGGCCGTTCTGGGTTCTGTCCGGCTCCGTTGCGTTCGCATGCTACGCTGCGTAATTCTCCCTGGAGAATCGTTTTCCGCGGTTTGTTAAGATCACATTGCGATTCATTCGCAGAGTCCTTCATGCCTTTCTACGTCCCGTCGATTCTATCAGTCGCAGCCCTGCCTTTCATCCAGTGGGCTTTTGTGCCGGTCCTTCTTGTATTAGCCTGGTGTGCGCCAAAATTGGGGGAAAGCATACTGGGTCCGTTGGAACGACTCGGAGTGCGACTGGCACGGAGAAAGACCCTCGTTCTCATCGGAATAGCGCTGGCAGCCATTGTAGTGCGCCTGAGCTTGCTCTGGCTCGTCCCGGTGCCCGTGCCAGTGGCTCATGATGAGTTCAGCTACCTGCTAGCGGCGGACACGTTCGCGCATGGGAGAGTTACCAATCCCGCGCATCCCATGTCCCTCTTTTTAGATACTTTTCATGTCCTCTTCCACCCAAGCTATCAGTCCATATACCCACCTGCGCAAGGCGCGGTGCTCGCACTCGGACAGGTACTGGGCCATCCCTGGATTGGAGTATTGCTGAGCATGGCAGGGATGTGTGCGGCGGCGGCATGGATGCTGCAGGGCTGGCTTCCGCCGCAATGGGCTCTGCTTGGGGGCCTGCTAATCCTTTTACGATTCGGATCCTTCAATTACTGGATCGACAGCTACTGGGGTGGCGTCGTCGCTGCCATCGGGGGCGCTTTGGTGCTGGGGGCCTTTCGCCGGGTCACTCGTCACCAACGCCCCAGGGATGCCGTGTGGATGGGAATTGGCATAGGTCTGCTCGCGAATAGTCGGCCGTTTGAAGGTCTGATTTTCTGTGTCACCATCGCCGCATCGTTCTCTATCTGGCTGCTTTCAAAACGCAGCCCACAACTGAAGATCATAGGCCCACGCGTCCTGTTACCTTTGCTGTGCGTGCTCTCTGCCACCACGCTCTTCATCGGCTACTATAACCGGCGCGTCACCGAGAACACGTTCCTCCTCCCTCGCGCTCTCTACCAGCGCGAGCGCCTTAACTTGCCCTTGTTCTCGGGGCAGTGGCCGAGCGCACCGCTGCACTATTCGAATCCACAGTTTGAACAGTTCTATAA
>JBAVVP010000392.1:0-1546 GCA_049697355.1 Terriglobales bacterium
CGCGCTGGCCCGCCACGCGCGAGATTGAATCGTACTGGTATCCGGTTTGGCTCGCCTATCCCACGGGAATGCTCGAGGGGGCGCGCTTGCTCGACGCCCCGCCTCACCACATCACGGCGGAAGAGACCATCCGCACCTGCAAAGACTATGAACTGCTCGTGCTGTTCACGAGCACTCCGGGCTTCCCCGGCGACGTCCGCATGGCCGAGGCGATCAAAGACAGCAACCCTCATATCAAGATCGCTTTTGTCGGACCCCACGTCAGCGTGCTGCCCGAGAAGTCGTTGCTGGACGCGAAGGTGATCGACGTAGCCTGCCGCAAGGAATTCGACTACTCCATCGTCGAATACGCGCAAGGCAAGCCGATCGAAGACATTCTGGGAATTTCCTATCGCAAGAACGGCGGGGTCGTGCATAATCCCGACCGGCTGACGATTCAGGATCTCGATTCCCTGCCGCACGTGACCGACGTCTACCGGCGCGACCTGGATGTCCGCCGCTACAACGTGCCTTTCCTGCTCCATCCGTTCGTAGCCCTTTACACCTCGCGCGGATGCCCGGCGCAGTGCACCTTCTGCCTCTGGCCCCAGACGCTCAGCGGACACCCGTGGCGCAAACGCTCCAGCGACGACGTGGCGCGTGAAATGGCCAAGGCGAAAGAATACTGGCCGTATGTGAAGGAATTCTTCTTCGACGACGACACTTTCAACCTGCAGAAGGCCCGCACCGTCGAGTTGTGCACCAAGTTGAAACCGCTGGGGCTGACTTGGTCCTGCACGTCGCGAGTCACCACCGATTTCGAAACGCTCAAGGCCATGAAAGAAGCGGGATGCCGGCTCTTGATCGTGGGCTACGAATCGGGAGATCCGCAGATTCTCAAGAACATCAAGAAAGGCGCGACCGTCGAGCGCGCCCGCCAGTTCACAAAAGACTGCCACAAACTGGGACTCGTGGTTCACGGCGATTTCATCCTCGGCCTGCCCGGCGAATCTCGCGAGACCATCAAGAACACGATCAAATTTGCCAAGGAACTCGACGTGGAGACGATCCAGGTTTCGGTGGCGCATGCTTATCCTGGGACCGAACTGCACGAGTTCGCGATGAAGAACGGTTTTGTCACCAGCGAGTCGAAGATGGTGGACGATGGCGGACACCAGATGGTGCAGATCGAGTATCCCGGTCTGCCCGCGGCGGAAGTTCTAGAGGGAGTCCATCACTTTTACGACGAATATTATTTCCGCCCCAAGGCCGCGTACCGCATTTTAAGAAAAGCCATGTTCGATGGCGGCGAACGCAAGCGCTTGTACAAAGAAGCCCGGGCCTTCCTGAAACTGCGCGCACAGCGCCACAAGTGGGTCAAGGAAAACCGCAAGGACGAAACGCCTGCCCCGGAACCGGTCAAGGCGTAGGCCGGAGTTGGATCGTAAGTGACATTTCGAAAATACCTTGTCCTGGCGGGAATCACCGTATTCAGCACCGCAGGTGATTCCCTGCTGGCTCGCGGCATGAAAGAGTTCGGCGGCTTTTCCCTCCACAATCTTTCCGG
>JBAVVP010000393.1:0-2059 GCA_049697355.1 Terriglobales bacterium
TGATTCCACTTCTATGTCGCGCACCCCCGGCCTCACCAGCGATTCCGCAACCAGCAGGGGTGATTGTGTAAAAGTGCGGCAGGAGCAGCGGTTTTGGTTGTCGAGCCCATTGAGCGGCTGTTGATGAAAATCGCAATGGTGTTTTGGGCGGGAAGAACGCGTCGTTGGACGGGTTCCGGCAAAGGGGGGACGCGGTTCCTCATCGATGCTGTGGAGTGATGACTGGAGGGTCTTGCCGGGTGGGCGAATCAGAACGTTCGAGCGACGGACTCATGGCGAGATGGCGGGGTTGATACCGGCATAGATCTCCGCCGACATGAAGACGCGCCAGAAGGCTTGGGTTCTGTGGCTGCGGATTTCAGGTTTGAGATTCAGCATGAAGAACGCGTGAAAGATATTGCAGGCAAGGAAGGCCATCAGCAGGAAGCACTCGATGGCGTTGGGATCGTGCCGGTAGATGTGGTCGGCATGCCAGCCGCGGACCAGTTCGTTGAACCCATGGTTTTCGATATCCCACCGCTGGTGACCGAAGCAGACAGCCCGCTCGGTGGAGACGGTCTGGAGCGGAAGGGTGGTCGCCCAGACCCAGTCGCTGGTTTTAGGCTCCTCTTTGCCGTCGAGTTGCCGTTTTACCGAATATGTTTCGAGCGAACGGATGACACGCACCGGCGTCTGGACCTGCGGCCAGGTCAGCAGATCTGGAAAGTCCCACCACAGGCAGGGGCGGTTGCGATAGAAACCGGCTTTGGAAGGAACTGCGGCGAACAGAGCAGCCGCATCCTGGTACAGGTTGCGCCGGTCGTCCTTGAGCACGGTCAGAGCGTGTTTGTTGTGAGACAAAAGAAAATTGAAAAACGGTGCGGTGGCATAAAGTGCGTCGGCCAGAACCAGATCGAACGCACGTGGATAAGAACCGATCACACGCACGAGCAGACGCAGAGCAGTAGCTACTTCATTTTCTCCGGCTCGTTGAGGTTCATGATCCAGCAGCAGGCGTAGAGGTTCGCAGCCGGGCCGCGCGGCGGGCAGAAGCATGAGTGTGACTTGCCGATGGTAGAACTGGGTGCGATCCACATTCCCGGTATGAATGGTTCGTTCGAGGCAACCCGCACAGTGCTGAAGGTAGCTCGCGTGGCTCTCATGGCCGTCGAGAACGGCGACGCCGATCCCGCGATGGTCCGGCAAAGCTTTGTTGCGCTTCAGCCGGTCATAGATATGGTGAAGCCCCTGCCGCAAGCCTTCGGCATCCATCAGAGCGTTTACCCGTCCGATGCTGTCGGCGCTGCACACCGACTGTCCGATCCAGCGGTGGAAGAAGCCGGAGTGAGCGGCGAGTTCCAAAGCATGGAGGCTGCCCATTCGTGCCCAGAACAGAACTGCCACGGATTTGACGACAAGGGCGGTCGGGATACGCGGCTGCAGGCGCCGGTCCGCGATGCCGGCAACGACAGTCCCGGAAAACTGAAAGACCTTCTCGGCATAGGCGAGCAGGCGGCGGAGAATGCTCAGCCCTTCCTTGCCAGGAAACGCTTCCACTCCAATTCAGAAACTTCGTCAATCAGACGCTGCATCTCCTGGTACACGCCGACCGCCTGACGAACCGGGTCCTGCAAAGCCTTCGGCACACAGATCTGGCGTACCTTGCCGGCATGGCTTTGCACAAGATACAACGACCGGTGCCCTTGGCCGCTGGCGCAATGGCAAGTGGGCTTGCCACACTTGCCTGACCGCTCGGAGAGCGAACCACGCAAAAACCGCTCGCCGGAAGCCTGTTGGACAATGCGTGAGCGGAGCGCGCGCTCCGCAGCGGATAGTTCGGCGCGACTGAGGGGACCCTTCATTTCTTATATGTAAACTATATAAGATTTACGGGAAAAGCAAGAGCCGAAACGCAATACGAATATGCTCCGGAACCCTCCCGCTTCCCCCACAGGCTAAAACAATAACGAAATCAGATGTTTTAGCAGCTCAAGAAAATCGGTTGCGGAATCGCTGTGGAGCATACCAGCGATTTCGCAAAGCGGCGTGGTAGCGGGCTGCAACCAACTGAGTACCGAGG
>JBAVVP010000394.1:0-4711 GCA_049697355.1 Terriglobales bacterium
GCCTGATCGTAAGAGTTGCCGATCTCCTGACGCGACGCTACGCCGGCGAAGTTGACGCCGGTTAGATTCAAATCCTTGACCAGTTTGCGGATATCCGGTTCGAGCGGGCCGTTGCCGACCAGATCGAGCCTGGCTTCGGGATATTGTTTTTTTATTTCGGCAAAGGCCCGGACTACCACATCGACGCTGTAGTACCTGGAGAAGCCTCGGGTGCAGACCAGATGGGGGCGCAGCGGGGCGCGCTGGCGATAGCGGAACTGCGACAGATCGACGATGTTGGGGACAGCGGAGGCGGGCAATCCGAATTCGCGGAAGACGTCGACCAGGTAGCCGGAGGGAACGACAATTTTATCGACGCGCGAGAGAACAAACTTCGCTGAGCGGAAACGTTGCAGGTGGTCGCGGGCTTCACCACTGTGGTAGTTGATCAGAGTCCTGGCGCGGCGCGGCTTCATGGTTGCCAAGAACGACGCGGGTGCGGGAGCGAGCAGGAACGACCAGTAGGAGGCGGAGAAGATGTGAGCTACATCCACGTCTTTGAGGCCTTGGCGGAGGCGCGCGAAGTAGATGGGCTCGCGCAGAATCGTGCGCAGGCCGGGAATGCGTTCGGCCCATGCCAGGACGCGGGGCAGGGGCGGATCGACGGCTACGAAGCTGATGTCGATATCGGGATCGTTCTGCCAGCGGTGCAGGAGCAGGTCGGCCTGGGCGGATTGGCCACCGACGTAGCGCAGGCTGGGGGCTACGATCGCGACTCGCAGGCGTTTGGGCGGACTTTCCTTGGGCGGGCTTTTCGGCGGGGGCTCCCACCCTTCCGCAAAGTGCGCGGAAGGATGGGGCACCCGGCTTGGGCGCTTCTTCTCCAGAAGCGTGACATAGAGTTCCGCGTAACGCTGGCGCACGTGGTCGAGGCTGAAGCTTTCTTGTGCGAACTGGCGGGCGTTTCCGCCCAGTTGCTGGCGAAGGGCGGAGTCGGCCAAGAGTTTCTGGAGGGCATCGGCGAAGGCGGCCTCGTTGCCGGCGGGGATCAGGGTTCCGCGCTGCGGGCTGAGCAGTTCAGAGTTGCCACCGACTTCGTAGGCAACGACGGGCAATGCAGCGGCCATACCTTCGAGAATCACGTTGGACAAGCTTTCGGAATCGGACGTGTTGACGACGAGGTCGAGGGAAGCGAGGACGGCGGACATATCCTGGCGGTCGCCTAGAAAGATCGCGGACGCGCCGAGGCCTAGGCTGGCCGCTTCCTGCTCCAATTCCCGACGCAGCGGGCCATCGCCTACGAGAACGAATTCTACGTTCGGCATGTGCTGACGGATGCGCGCGGCGATGCGGAGAAATCCCGACTGATTTTTGTAACGGTGATTCATGCGCGCAACCATGCCGACGCGGAGTGCACCGGGGCGCTTGGGCAGAGCGGCGGGCGCGGCAGTGAAAGCCTCGGCAGGCAGGGCGTTTCCGATGACCGCGATTTGGTTTGGCGAGAGGCCGGCGGCGATGTGGCGATCGGCGGCGGCTTGCGAGTTGCAGACCACGATGTCGCACCAGCGAAAGGCGGCGGCCTGAACGCGGAACTGCGCCGGGGTCAGCAGGTCTCCCAGTTGGCGATGGCTGCCGATGACTACCGGCACGCGGGCAAGCCTGGCGGCGGGAATCAGGGTGAGATTGGTGTAGAAGTCGAAGGCGTGGGCGATCTGCACACGATGCTGGCGCAGATGGCGGGTGAGGTTGAGGCGAGTTCGCAGCGACTGCCATCCGTAGAGGCTGCCGCCGAGGGGAAATTCGGGAGCGTCGGGAAAGTTGTGGGTTAGCGGGCCGCGGCGGCTGATGCATCCGAGATGAGTTTGGAATTGCGGTGGCGCAAGATTCTGGGCGAGCACCGTGAACTGGCGCTCGGATCCTCCAGTTTCAAAAGTATTGACCATGAGAAACAGAGCGATCGGCGGGCCGCCCTCAGCAGCTAAAGCCGCATTTAAAAGCGCGCTGTCACCGCAGCGCTGAAGCGCTGCGCCACCCAAAAGCGTGTTGCCCAAAAGCATGTTACTCAAAGGCAGGTCACCTAAAAGCGTGTTGCTCAATCGTCTGTCACCCAAAAGCCCGGCAGGTTCGGTGGCGGACACCCGATCATCCTCCCACCGGCGCGGAGGCTAGGGCGGCGGAATCGGGCGACTGGCGGCGCGAGTCGGCGACTACGGGGAGTGAGAACAGTCCGGCGGGCTTGATGTATTTTTCTAGGAAGTTGCGATGCCAGAGCTCGAACATCAGCAAACGCCATATACGCGCGGTATTGCCGCGGCGGCGGACGAGGTGATCGTCCATTAACTTGCGGACTCCGGCGGCGGCGAAGTAGCCGCGATCGAGGGTTCGGGGCTCGAGCAGAATGGTCAACATGTCCTTGAGTTCATGGTGCATCCAGTGATCGAGCGGAAGCGCGAAGCCCTGTTTCTTGCGGTAGAGAGCTTCCCGGGGCACGCCGACGCGTTCGGCGAGCTTCAACAGGATGTACTTCTGCTGGCGGCCGCGCAGCTTCCATGCGGCGGAGAGACTGGCGGCCCATTCGACGAGTTCGTGGTCGAGGATGGGGACGCGCACTTCGAGCGAATTCAGCATGCTCATGCGGTCGACTTTGGTGAGGATGTCGCCGACCATGTAGGTTTTAGCATCGACGTAGAGAAGCTGGCTGAGCGGGTCGTGGGCGGGGCTGTGGGTGAAGTAGCGGCGGAGAGCGTTGCCGGGATCTTGGCTGCGGCGCAAAACGTCGCGGAAGCCATCCGAGAGCAGCGGCAAGTTGCGTTCAAAACCGGGGACGAACGAAAGCTGATCGATGTAACGCTCCTGCCAGGGAAGCGAAGCGTTGTAGGCGAACGCGCGTCCGCGCATGGTGCGGGGCATGCGGGGAAAGATCTGATTGCGAAACCAGCGGCGCGCCCAGCCGGGAATGTGCTCGAAGATGCGCTGGCCGGCGTGAATGCCGTAGCGGGTGTATCCGGCAAACATCTCGTCGCCGCCGTCGCCGGAAAGGGCGACGGTGACATGCTGGCGGGCCATCTGCGAAACGTAATAGGTGGGCAGCATGGATGAATCGCCGAAAGGTTCTTCGAGCGAACTGGTGAGATGTTCGACGGTCTGGACTACGTCGGGTTCGAGGATCATCTCATGATGATCGGTCGAGAATTTCTGGGCGACGATGCGGGCGTAGTGGGCCTCGTTGAAATCGTCGTGCTTGAAACCGATGGAGAAGGTCTTGACCGGGCCGGAGCTGGCGCGGGCCATCATGGCGACTACGGTGGAGGAGTCGATTCCGCCGCTCAGGAACGCGCCTAGCGGGACGTCGGAGATGAGGCGGATGCGCGTGGCCTCGAACAAGCGGCGTTCTAACTCTTCCAGGCACTCTTCTTCACTCTTGGGGAAATAGGTGTCGTAGGGCGGCAGATCCCAATACTGGCGGATGGTGATTTTGCCGTTCTCGAATTCGAGCAGGTGTCCGGGCGGGAGTTTATGAATTCCGGTGAAGGCGGTAATGGGGTCGGGGACGTATCCGAAATAGAGATATTCGAGCAGGGCTTGGGAGTTGACTTTGGCTAGCTCGGGGGCCGCGGCGAGGATCGACTTGATTTCGGACGCGAAGTAGAGATTTCCGTTGTGGAGCGCGTAGTGCAGGGGCTTTTTGCCCAGGCGGTCGCGGGCCAGGATTAATTTGCGCTTCGTCTTGTCGTAGATGGCGAGGGCGAACATGCCGCGCAGTTTCTGGACGCAGTCGGCGCCCATTTCTTCGTAGAGATGAACGATGACTTCGGTGTCGGTGTGGGTGTAGAAACGATGGCCGCGGCTTTCGAGCTGGGGGCGGAGTTCGGGAAAGTTGTAAATCTCGCCGTTGAAAACGATCCAGGTGGTGCGGTCTTCGTTGAAGACGGGCTGATGGCCTCCGGAGAGGTCGATGATGGAGAGGCGGCGCATGCCGAGGCCGGCGCCGTCGGCGACGTAGATTCCTTCATCGTCGGGGCCGCGGTAGACGATCTGTTGGCACATGTGGTGGACGAGAGCTTCGGTGATGTTGCTCTCGCGAGTTGTGCTCACGGCTCCGGCGATTCCACACATGGTGTTCTAACCTATCATGCCCTCAGGAGGAGAATCGACTTTCGCCCCGCAGCCCCTGAAGGGGCATCTGATTTCGCAGAACCTACGGTATCGCTAAAGCGATACCCTGATACGAAACCGACTTGTCCGCGACCTTCGAAACCAGTGCCCTTCCCGAAAGCCGTGCTTTATCCAATCCGCACCGGGGAAGAACTGGATTTCTCCGCCTGTAGCGGCATTTCGGCGAATCGTTTGAAGCGATAATCGCGGTAGTCGCCGGGATTGCCCTCGCGGCCATCGCAAGCGGCGAGCAGGATGTTCGCCATCTCGCGCGCGGCTACAAAGTGCAGCGTTTCCTTTCTATCGGCGGCGCCGCCGACCAGGGCGGCAAGAAAAGCGCGGAAGCTGTCGCCGATCACGGCGTCTTTCTGGGTCGGGTCCATGCTATGGCAATGCAGTTTGATGAAGAGCCAGTCGGGACGTCCGGCGACGCGGACTTGCGCCTGCTTCCAGAGGGAGTAGCGGTGGAGAGTCGCGGGATTGGCTCCGGTAATGGAGCCGTTGTAGAAAGCGGGCCGGGCAGAACGCAATGTGCGCCGGAGGTCGGTTACGAGCGGACCCTGGACGATGAGAGGAA
>JBAVVP010000395.1:0-1750 GCA_049697355.1 Terriglobales bacterium
CCACCGGCAAGACTTGTCTCGCCTGGCGCAGCGCATCGGTTTCCGCGCGGCCGAAGCGGCGCAACAGGTGTGGCTGCTGTTCCTGGTGCCGATCCTCGCCATTTTCTTTCTTCGTGATTGCGGCGCCTTCCAGGAGGTGCTGCTGGCGCTGGTGCCGGCGCGCTCGCAACGTGAGTTTTTGCAGGATGTGTTCCAGGACCTGAACCAGATGCTCGCCCAATTCATTCGTGCCCAGTTGACCCTGGCAGCGCTGTCGTTCGTGGCCTATACCGCATTTTTGGGCGCCATGCGAGTTCCCTACGCCCTGATGCTCGGGACCGCCGGAGGCGCGATGGAGTTTGTTCCGGTGGTCGGGCCGCTGCTGGCAGGCGCGGCCATGATTACCGTCGCCGTTCTGGCGGGATACCCACACTGGGTCTATCTGCTGTTGTTTTTGTTGCTCTGGCGGATGGTGCAAGACTACGTCATCTCTCCCCGGATCATGGGAGTCAGCGTAGAGTTGCATCCCCTGGCGGCTTTGTTCGGCATTCTCGCCGGCGGCGAAATTGCGGGGGTACTCGGCGTCTATCTCTCCATCCCGGTGATGGCCAGTTTGCGCATCGTCTGGCGGCGCTGGCGCATTTACGCGGAAAAACGCAAGTTCGGACCGCTCAACGAGTATTCCCCCAGGGATCGGGTCCTCGGATAAGATCGGGAGATCAGATGACCCGATGATTTACGGCGTGGCCGCGGCAGTCGCGTTCCTCACGCTTTCCACATCCACTTTGCGCAGAAACTCCGCCGCTGCTTCCGGCAACACCGTGTTGATGAACATTCCCGAGCCCAGCTCAAATCCGGCCACCCGCGTCAGCCGCGGAATCACACTCAGATACCAGTGGAAATACCGCACCCCGACACTCTCGGCCGGAGCGCTCCGAATCGTATAGTTGAAGTCGGGGTCGGCCAGCCCGTGGTAGAGCTTGGCCAGCAGCGAGCGCAGCATACGCGCCAGATCGTTCGTCTCCGTAGCGCTTATATCGCCGAAGCTCGCCATGTGCCGCCGCGGATAAATGTTGGTGCAGAACGGAGACGGAGAGGCGTACAGTTCGAGCGCGACGAAGTGTTCGGAAACCATGACGACGCGCGATTGTTCGTCCAATTCCTCCGCGATCATCTGGCAGAACATGCACTCGCCGTAGTCGTCAAAATGCCGCAAAGCGTGTTGAAAACGCTGGCGCACGTGCAGCGAGGTCACCGGTGTCGCAATCATCTGGGAGTGCGGATGTTCCAGGCTCGTGCCCGCGTCGATACCGTGATTCTTGAAGATCGTGACCAGCGCCACCCGCGGGTCGAGACTGAGTTCGTCGTAGCGGGTTTTATAGATCCGTAGGATTTCCGCCACGTAGGAATCGGGCATCAGCGCCAAAACCTGGGCATGGTCGGGCGTCTCCACGATCACATCGTGAATTCCAAATCCGTTGACCGCCCGCCGCGAACGATGCACCGAGCGAGTCGGTTGCACGTCGCGCGAAAGCGCCCCAAACTTATTCGGGATTACGCGCGCGTGCCACGGAACGTCCGGCGAGACCGGTACCCGCAGCACTTCCGGCGGCGTCTGCTTTTCGTTTCCCGGACAAAAAGGGCAGCTCGCCACAAACGATGCCAGCGGCTTGCGCTCGCGGTGGTGCGCCATTTCTTCCGGACGGCGCGCTCGCTCCGTGGCAATCACCACCCATTCCCTGGTGGCAAAATTCTGGCGTAGTTCCGACAT
>JBAVVP010000396.1:0-29913 GCA_049697355.1 Terriglobales bacterium
GATCATCGAGCGTTTAGGTCCATTCCGCATGCAGTTTGGCGAGCCCACGTTTCACTCCTTGGCAGAATCCATCCTTTATCAGCAGTTGAATGGGAAGGCGGCGGCGACGATCTTTGATCGTTTCACCGCTCTGGCCGGCGATCCGCTGACGCCGAAAGGCATTCTCAAACTGACGGACGCCGAAATGCGCGGCGTAGGGCTGTCGCGGCAGAAGACCGCCTATCTCCGCGATCTGTCTGAGAAAACCGCCGCTGGCCTGCTGGAGTTCGAGCGCTTGCCGGAATTGCCGGAAGAAGAAGTGATCGCGCATCTCACCCAGGTGAAAGGCATCGGCGTCTGGACGGCGCACATGTTCCTGATGTTCACGTTGCGCCGTCCGGATATTCTGCCCGTTGGCGATTATGGCGTGCAGGCCGCCATCAAGAAGCACTATAAGAAACGCAAATGGCCGAAGCCGGCGGTGATGGAGAAGATCGCGAAACCGTGGGCCCCCTATCGCTCGATCGCCTGCTGGTATCTGTGGAAGAGTCTGGATGTTAAGACGGTTGAAAAATAGGCAAGTGATCGTGATGGGTCTGTTTCCCAGTAGCCGGCCAACCGGGACCTACGCCATTCGTGGACACAACGGCGTTTTCCGGGGGTAATTCATGGCTGGGAGGGCTTTGTGCTACCCAGGTCCCTAAAAGCGACGGACCTGGGACGCCCGTCAAGTGTAAAGAAATGGTGGGGCGAACCTTACGTTCCTGCATAATCAGAGATCTGTGCAACTAAAATTGGATGGTGCAAAGAAAACCTACAACTCGCTCCCTGGCTCGCCGCGCGGCGGACTGGGTTCGGTTGAAGTTGGCTTCGCCGCGTTACCGAGTGGTCTACCTGGCCTACTGGCGCGTCAAGACCCATCCGTGGCCAATAGCCATTGGCCTAGGATCAGTAACGGCTATGGTTTTGGTGCTTTTGTTCAGGTCCCGACTGGCCAAAATCTTGGTTGTCTTAGATCCGGGGCTCTCCGCCCAGTTGTGCATTGGGGTTGGGGCGGCGCTAATAGGGCTGATCGCGGTTGTCTTCACTCTCAGCCTCTTTGTGATTCAGCAAATCTCAGACAGGTCGGTTCCAGGTATTCTCCGTGAATATGCCGCCGACGGGGCGACAAGGGCCATCTATACGACGCTCTGTGGACTGGCTGTCACCTGCCTGTTGGGGGTTCCAATTTCCTCCCGGCACCATCCGGTTCTGGCGTGTACGTTACCTATTTTTTGCGCGATAGGAAGCTTGATATTGCTTTCGGTGCTCTTCGAGCGGGTCGCGTTCCTCAGCGACCCCTCCAACATCATTGAGCACATTGCGAGAACCGGCGCTGGAGAATTGAAACGGCTCCGACGGGTCCAAGATGAGCTCCTGAGATTCAATCCTGACCTCAGGAATCACGTCGATCCCTTCGGGCGACGAGTAGACAATGTCGGGGTCGCGGTCTCGGCTTTGTACGCGAAAGCTCCGTTCTTAACGAGGCGACTTGCGAAAACCCTCACTGACCTCCACTCATTGATGCGCCACTTTAGCACCGAGCAGCAGTACAGTCTCCTCGGTGAATCGAGTAACGCGGTTGTGGGTGTACTCGGTGAATACGTGCTTCTTCGCGGTTCGAGCCTAACTATGGCGAGCAGCATCCACGCCATGATGGGGATTGAGTTGAAGTGGGACGCTCTCGTCGTTAATTCGATTGAGACGTTTGCAGCTCTGATCCGGGCAGCAATTGAGACCAGCGATACGCAACGAGCACAAATACTCCTCAAGTCTTTGGCTTGGCTAGCCCACCGCGCGGTTGAAACGGGTGCACAGAGTGGCGCCCCTGATGAGCACCCGACGGTCGATTTCATCAACGGCTATCTGACGACCGTGTTGCAACAAGGGATTGCCAAGAAAAACGTAGATGTAGTGCTCGCGTGGAACGACTCACTGGTGCCGGTGGCGGCTGCACTTGCCAAATCAAAATACGTTTCGAGTTTTCGCATTTTGACCGAAGCATGGCTGCAAGCGGGAACATTGGCAGTTTTATCGCGGCAAGCGATCAGCGCTACTGATTGTGCCGGTACTCTGCTCAAGCTCATCGACTTTTTAGTCCAGCAGCCGGATCTCGCTCACTACAGGCTAATCAAGGACGTTCGCGACAAGATAACGTCGCTCTGTGAAGCAGAGGCTAGCTTGGGCGCAACAGGCCACCCTTTAGGTGCGAAACTCAGTGCATCTCCCGATACTCCGATTCGGATTGCTCTGTCTGGGGTCGCACCGATCTCATTTCACAGCATTCATGCCCGCATCATCAATCAAGTGGCGACCACATATCCCGACGAAAAGCACGAGGCTTGGGATGACGCGATGGTGCTGCTGAAGGAGTTCAACGACGCCCTGTGGATGCGCTTCGAGAGAATTGGAAAGGCATCGCTGACCGGCAACGAGTCAGTCCTCTTCAATCTCAATCAAGCAGCATTCGCTATAGGGGAGCAGTTGCTCTGGCTTTGGCGCCAAATCGAAGAGATTCCTATACCGAACCCAGATCTCTATGCGATCGCTGATGGCGAAGAGAGGGTCAAGGTCGCGGGGCGTCTCCACAGAAGACAAGAGTTCAAGCAGGAAGGATTGGAGAAGCTGTTGTCCTGGCACATAATTGCCTTTTATAGCCGTTGCAGAACGCTACTGCCGACGACTGCAAACGATTCCGACCTGCGCGAGTGCCTTAAAAGCGCAACTGCGCTCGGAATTCAAGCTTTAGGCCTAGGGCTGTCGGAACTGGCCGTTAGCACTGTCGAGACCGTAGGCCAATCGTGCTCAGCAATGCTCAAGCAGGGAGGCATCACGAAGCTGGTCGACAACTGTCGAACCATCTCGATCCTGCCTGAGGTTGGACTAATCGCACTCCATGAGAATGATGGTGATATGGTCACGGCGATCGAGAGGGTCGTTTCTTTGCTGTTCGCCGAAGCGAAAGGGTTGGCGGACCAGCAGCCAGATGCGTTCCAGAACTGGAGTGCCCCCAATCGGCTCATCCTTGAACGTCTGGTCGAGTGGGCAAACGGAGAGAACCCGGATGGGCTATTCGGCGTGCGTTATCAAGCGTGGAAGCCAACATTCACCCAGGAGGAGGCCCAAACCTACCTACAGACGTGGCAGGGTCTGCTCGCCTGAGCGAAGCTGCTCACAAAGAGTGTACGAGATTTTTGTTTCGGTGACCGCGCTAAGCTCCTCCACCAGCATTATTTGTGTGGCTCGAAACCATGCGCCGCGGAAAACGACTGATTGGTCCTGAAAAGTCGGCATAGCGCCACAATTCCAAGATCAGTTACGTGCCGGGGAGATGCCCGGCTCCATGGGCGATTGTCGGGAGCAATCCGCCGATGCTCTCGCCACAGCACGCTGAGTGTGGTACCCACGAAACCACGCCTACCCGCAGGCTACTGACTATAATTTCACCGGGGTGCGAGCGCATTCGGAACAAAGGACGTGATTCGCAGTGGGGAGAGCAGCCATGTCTCTGCGCAAACTGTGCTTTTTTACCATGCTGGCCACTATTGTAGCCTTCGTTGCGGTGAGAAGATTCAACGTTCAGATCAACAGATTGGATGTACCCACGCCGAATTCGCGGCCGCAAGATCGGGCGCTTGCCGCCAATGGGTTGCTCTGGCACAAGGGCCCGCCGGCGAATCAGCCAGGCCGATTGCAGTGGGTCAAGGCATTCCCCTCGAAAAACGAAGTCCGGCCGGCCGTTTTTCGTCCGGTCCAATCCAAGAACGCCAAGGATCTGGGTGCGGGAAAGTTGCTGGTGGCGAGCCGGGGAATCGGCGATCCGATTTTCGCTAAAACGGTAGTCCTGCTGGTTCAGTACGACGACGAGGGTGCGGTTGGACTGATTCTCAACCGGCGCACAGATGTCCCGCTTTCACGAGTGCTTGAGGGACTCAAGGTGGCGAACCACCGTTCCGACCCGGTCTATCTCGGAGGTCCGGTAGAAACTCCAGCGGTATTTGCGTTGCTCCAGTCGCCGACTAAGGTCGAAGGAGCGCAGCACATTTTCGGTGCGGTTTACCTGATTTCCACGAAGGCCCTGTTCGAACAGACCATCTCGGCTCGACCCGGCCCTCGCGATTTTCATGTTTATCTGGGCTACGCCGGGTGGACTAAGAATCAACTGCGGAAGGAAGTGGAACTGGGCGGGTGGTTCATTTTCCCGCCGGATGCAGCAACGGTTTTCGATTCCGATCCGGATTCCTTGTGGTTGCAGATGATTCAGAAAACCGAACTTAAGTTGGCGGGGAGCGAGCCTGCGGACGCAGTTACCGCGCGTACGCTTATGAAGACAGCGGGCCCGTGGTAGTCAACGGACAACAGCCGGTACGATTGAAATAGATCGGTGTGCCGGTGGCGTGATGGGCCTGCGCAGAATTCCCACCCTTGCAAAGAACGCAAGGGTGGGGCAGCCGCAGGAAAAGGTGGGCCAGCCCCCACCGTGCAAAGACAAGGCGTGTTAAACCGTTCGCCCTGATGTGGCCTACCCGTCCACATCTACTCGCGTTTTCTCAGCACGGCGAGCCTGTTGGAATGTACGATGAGTAAACTCATGGGCCGAACAGGTGGCACCGGAATCCAAGGCCGGGCTATGGACATGGTGCCCCAGGTCCAGAGAACGAAGGTTTCATGACCATCCTCACCCGATTAGAGCAATGGAAGGAACAGGGTAAGATGTCAGCGGAGCAGCACGCCCATCTGGCAAGCCTCGCCCATGGAGACCCTCTCTCGCTTTTTCTCGAGCTGAACGTTCTCCTCTATGCCGGTGTGCTGGCGTTCGTTGGCGGACTGGGCTGGACTGTCAGCACCTGGTCGCAGCAACTCGGTGATGTCCTCGTTCTGACCGTCCTCTCCACCATCCTCGTCAGCTGTTTTTGGTACTGCTTTTCCCGCGCGCCCGCCTGGTCCCCCGCCGAAACGCCTGCACCGAATCCGATCTTCGACTACGTGCTTTACCTTGGCAGCCTCATTTGGTCATTAGAACTCGCATACCTGGAGAACCGTTTCCACGTATTGTCTGGACAATTGGATCTCTATTTCTTGTTGACCGCTGGACTCTTCTTCTTCCTCGCCTATCGTTTCGACAATCGCCTGGTGCTGTCGCTCGGTTTGTCCTCGCTCGCCGGATGGTTCGGGCTCACCATCTCGCACTGGTCGGCCCATCAGGACGCGACCTATCGCCAATATGCGCTTCTCTACTGCCTGCTGGTCGGCGTCGGCGGGGCGCTTCTTCAGCGCCGCGGCCTGAAGCCACATTTCTTCGGCACTTATCTGAACATCGTTGCCAACGTTCTCTTTTGGGCAGTGCTCTCCGGCGTGTTCAATCGGCAGGGTTACGGCCTATGGGTTCTCGCGCTGCTGGTCGCCTGTGGCGCGTCTCTCGCCTGGGGCCTGGCGCGCCGGCAGTTTGCCTTCGTTGCTTATGCCGCGGTCTACGGCTACGTGGGCGTCAGTTCGCTGTTCCTCCGTGGCGCCAATGATGGAACCGCTATCTTTGGCTATTTCGTGGTTAGCGGAGTGGCTATGCTCGCGGTGCTGGTTTACATCGGGCGCCGCTTCGGGAGGCAGGCGTGAGAATCTACAGTGCATCCAGCGAAGAGACTCTGCGCGCTCGCAAACTTCTGTCGGACTGGGCCGGCGAGGGCTTCCTCACCAAGCCGCAGTACGAGCTTCTGGAAAAGGAAACCGTCTTTGAGCTGCGCACCACCAACATTTTCCTGCGGATGGTATTGTTCCTCTTCACCCTGATCATTGTGGGTGCCGCCACCGGCCTGTTCTTCGTGGTTTCGCGGCCATCGGACCAAACTGCCGGGGTTTTCTTCATGATCTTCGCTGGCGTCTGCTACGCGGCTGCCGAAGCCGCCGTTTCGCAAGCCCGGCTCTATCGCTACGGTATTGAGGAAGCGCTCGCGGTTTGCGCGGTTGGTTTTTTATGTGCGGGGATGCAACTCGCTCTTTTCAGCGGCAGCCCTTATTCGTCGAGGCCGGACGCGGTTCAGTCCCTGGTTCCCGCCGCCGGCGCCGTTTTTTCGCTGTGGACATGGCGCCGCTTCGGGCTCTCATATTTATTTATTGCCGCGATGATCTTCGTCCTCTTTCTGCCAGGCTACTGGACCCAGTCCCCCTCGGCGCAGCGTCTGATCGTCGCCGCGTTCTATGCCACCGGGCTGGCGGGTGTGGCCGCGGCACGCTCCCGCCACCGCTTCGACTACCTCGACGAGGCTTATTCGCTCGTCGAAGCGTTCCTCTGGCTCGGCATCTACCTGACCATCAATCTCCAGCTTTCGTCGTTAAACCTGTCCGCGCGGTGGTGGGACGGCACCCGGGCGGGCTCGGAATTCGCAAGGCCGTTCTACTGGGGAACTTGGGTGGCGATCTGGTGCCTGCCGCCCATCGTACTCGCGCGAGGCGTTCGCCAGAAGGACCGCTTCGTCATCGCGGTGGGCGCGATCGTTGCCATCCTGACTCTCATCTCGAATAAGCCTTATCTCGGCTGGCCGCGGCATACCTGGGACCCGATGCTTCTGGGCATACTGTTAACCAGTGTCGCATTCGTCATCCGACGCTGGCTTGCCCGTGGCCCGGGCGGAATTCGCCACGGCTTTACCGCTGCGCGCCTATCGGGAAAAGACAAACAGTGGATTAACGTAGGATCGACGGTAGCCGGCCTGCTATCGCCCCAAGCGCCCCCGCAGCCAAGCAGTCCGGGCTTCCGCTTCGGCGGGGGACGGACGGGAGGCGGAGGCGCCGGCGGCGATTTTTGAAGGGCCTCCGAGTGGATGGGTCATCGGCTGATGTGGGAGGCTGCAAACGGTGGGCCAGCCCCCCGCAGTCCTCTTCAGATCCGGGACAAACAAAAAACCCTCTCGACCATCTGAGAGGGTTTTGCGAACTGGTCGGAGAAATTTTATGCCGCGCGCGTGACGTTACCCGCCTGGAACCCTTTCGGGCCCTTGAGCAGATCGAACTCAACGGTCTCGCCTTCGTTCAGCGAGCGGTAACCGTTCTCCTGGATGGCCGAGAAATGGACAAACACGTCCTCGCCCGTGGAGCGCTGGATGAATCCGTATCCCTTCGCCCCATTGAACCACTTCACAGTACCCTTCTCTCTCACAAGAAACTCCTTTCGCCTCGTTGCTAAGAATTATTCTTCCGTCTCTTGTTTGTTTGCCCCGGGTCGCCGGACAGACGCTAGCAGACAGCACCTGCCGGACAGCCGCTACCGGACATTCGATAGCCGACATCCGATCCCGGAACACCCCCTCGAAGGAACGGTAAGAATTTTGCCGGCGTCGCCGCGCGCGGGCGAAACCGCGCCAACAGAAACGGCTCCCCTGGATTCCGTCGAACGGTTGCCCGCGACGAAATACGGTGGAGCCGCGAAAACGAAGGCGCGATATCGGACTGCGGACACAGCAACGTCAATCCTGCTACGCACTCGCCAGCCAGGTGCGGCTGACAAGCAGAAGATCATAACAGGAAGATTGCGGTTGGCAAGAGCGAAGTTGAGGGCGCCGCTGTCAGGGTCCGTCGCTTTCGCCCGTCTCGCATGACTTCCAGTCTCTTTCGGTGAATGGACTTGGGCCTCGCCCCCTTGCGCGAACGAGGAAAATCGCACGATTCGCGCTATATTCCCAACGTGCTCTCTCTGATCCGGGAACATCGCAGATTCTTTCTGGGAACCATATTCGCCGCCCTGGCTTTGCGACTGTTTTTTTTCGTCTATTTCCCGGCCGTCACCGATGACTCGCGCGTCTACGCCAATCTCGCCGCCAACTGGCTGCAGCATGGCGTCTACGGTCTGACGCAAACCGTCCAGCAGGAAACTCACCTCGTGCCGACCGACGCGCGCCTGCCGGGATATCCCATGTTTCTGGCCGCGATCTTCTGGCTATTTGGGACGGGCAACTTCAAAGCAGTCCTGCTGACGCAGGTTCTGGTCGACCTGGGCACCTGCCTGATCGTTGCCGACCTCGCGCGGCGTGCGGTTTCCGGGCGCGCGGCGAGAGTCGCTTTTGTCCTGACGGCGCTGTGTCCATTCCTGGCAAACTATGCCGCGGCCGCGCTCACCGAAACGTTGGAGGTCTTCTTTACCGCGCTTGCTCTGGACGGCGCGGCCGCCGCTCTGGGCCGGATGCGCGAGGCAGGCGTGGAGATGGGCGTTTACAAGCTCTGGGCCGCGACCGGAGCGGCGATTGCGGCCTGCATCCTGCTGCGTCCGGATGGCGGGATCCTGCTGGCGGCGGTCGCGCTCTATCTGGCGGTGGCAGCTTGGAAGCGTCTCTCCGTCAAGAAGAATGTGGCGGAGGTTCTGGCCGCTGCAACGATCGTCGCGGTATTTGCTCTGGCGCCGCTCGGTCCCTGGACGATTCGTAATTTTCGGACGCTTCATCACTTCCAGCCGTTGGCGCCTCGGTACGCCAACGAGCCGGATGAAGCCGTCCCGCGAGGTTACAACCACTGGGTGAAGACCTGGATCGTCGACTACGCGTCGGTGGAAGAGATCTACTGGAGCGTCCCGGGCAGCAACCTTGACCCGGAGAAACTGCCGTCGCGGGCTTTCGACAGTCAGGCGGAAAGGGACGCGACGCTGGCTATCATCGCGGACTACAACCGGTCGCAGAACGTCACACCGGAACTGGATGCGCGCTTTGCCAAACTCGCCGCGGATCGGATTCGGGCTCATCCCGTTCGCTACTATGTTGTGCTGCCCCTGCTGCGCGTCGCCGACATGTGGCTGCGCCCGCGAACCGAACTCCTCCCTCCCGACGTGCGCTGGTGGGAATTCAATGACGATACGAAGCAGTCGGTCCTCGCGGTAGGCTTCGGCTTGCTGAACCTGGCATACGTGGTGCCGGCGTTGTGGGCGGTGGTTCGACTGGCGCTGATTCGCAGGACGCCGGCAGTCCGGTGGGCCGGATTGTTGGTCTGCTTCCTGTTACTGCGCTCGGCATTTCTGGGAACGCTGGAAAACCCGGAACCACGCTACACGCTGGAGTGCTATCCGGTCATCATTGTGCTGGCGGCTTCGGTCTTTTGTCGATCAAAGCTTGCCGATGGAGTGCCGGGCGTCCCCGCCCGGCTGGACGGGCGAGACGCCCGTCGCTCCATCATATAAGTCAACGCGCCGGCGTTTTTGCCAAATCTGCCCGAGCTCTCTCGGCCTTTTCCTCCGCTGACCGCCCTAACTGAGCGTAGGCATCCGCAAGAAACAAGTGTGCTTCCCGGGAATCCGGCTCGACGGCAGCCGCCTTCTGCAGATTGGGCAAGGCTTCCTCAGGTTTTCCGAGTAACGACAGCAGCCGTCCGCGGAGCAGGTTGGCGCGGTAGTGATCGGGACTGAGACCAAGGCAAGTGTCAAGATGCTCCATCGCTTCCGGCACTCGGTCAATGCGCGCATAGACGGCAGCCAGCGAGAACTGAGCGTCCGCCCACTTCGGTGCCCGCGCCACCGCCGCCTCGAACTGCGGCGCCGCACCCTTCCAGTCTCCCGTCTCAAACAGCGCCAGTCCGAGTACGTAGCGTCCCATACCGTTGTCAGGAAGCAGCCGCGACGCTTTCTCGAGCGGCGGAAGCGCTTCGGCATAATTTTTCAGACGAGCCTGGGCCATCCCGTATTGCATGTTGGCGACGGGCATATCTGGTTCCTCCGCCAGCACCCGCTTCAGCAGCGGGACAGCCTCCTGATAGCGAGCGTCTTCGACGTCGAACATCGCATCGTGCAGCAGGTTGGAAACTTCAATCTTGGTTTTGGGATCGACGCCGGTGAGCTTCGCATCGTCGCGCGCCGCACCCGCGGCTGAAGCCACGTAGCCGAGCGCCTGCAACTTCTGCATCTGCTCGGCATCCGGTTTGGCCAACTCGACCAGCGTCTGGCTGGTTCGCGACCGGAATTCATCCAACTGGGAGGCGATCGTATCGGCGACAGCCTTGGCCCCGCCTGCCAGGTTGTGCGCAGCCTCCGGATCGACGGCCTGGTTGTATAGCTCGCGTTCCGGGGCGCGAATGTAGAGATACTTTCCTGAACGCAGGGCGCGCAGTGAACTCCAGCCAAAAGCGCGATGCGGATAATCGGTCTCTGCGTAGGCGGACCGGTCTTCCTCCTTCGCCCCAGTCTCCGCCGCCCCAGTGCCGTGAGCGCCAACTTTCGGTCTCATCCTCATCATTGCGGAGAGCGACTCGCCCTGCATTTCTTTTGGTACCGGCAGTCCGGCCTCTTGCAGGATGGTGGGAGCCACATCCACCAGGCGCACGCGCGCATCGACCCGTTTGCCCGCAGCGTGCGAAGCCGGCAATTTGAACAGCAGCGGCACGTGCAGCGTTTCGTCGTAGAGAAAGATTCCGTGCGTGTTCTCGCCGTGCGCGCCCAGCGACTCACCGTGGTCGGCCATCACGGCAATCAGGGTTTCGTCGTAAAGACCGTGCTTGCGGATCTCGTCCAGCAATTTGCCCACGGCCGAATCGGCGTAGGCAATCTCACCGTCATAAGGCTGCGCAGCGAATCGCGCCTTGAACGGAGCGGGCGGATCGTAGGGATCGTGCGCATCGTACAGATGCACCCACAGGAAAAAAGGCCCATTGGGCAACTGACTGAGCCAGGCCAGCGCGTGATTCACCACGCCGTCGGCGCGGCGCTCGACCGTCTTGTAGCGATCCATTCCATGCCGGCGCAAGTGGAAGCCGGCATCATAAACTTCGAATCCGCGGTCAAACCCAGGTGCGGTCCCATCCAGCGGATCAAGAATCAGCGATCCGACAAAAGCGCCAGTGTGATACCCCTGCGCACGCAACAGATCGGGCAAGTACGGAAGGCGCGGCGAGAGTGGGATGCCAAAGTCATTCACCCGATTGAACTGCGGATAGGTTCCCGTAAGGATCGTCGTATGCGATGCGGTGGTGATAGGAACGTGCGCGTAGGCGCGCGTGAAAGCTACACCCTGCCGAGCCATCGCATCGAGATTCGGAGTCAGCCCGCGCTTCGAGCCAAGGAAGCCCATGCGATCGGCTCGGGTAGTATCGAGGGTGATAAGGATGATGTTGGGATGGTTGGCATCGATTGAGCCAACCGCTGGCTTGCGCGAGGGATGAGGCGCCTGGGCCGCAAAGCAAACCTCGAAAATTACCAGTACCGCAAGAAACCGGAAGACCCGCATAAGAAAAAGGGAGTCTAGCATAGCCAGACTCCCAGGGTATTTCGCCCGGATCACCGGTCAGAAAACAATCTTGAGCGAGAAATTCATATTGCGCGGGCCGCCTTGCGCAATGACTGGGTTACCGACAGAAACGTCAGAAGTCGACTTGATTTGGCCAAATCCACCGCCATTCAGGATGTTGTTGGGGAAGTAGTAGAAATTGGCATGATTGAGGATGTTGTATACCTCCCAGCGAAGTTCCACATTCACGCGTTCTGAGAGTTTCGTGCTTTTAATCAGACTGACATCCCACTGGCTGAGGCCGGGGCCGATCAACTGATTACGCCGGGAATTACCCACTGTACCGTTGCACGGCACAAAAAACGGCGAGAGCGCTTGCCCTCCAAGAAAGTGACCGGGATTGTTTAGATCAGGGCTGCCCTGCCGACCACAAGGATCGAGCTGATCTTCCACAGTGTAATTCTCCACCACATACGCGTCGGGATTCCGATCATTGTATTGGATCGGCTTTCCATCCCACGCAGCGCGAATGGAGTTCCCATCGAGACCCTGCCCAGAGACGTCGGCTCCGCCACCAGCGATCGGCGTGAAAGGGCGTCCGCTCAAGCCAGTATAGATGGTGCTCATTTCCCAGCCCTTTCCCAGAAACCTACCCGCCTTCGGAATCGCGGGAAAGGCATACACACCGCTGACGTTGAAGTTCAGACGAACATCGTGGTCACAGAGTCCCCACGAATCCCGTACGTTCAGTGGATTCAGCAATTGCGGGTAGGCCCCGACTCCGGCGCCGCCGCGATTGAAGGAGTTGTTGTCGAAGCACTTGCTCCAGGTGAGGTTGTACGTCGTATCGAGGCCATGCCACCCCCGCTGGTTGTAGGAAGCCTGGAGGCTGTCGTATTGCGAGGAGGCCAGATTGGTAGCCTGAACAACATGCTCGAGGGTCGGGTCAAGGCTGTAGAGCGGTCGCGTCTGATCACAACTAGTGCCGCTGCATGGGTTCCCGGAACCGTCGGTGCTTCCGACCGGATTCGCATTCAGGTCCCGTAAAATAACGAGGTCGTGCCCGCGTTGGCCAGAATAGGCAACCGTCACAACGTTGTTGCGGAATAGCTGGTCCTGTATGCTTAAGTTGAAATTGTGATAGCGGGGTGTTTTGAAGTTGTTTACAACCGAAAACGCGCTAAATGGCGGCGCTCCGCTCGGATTCGGCCCAAATACAGGTCCCTGATCCAAACAGATGTAATCGCCCGCTTGAGTCGTAAAGTCGTAACAGCTCCCAACCATCGGCGTATTACTGGAAATCCCATTGCCCACATCGCCGGTCACTGCCACGGCATTTACGCCAAAACCTGGCTGCGTAAACGCGCCCACGTGTACCCCAGCAAATGAATGGGGCGCGTGCATGGTGCCAAAGTCCGGAACGTCGTAGGTTAGCGAGTAGCCGCCGCGCACGGCCAGCCTGCCGTTACCAAACACATCCCACGCAAAACCCGCTCTGGGGCCTAGATCGTGGAGGTCAAGATTGTAGAGCCGATCGATGCCGTGACCTACCTGCACAAAACCCGGACCGGGAGGACCGGGAGGGGGGAAAAAGTTGACGGCCTGGTTGTTCTTCTCGCTCAGTGCGCCGTTGATCTCCCACCGCAGACCATAGGTCAAAGTCAACCGTGGTTTGATCTTCCAATCATCCTGCCCGTAGAACCCGACTGAATTCTGATAGATGTAGCGGTGCGTGTCCCCGAAGTTACGGTTGGCGAAATCGGACTTGGCCAAAAGCAATTCCGCAATCGCGTCGGTCACGGGGTCGTCGGTCGCCGTCGGAGAAACGTAGTAGGCCACCGACGCATAGCCGAATTCATCGAAACCCGAACGCGCGTTGTTGCGCAGGCTATTGGTGTAAGCGTGCTGAAAGTTGCCGCCGATCTTTATCGTGTGGTTGCCCTTCACCCATGAGAAGTGCTCAGACCAGTCCCAAGTCGAATCCGGCCGCGTAGTGAGCGGGTAGCCCTGCACGCCTCCAATGTAACCTCCATAGCCTAGGGGGAGGAGGTAAACGTAAGGCACACCGAAGTCGGCGGGAGAGAGCGGGCCGGTGTCAACGCCAAGGCCCTTTGGGTCGATCTTGTTGTTGACCCCAAGTAACTGGGCGAAGCGTGTGTAGCCGAGGCGGCTCTCTAGGATCTTGTTGTTGCTGATGTTCCAGGTCCAACTTAAGCCCGCCATCTGTGTCCGAGAGGGCGCCACCGAGTTGAAAAGGTCGACTGGGTATGCGCTAGCGGGCGGCAGCCCGGCAAAAGGCGGCGCATTCTGGAGGCTGTCTCCGAAGATGTATCGCACGGCGATGGAGTTGGCCGCGTTCAGCTTGTAGTCGAACTTGACGCCGAAGCTGTTCGAACTCGCGGTCGTGGGGGTATGTTGCGTTAAATTGCCGCTGTCGGATGTGGGGAAGTAGTTGAGAAGGTTCTGACCAAGCGTAGTCGGTGTCAGGCCTGCATTTTGGATTGCGGTGTTTGCGTCTTTCACTTCCTGGTTCGTAGGCACAAGGCGGGAAGCGACACTAAGGGATTTGTAACGCTGGCCCTCGTAGTACAGGAACAAAAACGCCTTGTCTTTGACAATGGGGCCGCCAATCGTGCCGTTGAACTGGTTGTTATGGATGGGGGTTTTGGTACATTCCCCGGGAGAGGCACAGTTGTCCGTGATGTCGTGCTTCGCAAAATAATTAACCGCATCACCGATGCCGTTGTGGTTGACCCAGGTCGTCGAGCCGTGCCAACTATTCGTGCCACTTTTCATGTTGAGCAGAATGGGCGCGCCACCCTTTACGCCAAATTCAGCGGAAGGCGTTTCCTGAACGGTCATCTCTTCGATCGCTTCGGGAGGGAATGAAACGGCCGGAATTCCCAAAATTCCTGTTTCATTGATGGCGGGCTCACCGTAATACCGGTCATTGTTGTAAAGACCGTCAATAAAGAAATTGTTCGAAGTTGTGCGTGCCCCGTTTACGCTGATGGACTGATAACCACCCCCAGGAGTACGCTGCACGCCGGGAGTGACGGCAAGCAGCGAAGTGAAGTCGCGTCCGTTGAGCGGAACGTTCTCGATCTTTTCGCTGTCCAGGTAATTGTTGTTGTTGGGCGAGAGATCCACCAGCGGTGCACTACCCTGCACCTCCACCAATTCCGTTCGCTCGCCGACCGGCAACTTGAACTCAGCGCGTGTAACGGCGCCGGTCAGCACTTCTGCCGTCTGCACCAGCGTCTTGAAACCCGGTGCACCGGCCGTCACCTTATACCTGCCGATGGCGAGGTCGGGGACGCTGAAGTTGCCGCTGGTGCTCGTCGTCGCCGTCCGCTTCTGAGCCGTTCCCAGGTTCTCGACCGTGATCGCCGCACCCGCTACCACCGCCCCGGACGTGTCTGTAACATTGCCCGTAATCGTGCCGGTAATGGTTTGCGCAAGACTCAGCAGGCTCAAACCGAACAACAGCAGAGAACTAGCGACAATAAGACCCCACCGCGACCGCATGTCGTGCCTCCTCGGAACGTCTTGGCTGTCACGCTCGATAGTAATGGGAACCAAGTTTAGCGTTCATCGGGAGAAAGTCAACACCAGTAAGAGAACAACGTCCGGTGACTGGCGGTCAACAGCGCTAAACAAATTGTGAAACGCCTGCGGAATTCGCGGTGTCTCTCCGCTAGCAAGGGAGGACAGACGACTCTTAGCTGAGCGGCGAGTCGGTCATGCGGAAACGAGTGCGGACGTGTTCGGAGAGCAGTTCGATGGCCTCACGATTGGTGACCGGATCAGCCTTTGCCAAATATTTCATCGCTTCGACCAGCATCTTCTGGCCGTCGACGTAGCGGGGGTCGGTGGTGCGCTCCCGTCTCTTGCGAGACAGGTCCGGAGGAACGGTGATGGTAAACACTTTGGCCATGCGAACTCCACTTTCGGCGGCTTTGGTGCAGTATATCGTTCCGGCCGGTCTTTTTCAGCTTGATTCTGTTGGCGCGGATTTTGGCCCGATTTGACGCGTCGAGACGCGCCTGGCCGCATCTTCCTTTCTTGCTGCGCCTTCCTTGCTCGCCTCCGAAGACGGGGCAAGCCCCGTCTCTACCCGGCGACTACCCTTGTGGAGAGATGAATTTCGTCTTTCCGGTGGTCTTCAGCTTGAAGGCGTTGTCCGGAAGTTTTTGATTGATCCGTATGTCCGAATACTTCGCCAGGCGGTAGTCGCCACCCGGCTCAAATAGCTGTTGCTGCACCAAGACTCCCTTGACCGAGTCGATCCAGAGCCAGATGCGCGCGATATTGTTTCGCAAACGGGTGGATTTCGGAATCAATTCCAGCTTCTCGGTGGCAACGCCGTTGGCGGTCTCCGGCCCCAAAAACTTCACGTCGTAAGATTTGAGCAGGTCGTGCCCGCCGCCGCCGAAGCCGAGCACCAGAAAGCTCTCGACGTCGCCACGACTCTTACCGGGATTGTATTCATTCACCTGATCGATCTTCGGCTGGTACACCTGAACCTTGCCGCCGCTGTAGATGACGTACTTCTTGTCGGGCTCGGCAAAGTCGGCAGCCATCTGGATTTCGCCGCCTTCACGGCGGAAATAAATCTTGCCGTTTTGGGTTTCGGTTTCGTCGATCACCTTCTGGTATTGGTCGGTAACGACAGTGGCCTCGGTGGTTCGGAAGTTTCGGGCGACGCCATCCATCTGAGTGAGAACGTGATCCAGTCCGGCGGATTCGCTCTGCGGCCATGCGGGCGCCGTCAAGAGGCAGGCGGCCAACAGAATTCCGAAAAGAGGCGCTTTCAGCACAGCTCTCATGCGATGAACTTCGAAACCTTGAAACTTTGAAACCATGAAACCTTCCTCTTACTCTTTTTTCACCCAGACTTTGTAACTCTGCAGATGTCCAGAGGGGTCGTTGACGGTTTCGACATTAGTGATGCTGACGGCTCCGGAGATGGGCTCGATGATCTGTTCCAACTGGCGGCGGACGTCGCCACCCGCGGACGCATTTACGGCCGAGGCCTGGATCTGATAGATCAGTTCACCCTTGTCGCCGGGAACCACGACGACGCCGGTAAGATGCGGGATCCGCTCGACCGGTTTGTCCTTATAGTTGATGAAGTGCGGCGAAACAAAAACAAAGAGGAGGATCAGCGTGACCATGATGTCGTAGTGCAGGCTGCCCCGCTCATACGACCAGAGAATGTATCCGCGAATTGTGCGCCAGATCGCGCCCATGGGAGAGACGGAGCTTTCAACCGCCGTCGAGGCTCCGGGTTGCTGCCAGTGTATTTGGGAATTCATGGGATATCAAATCTCCGATTGCCGCGATGGCAAAGTCTCACGGGACGTTTGCTGGTATGTGATCCGTGCCCATATAGGGCTGCAGTGCCTCCGGAATGCGCACGCTGCCGTCGGCTTGCTGATAGTTTTCGATGATCGCAACCCAGGTGCGCCCGACCGCTAACGCGCTGCCGTTCAACGTGTGCACGAATTCAGTCTTGCTCTTGCCC
The DNA here is from genome assembly GCA_049697355.1 of Terriglobales bacterium. Lineage (GTDB taxonomy): Bacteria > Acidobacteriota > Terriglobia > Terriglobales > Acidobacteriaceae > Acidiflorens. The sequence goes on from JBAVVP010000396.1 coordinate 16,738, forward strand.
TCGGGACGGTAGCGGATATTCGCCCGCCGCGCCTGAAAACTTTCGAAGTTCGAGCATGAAGAAATCTCGCGAAATAGATTCTGTCCCGGCAACCAGACTTCCAGGTCATAAGTCTTGGCGGCGGAGAATCCCATATCGGCGGTGCAGAGCGTCACTACGCGGTAGTGCAGGCCGAGTTTCTGCAACACGGTCTCGGCGTTGTTGGTCAGTTTCTCCAGTTCCTCGTACGAAGTCTCGGGACGCGAGAACTTCACCAACTCCACTTTTTGAAACTGGTGTTGGCGGATAATTCCGCGCACATCTTTCCCATACGATCCCGCTTCGCTGCGAAAACACGGAGTGTAGGCGGTTAGCGAAACCGGCAACTTCGCCGCATCCAAAACTTCGTCGCGATAGAGATTCGTCACCGGCACTTCGGCCGTCGGGATGAGCCAGAGTCTGCGCTCATACCATAGAGAGGACCACGATATGTCGTTTCCAACGTGGTCGTCGACTGTCGACTTTAGGCTCACGGTACGGGCGTGACCGTCAATCGTAGCAATTGTGTATATATGCTGTGAGCTATCTCGGTCCCGGCAGACATACTCGCCTACCGTTGGAATGTGGTACGGATCCTTTTGGAAGTTACCCCCGGATGGCTCGCCGCCCGAGGTGGCCTGAAACAAGTCCTGCTCGAACTTGGGAAGCTGCCCCGTGCCATACATCGACTCGGAATTCACCAGATACGGCGGAAGCACCTCCGTGTATCCATGGGCTCGCGTGTGCAGATCGAGCATGAAGTTGGCGAGAGCCCGCTCCAGTCGCGCGCCCAGCGCCCAGTACACGGCGAAGCGAGCGCCCGACAATTTGGCGGCGCGCTCTAGGTCGAGGACTCCGAGTTGTTCGCCGAGTTCCCAGTGCGGCTTGGGCTTGAAATCGAAATGCGGGGGCGCGCCCCAGCGGCGGGCTTCGACGTTATCTTCGGCACTCGTGCCGACGGGCACGCTGGCGTGGGGAATATTGGGGATCGCCGTCAGAATCTCGCGCAGGCGCGCTTCCTGTTCGGCGGCCTTCTTCTCGGAGTCCTGAATCTGCTCGCGCAGCTCTTTGGTTTCCTGAATCTGTACCGTGGCGTCCTGGCCGCTCTTCTTGAGTTTGGCAATTTCCTCGGAAGCGCGGTTGCGTCGTGCCTGCAAAGTTTCGGCTGCGGTAATCGCCTGGCGGCGCTCGCCATCGATGGCGCGAAAGTCTTTCAAAACTTCCGCCGGATTCATTCCGCGCTGTCGCAGCTTTTCTTCGACCAGCGCCAGGTTGTCACGCACAAAGTTCAGATCGAGCATTGTGCATTAACTTTAGCTGAAAGAGGCGGGTCCGTGCACGCCGAGGTCAAAGTCTTGAACCGCAGGGAACGCCTTTTCTCCTGTAAACTAGCTCGCGATGAGAGTCCCCCGTATCCTGCGCCTGGCGCTCGGAGCGCTGGCATTGCTTGGCTTGATCCCGGGCGCATTTGCTTCCGCTTACAACGCCCGCCCTAAGCTGGTGGTCGTCATCGTGATCGACCAGTTCCGCGGCGACTACCTGGAACGCTATCGCGACCAGTTCGGGGACGGTGGGTTCCGCCTGTTTCTCGATCGCGGCGCTTATTTCGCCGACTGCAACTACGACTACGCCAACACTCGCACCGCTCCCGGACACGCTACCCTCTTCACCGGAAGTTACACTAGCGGACACGGCATTGTGGCCAACGAATGGTGGGACCCGCAAACGAAGAAGCGCGTAACCTCGGTCGAAGACGATACCCAACAACTTGTCGGCGCAGCCAAAACCGGGCCCGGAGCGTCGCCACACAACCTCATGAGCGATACGCTCGGGGATGAGTTGAAACTGGCCACGGGCGGCAAAGCCCGCGTATTCGCCGTTTCGCTGAAAGATCGCGCCGCCGTTTTGCCCGCGGGCTTTTCGGGAGATGCCGCCTACTGGATTGATCCCAAGAACGGCGACTGGATCACCTCCACCTACTACCGTCCGGATCTTCCCGAGTGGGTGCGGAATTTCAACGGCAGGCGTCCTTCGGAAAGACGTGCGGAGAAATTCTTGAACCGCGAGTGGAAAGATCGCGACGGGACCGTGCTCGGCTCGACCGCGCCGCGCAACGGCAAAGACGGCGAGCCTGCCAGCTTCTACGAGTTAGTCGGCTCCACTCCCTTCGCCAATGACTACCAGCTGGAATTCGCCAAGGAACTCGTTTTGTACGAAAAGCTGGGCGCGGGCCCGGCCACGGATCTGCTGGTGATCAGCCTTTCGGCTAACGATATTCTTGGACACCAGGTTGGCCCCGACTCGCCGCAAATGCACAGCATGGCACTCGAACTCGACCGGTCCCTGGCGGAATTTTTCGACTTCCTCGGCCATCAGATTGGGATGGCCAACGTGTGGATGGCGCTTTCGGCCGACCACGGGATCGCGCCGCTGCCTGATTTTGCGAAAACGCTTCGCCTGCCCGCTGCCAATCTCGATGCGAAAGCATTGCGCGCGCAAATCAATTCCCTGCTCTCGAAAAAATATGGGAAGAACGCCGACTACGTGCTCGAACTCGACTACCCGCTGGCCTGGCTGAACGAAGACGCGTTCGTTGGCGTCTTCACTGGACACAAGGAAGCCGATGCCGAAACCGACGTGGGCGAAGCCATGATGCAAGTGGGATTCACCGGATACTTCACGAAATCGCAGCTGGCGCGCGGAGAAACTCCGGCCACGGAAATCGGACGGCGCTACGCCCACAGCTACTCGCCCGAAGGTGGATGGTACGTGATGGGAGTGCCCATTCCATTCAACGTCGGAATCACGAAGGGTACTGACCACGCGACGCCTTTCTCGTACGATACGCATGTGCCGCTCGCCTTCTATGGCCTCGCCTTTCAGCCGGGCATCTACCGGACGCACGCCGAGCCGGTCGATCTGGCGGTGACGCTTGCTTCGTTGCTTGGAATCAACGCGCCCGCTAAAGCCACGGGAAGAGTGCTGACCGAGGCATTGCCACCGGCGCACCGTTCCGCGACCCCACTCTCCGTGCAACCCGCCACTTCACCCGCCAGCGCGCCCGCCGGGGGAACGCAATGACGCCCATCGGCAATCCGGATTTGAGCGTAAGCTTCGCCGGCATCGACCTGAAGAATCCGATCATCGCCGCTTCCGGCACCTTCGGCTATGGCATCGAATTCGAAGACATCGTGCATCTCGACCGGCTCGGGGGATTGGTCGTCAAAGGTCTCTCCAAGGAACCGATGACCGGAAACCCGCCGCCGCGCCTGTTTGAGACTGCTGCCGGAATGCTGAACTCCATCGGCCTGCAGAACATCGGGGCCCCTGCGTTCCTCACTGAAAAACTTCCTACATTGCGCGAGAAGAAGAATGTGGTCCTGTTCGCCAACGTCTTCGGCTACACCCGCGCGGATTACGAACATACCATCGAGATCCTGAATCAGGGTGAGGGCATTGCGGCGTACGAGATCAACGTATCCTGCCCTAACACTGCACAGGGTGGCATCCAGTTCGGCAGCGATCCGCATTTGCTCGACGAAGTGGTGCGGACGGCAAAGCGCGTGGCGGCCCGGCCGATCATTGTTAAACTCTCGCCCAACGTCACCTCGATCGGGCAGATGGCGTACGTAGCACAGGAAGCGGGCGCCGACGCCGTCTCTCTGGTCAATACGTTTCTTGCCATGGCCATTGACGCGGAAACGCGCCGCCCCAGAATCGCCAACGTAACCGCAGGCCTGTCTGGTCCGGCCATCAAGCCGATTGCGCTGCGCATGGTTTACGACGCCGCGCGCGCCGTGAAAATCCCGGTGCTTGGCATGGGCGGAATCGCCACCGCGGCGGACATCGTGGAATTCATGCTGGCCGGAGCCACCGCCGTGCAGGTGGGAACCGCAAGTTACTTCGATCCGGTGGCGACCGAAAAGCTGGTGGAGGAACTGACCAGCTATTGCCGCGACCATCGCATCGAGCGCATTCGGGAGTTGACGGGTGGTCTGCTGACAGACTGAATAGAGGTCTTAGGTCTTAGGTGTTAGGAAAACCTTGCGGTTGAAGGTCCTGATACCTAGGACCTAAGACCTAAGACCTGCTTTTCTACCGTCCGCTGGCGTGCCAGATCGATCCTGGCGACTGATAGTTCAGCCCTTCGCCCCAGACCACGTGCGTGTCTCCATGGTTGTCGATGGCGAGCGAGAAATAGTCGCCGAAGGGAAAACGGAAACCTTCCTTACCGATATACCGATAGCCCGGGACGTAGCCGGAAACGCGAATCTCTTCTCCCCAGGTGGCGCCGCCGTTGCTTGAACTTCGATAGTAAGTGTTCCAGTACGGAGAGTTCGGAGAAGAGCTGCGCAAATCCATCCATGCGATGCGGACGTCGCCGATGTTTCCGGCCACGATCGCCGGGAAAGCATGTTCCACTCCCGGGCCGGCGTAGGAAACGCTGACGCGCGGCAGCCAGTTTTCGCCGCCGTTGGTCGATGACGAGAAATAAATTCGCTGCGGCCCCAGGGGGGCGCTGCCGGCGCTCCAGAGCGCGTAAAGAGTTCCGGCGGCATCCGAGGTTAGAGCGATCTGCGCGCCCAGATAGGCCTCACCACATTCCTCGTCCTTGCAGTCGGGCGCGGCCGCGGAAACATCGAGCAGGGTTGCGCTCCACTCCTTACCAGCATCCGGCGACTTCGCGATATACAAATTCACCGCGCCCCGCGCGCCTCCCTTGGAGTAGGAAGCCCAGGCCAGATACACGTTGCCGGCGGGATCGACCGTGGCCGCACCCAGCAGAGACCATCCCGGACGGCTTTCCGTATTGACGCGCGTGGAGGTAAAGCTGCGCCCTCCATCCTGCGAGGCCGCTACCCACACCTCTTCTTCATGATTGAAGGCCACATAAACACTCTGGCCGCGCACCGCCAGCGCCGGTTTATCCAGTTCCACATCGCTGCGGACCGCTAGTGTAAGAGTCCACGTGGCGCCGGAGTCGACGGACTTGGCAAGCATCACCGCGCGTTTTCCATTCTGCAGCCACGCCGCATAGATGGTGCGGCGGTCGGCGGGATCGACGGCAATCTGGGCGTCAAACTGGCCCGATCCCGATTCGAGCATCACGCGCGGAGTCAGCCAGGTCTTGCCGTTGTCGTTGCTCGCAACGAGCAGCATGGTCGGGACGCGGCAACCCTTGCAATTGGGCACGCTCCCGTAGTGAGGGTAAAGAACGTAGACCCGTCCCGAACCGTCGGCCGCCATCGCCGGTTCCCACTGGTCGCCGGTGGTCAGGCCGACCCGTTTCTGTCCGGAAAATTGCGGCGGCGTCGCCCACGCCACACTGGCAAGCACACACAGAATGAGCGCGAGTTGGGACCAAGCGGAGCGCATGTAAATCAGGGTTTGCAAATCAGGGCGGGGGGCAGAACGGAACCCTGACCTCTGAAACTTTATCCCGAAGCCGTCCGGCGGTCAACTGCTATTGCACTAACTAGGGGTCACCAAAATGGCGAGAAGTTGTGGGCGCTATGAGGGGATCACGAACCCGTGAGCTTGGCTCGTATTTCTTCCGGCAGGCGCTCGCGAATCTCCGGGGGCAGTCGGTCATGCACGTGTCGCGCGCCCAGTTTGGCCGCATCCACCACCGCCATGGGCGCGGGAGTCGCCACGGCCACGATCAGCCAGATCAGCGCCGACAGCGCAAAGCCCCCGAGCGCGCCCACCTCGAGCCAGACAGCGTGGCGCGGCCCAAAATACCGGATTAGCATAAATGCCAGCAGAAACACCGCGGCCGATGCGGAAGCCAGCACAATCAGAGAAATATCGATGATGCGGTGCAGTTTCTGGCGGCTGCGGCAGTGCTCGCAATCGGCGAAATGCAGTTCGTAGTCCCCGCGCATCTCCGGAGCCAGTCCGGAAATATCGTAGCGCCATCCGGCAAGAATTTTCCCTACGATCGGTTCCACACATTCGCTCATAAAAGGCTAATCCGGAGGCTACAACCGAATCGCTTCCAGAACTTGCGTCTGGGACGCCAGCAGCACCTGATTGTGCCACAGCCCCTGACGACCGCCGAGCGCCTGTTCCGCCGCCGCCCGCGCGATTTCGGGATGGTTATTCTGTTCCGACAAATGGGCCAACACTACGTATTCCGCTCCCCCATCATAATCGCTGGAAAAGAATTCGGCGAGGGCGTCATTCGACAAATGCCCCACCCGGCTCATCACCCGCTGCTTCACTGACCACGGATACGGCCCCGAGCGCAACATCTCGACATCGTGATTTGATTCCATCACCAGCACACTGCAGCCCCGCAGGTGGTCGCGCACACTGGCCGGCATGTAGCCGAGATCGGTGGCGAACCCGACCTTGACGCCTTCCGCGCGAAAGGTGAAGCCGACCGGATCGGCGGCGTCGTGGGGAATGGTGAAGGGCATGACCTCGATATCGCCCACGCGAAAGGCGCGGCCGGCAGAAAAATGTTCGGATTTCGGCAGTTCGGGAATCGCGCCCTGTTGGTCGCGCACCGCCCGGCTCCAGGCGTGATGGGTCGGCGAGGTCAGGAAAACAGGCACGTTCAGTTTTGTCGCCAACCGCTGCAGGCCGGCAACATGGTCGGAGTGTTCATGGGTGATCAGGATCGCGGAAATTTCCTCGGCGCGCTCGCCCAGCGCGCGCAGCCGCTTGCAGGTTTCGCGGCCCGACAGCCCGGCATCTACCAGAATGCGCGTTGTACTCGTCGCCAGCAGCGCGCAGTTCCCACGGCTGCCGCTCGCCAGCACCGAAACCGACACTCCCATGACCGTAGCTTACCCCCAGCGGCTGTGGAAACGGGAACAGTTTTTAGGAGCCGGTACCTTTGGTGGGACTGGCCCTGCAGTTTGTGTGGAAGAACCCACCGAGCGCGCAAGAAGCTCACCTCAGGCGCTGAAGCGCGATCCATTTTCAAGGACTTAACGGCACGAGTAAACTCGTGCCCTTTCCAAAACCTGCTTGAAATGGAGTTCTTCCGCAGCCTGCCAGAGGAACTCGGCGTCTCACTTCCCCGCAAACAAATTGTCGAACACGCCGCGTCCGACCGAACCCCCGTACGCGCCTGCAATTCCCGGCAGAAACGCCAGAAACGATTCGTAGATCTGCGCCCGGTCCGGCTTCTGCGAAAGAAAGAAATACGCCAGCCACTCCACCACCGGCACGAACCCTCCGACCAGCACCACCCAGCGCCAGGGACTGCGCGGGTTCAGAATTCCAAGCAGGATGTTCGCCGCCAGCACCACCATGGCCGTCAGCAGTAAATCGCCCACTTTGATGTCCAACCAACCCGCCAGCGCTCCCAACACCGCTGCCAGCAGGTAATAAAAGCCGTCGCCGCCCGATTTTCCTTTCGGAAGAATTCCGCTCGAGGCTGTCGTCATATTTCTGTATTTTTACGAATACGTGTAAAACCCGCGCCCGCTCTTGCGTCCCAGCCAGCCCGCATCCACCATCTTGATGAGCAGCGGACAAGGCCGATATTTCGGATCCCCCAACCCATCCTGCAGCACCCGCATCACATCCAGACACACGTCGAGCCCGATGAAATCCGCCAGGGTCAGCGGCCCCATCGGATGCGCCATCCCCAGCTTGAACACTTCATCCACTGCCTCGGCCGTGGCCACACCCTCCATCACCGCGTACATCGCCTCATTGAGCAGCGGCATCAGCACCCGGTTCGACACAAATCCCGGAGCATCATTCACCTCCACGGGCGTCTTCTCCAATTTCACCGACAGCTCGCGCACCGTCTGAAATGTGGCCTGCGAAGTCGCGAGGCCCCGAATCACTTCGATCAGTTTCATCACCGGCACCGGATTAAAGAAGTGCATCCCAATCACCCGATCGGCGCGCCCGGTCAGCGCCGCGATCTTCGTGATCGAAATCGAAGACGTATTCGTGGCGAGAATCACATCCGGCTTCATCATGCGATCCAAATCGCGGAAAATCTCCGCCTTGACCTCAAACTTTTCCGTCGCTGCCTCGATCACGAGGTCGCAATCCGCCAGTTTCGCGCGATCGACCACCGCCGTAATCCGCCCCAGCGTAGAGACCTTGTCGCCCGCCGTAATCTTGTTCTTGGCCACTTCGCGATCGAGATTCTTCGCAATGGTCGCCAGTCCGCGATCTAGAAATCGCTGTTCCACATCGCAGAGCGCCACGCTGAACCCGCACCGCGCCAACACGTGGGCAATCCCGTTGCCCATCGTGCCTGCTCCGATCACTCCTACCCGTTGAATCGTCATGATTGCCTCTCTCGTAATTGCCTCAGACGCGGTTCCTAAGAAGGAAGGAAACTGGAAAGTGTAACAGGTGGGCTCCTGCTATAATGCAGCGAAAACTCGGGGAGCCGTTTACCGGCGCGTGGCCGTGGTATACCGCCATCAAGGATCTGCCGCACCGGCACAAAGGTCCGCGTTGAGTTCGTTTCCGGCGCCGCCACCATCGGCTGGCCCGGTAACGACTTGGCCCAGAATCGCTGCTTGCATCGCGTAACACTGCCTGTGCGCCGTTCATTATGGCAATCTCGTACGTCGGGGACACTATGAAATTCGCATCCGCTCTGCAATCCGTGGCCATCGCTTGCTTCCTCCTGATCTTCCTCCTGAGCTGCGGTCCGGCGGCCTTCGCTCAGAATCCGAAGGGTAGTGCATGGGGCAATCTACCTGATTTCTCAGCCTCGGAAACCAAGGGAAGCCTGACGTGGAAGATCTATCACTCCGGGTCCAAGCTGCGAGTCGAGCCGAGTACAGCGGCCGCTACCATTTGGGCGCCAGAGGAAGATAAGGTGTACAACCTGCTCATTCTTCCCGGGAAGACCACCTGTGTCGTAATGAAGACCGCACAAGCCCAGATGATGCGAAGTCCGTTGCAACTGGTTTACGGACCGAATACCACGAGAAGTGCGACCGGAGTCAAGGAGGTGGTGGACGGCCACACCAGCACGGTCCTGGAGGGATTCACCACCATGCCCGACGGCACCAAGTTCAATTCGAAGATTTGGGCAGCCGACGATCTCAAGGGCGTTCCTTTGCGAATTGACGTGTACTCCAATCCGGGAACCGTGACCGCCACCTATCGCGATGTCGTGGTCGGGCCCCCCGACCCAGCGTTGTTTACGCTGCCCGGCAAATGCATCCCGCAAGAGAAGACCTATCAGGTAGCGCCCGCGAGCAGTCAGCTTCCCGCTAAGCCGCCGGCGGAGAAAGCGCCCGATCACAAACCGCAGTAGCGGTTGGACCTGGTTTCATAAATGCCCTTCAACCCGGAGGGCACATCCCTCAGGGGGCTAAAGCCCGCGTGTTTATTGGCTCTGGGCGGCACGGTTGAACAGGCTGCGGGAAAGTGCCCCTGAGCAGGAAGCGTTCCCTCAGCGGCTAAAGCCGAATTCAAAGCAAAGGACTTACCGCAGCGGTAAACCGCTGCGCCGCCCAAAATCAAGTGCAAAACTGACTTTTTCCGCGGCCTGTGAAGACGGGCCCTTCACACAAACCATTTGCGAAACCAGCGCTAGGCCCGCAATCTGCGCACAACAAAAAAAGAGGCCCTGTAGACCAGGGCCTCGGTAGTCCATCCAGAAGCAACTTCTACTTGCCTAGCAAGCCGCGCGGGCTTCCCACACCGGTGCAGTAATCCCACCCCTTGCCGGCATTCCCAGTGCATGACTTAGTGGTGTTCGAGCCGGTCGTGACGTCGTAGAAGTTCGTCTTGTACGCCGCCGCCGCTCCGAGCTGCGAATAAAGCAGGTTATTCTCCTCGGAATTATAGTTCCCACTTCCGGTCGCCGGGTTGATATGCCCCATGCCTAACTTGTTCGCGGCATGGTTGACAAGGCCAGCAAGCGAGGGCGAGGCCACGCTGGTTCCGCCGACTTCGTAGTAGTAGCAAGTGCCGCTGGCGTAGGCGCAATCGTAAACAATTACGCCGCTGTTAGGATCGGCATTGAAGGCAAAATCCGGAGTCTGACGGGAGTTTGCCCCGAAAGGCCCAAATTGATAGGCGGCCCAACCGCCCATGTAGGATCCGGTCGCAAACGTGTTGCTCCAGGTTTCCTGTGAGCTTGAACCCCCGCCGGAGCCTGACCAGCAGCCCTCTTTACTGAACGCGAGGGTGGTTGCGTTACGGTAGACGGTGGTGCCGCCCGCCGAAACCACCCAGGGTGCAGAGCTGGGATACGTCGCACCGCAGCCCGAGTCGCCAGCCGAAGCGAAATAAGCGGTGTTATACGGGAAATAGTAGCCGAAGTACGGGTCATAGGCTGTCTCGCCCGCGAACTCGCTCTGCCCCCAACTATTTGTGACGTCACCGCCGCCGTAGGTGTTCTGTACGATCTGAGCGGCCACGTACTCTGCATAAAACAGATCGGCGTTCGAGTTTGAGCAAGCCTCCACAAGAATGATGGCGGCCTTAGGGGCCATCACGTGCGCCCACTCGATATCGAGGGACTCTTCCAAGCCCCAGCCTTTGTTGACGGGAGGCGTGGTGCAGGAGCCATTTCCATTGGCATAGACCTTAGTAAAGTTAGCCGCCGGCAAAGCGAACTGAGTGTCGAAGGTGCTCAATTCAGCAGCCGCATACGGGTTGTCGTAGGCGTCGACGATGGCGATCGCTCCCCAGCCGCCTGATTGCGGTCCGCCCGGGCTGTTGATGCCAGGTACGCATGTACCGGAATGAGATAACTTGTACACACACGCCATCGAAGCCGGCGTCTCGTAATGCGTGGTAAGGGTGACGTCGGGCCCCATGCTCTGCGCAGTTGCTTCGACTACCATACCGTTCGAGGTTCCGAAGACCCAGTTGGTGTGGGCGCGAACACCCGCATCCTCCGACCGCTCAACGCTGCTCGCCGGGGTATTCCAGTTGTGCGGCCCTGCGGGAGCCGCGGCCGCCGCCGCCCGCCCGCTGCCGGGCAGTTTTTGCGCCGCTGCAAAGGTTGACAAGGTCCCTACCAACATCAAAATCGTCGCTGTCACCACGAACTTCTTCATGTTTTGCCCTCCCAAAAAAACCTGATGATCCTGGTTGAAGTTGACTCCGCACGGCGCGGAGGTCCTAGCTTTCGTTGAGACACACAAGGTTCCTATTGGGTCTGAAGAAACCTGTCACCAAGTTCGTTTGTGGACGGTCGTTTCCCAAACAAGTACCTTGCTTCTTTGAGGAAGCCTGACGACGGATTACTTAAGGGGGAAGAGCCTGACTGTACAGCCTGCGCTGGCCCCACTATTATGGCCAGTTCGCGATTGGTGTCAAGAAAAATCGCAAAGAGGACGCGAATTTTTCCCTGTCCTTGACAGTGCAGACATAGTGCAAACATTTTCAGAGTTGCTTTCGGGAATGCCGCAAGGGGTTAGAAATGCGCACGGCGCTCCCGCGTCTCAGTCTTGCGTTCCGCGTGCCGCCGCGCGCAGCACAAAAGTACCGGCTTCAGCCTCTGAAGCCGTATCCCTGCTACTTTTCTTTGGCAACATTCAGCCGGGTTTCCGCGCGCTGCAAAGCGTCTTCCGCGCGCGTGTAATCCACCTGAGGATCGTTGCTCTTCAGCCGCTCCTCGGCGCGGTCTTTAGATTTTTGTGCGCGCTCTACGTCGATTTCCTGCGGACGCTCAGCGGCTTCGGCCAGAATCGTCACTTTGTCGGGCAGCACTTCCGCAAAACCCCAAGCTACCGAGAGCGTGTGCGTCACTCCGCTCGCTTGATAAGTAATCGCACCGACGCCCAGTTCTGTAATCAACGGAGCGTGGCCGGGAAGAATCCCCAGATACCCGCTCGAACCGGGGATCTGCGCTTCTTCCGCCGCTTCCTTCACCACCAGCTTGGCGGGAGTCACAATTTCGAGTTGGAAGGTATTATCCACAGTTCTCAGTTCCCGGTTCTCAGTTCTCAGTCAATATTCAGCGGCGGCTCATAAGAGCTAAGTGCTAATTGCTAAGTGCTAACTGCTGGGTTACGCTGCCGCACCCTTCATTTTTTCCGCCGTCTCGACCACTTCGTCGATCGTTCCCTTCATATAGAATGCCTGCTCCGGGATGTCGTCATATTTCCCTTCCACGATGCCGCGGAAACCCTTCACCGTGTCGGCGATCTTCACATAGCGTCCCGGAGTGCCGGTGAATTGCTCGGCCACAAAGAACGGTTGCGAGAGGAACTTCTGGATCTTGCGCGCCCGCGCCACCGTCAGTTTCTGGTCTTCGCTCAGTTCGTCGATGCCCAAAATCGCAATGATGTCCTGGAGGTCTTTGTACGTCTGCAGCGTCTTCTTCACCATCTGCGCCACATCGTAATGCTCCTGCCCAACAATCCGAGCATCGAGAATGCGAGAAGTGGAAGCCAGCGGATCCACCGCCGGATAAATTCCAATTTCCGTAAGCGACCGTGAAAGCACGGTCGTGGCATCCAGGTGAGCAAACGTGGTTGCCGGTGCCGGATCGGTCAAGTCGTCGGCCGGTACATAGATCGCCTGCACCGAGGTTACCGATCCTTTCTTAGTCGAAGTAATACGCTCTTGTAACTCACCCATTTCCGTCGCTAAGTTGGGTTGATAACCTACCGCGCTGGGCATGCGACCCAAAAGAGCAGATACTTCGGATCCCGCCTGGGTGAAGCGGAATATGTTGTCGATGAAGAGGAGGGTGTCGGAGCCTTCTTCATCGCGGAAATATTCGGCCACGGTCAGAGCGCTTAACGCTACACGGAGACGGGCTCCGGGAGGCTCCGTCATCTGGCCGTAGATCAACGCGGCTTTCGATTCGGCGGGCTTGCCGGGTTTGATGACGCCCGACTCGCTCATTTCCAGCCAGAGGTCGTTGCCTTCACGGGTGCGCTCGCCGACTCCGGCGAACACGGAAAATCCACCGTGCTGCTTGGCCACGTTGTTAATGAGTTCCATGATGACGACGGTCTTGCCGACGCCGGCGCCGCCGAACAGGCCGATTTTTCCGCCTTTCAAGAAGGGCTGGATGAGGTCCACCACTTTCACGCCGGTCTCGAACATCTCCGCAGTGGTCGACTGCTCATCGAAGGCGGGCGCCAGGCGGTGAATGGGCATCCTTTTTACGAAGTCAACGGGACCGAGGTTGTCGACGGGTTCACCGATGACGTTCATCACGCGGCCCAGCGTGCCACGGCCGACGGGAACCGAGAT
>JBAVVP010000397.1:0-3932 GCA_049697355.1 Terriglobales bacterium
GTCTATATCCCCCCGAACTTCGAACGCGATCTGATGGGAGAAAAGCGGCCCCAGATCACGGTCTTTTACAATCGCCAGTTTTTCACCCCGGGCAACAACGCCTCAAGCGCCATTTCAAGTGCGATTAACGCCGCCACGGAGATGCTGGCCCCTGCTTCGCACGCAAAGCCCACTTTCAAATTAGGGCCGCTGGTGCCCGAAGAATATGTTCTCTCGAATCCGGCACTGAACTTCGCGCAATTCCTGCTGCGCGCTATCATGCCAATGGTCCTTCACGTTGTTATTGCGATCGCTGCCGGCTATGCGGTGGGCTCGGAGTTCACAAGGCGCAGCGTGAGGGCGTGGCTGAGGATCGCCGGAGGGAGTCCGCTTGCCGCGCTCATTGGAAAGCTGGCACCGCTGTTTGCTATTTTTATCCTGATGATGGCCGTGGTAGCCGGGATTATCCACGGCGTATTTCAAATTCCTTTCCGCGGCAGCGCCGTCATGATGGGCGCAGCTGCGTGCCTGCTGGTGATCGCTTATGTTGCTGTAGGCGCTCTATTTCAGCTGCTGGTCCGTAATCTTGCGTTCGGACTGAGCCTCACCGCTATCTTCTGCTCCCCAGCCTTTGGGTTTGTTGGGGTCGGTTTTCCGATCATCGGGATAAATGGCTTCGCGCGGTTTTGGGGGGATATCCTTCCGCTGCGCTGGTACATGGAAATCTTGTTTGACCAAGCGCTTCGCGGATTGCCGCCCGCGGTTTCCGGCCAACCCTTCGCGATGCTTGGCGCGCTAACCATTGCCTATTTCGGTCTCGCGTGGCTCCGCTTGCACGCAATCGCTGCCGCAATTCCTGTACGCGTACCTCCGGCCCAAACGGCAGCGTCATCTTATCCAGCATACGGGATTGGAAACTCAATGGTTGCCGAATTCCGGCGGGTTCTGGGGGACCAAGGCGCTTTCAGCATGATTGTTCTTGCACCCGTGATCTATGGCCTTTTCTACCCGCAACCTTATCTCGGCCAAGTGCTCCGCGACATCCCCATCGCCGTCGTGGATCAAGATCGAACGGAGCTCAGCCGCAACATCATTCAAACCCTGAATGCGGACGAGGCTGTCAAGATCACGATTGGCGCAGACACACTTGCCGACGCGCACGCCGCTCTCGCCAGACGCGAAGTTTTTGGAATATTAGGAATTCCCGAAGGCACGGAGCGTGAAGTCTTGAAGGGCAATAAGGCCCGGCTGGGTGCCTATGTCGATTCGGCGTATTTTCTCCTCTACAATCGCACGCTGCAGGGCATCTCTGAGGCGACAAGCGCGGTAACGGCAGAGATCGCAGCACGTGGCGCGCGATCCGATGGGAGTCTCGCCCACGCGGCCCTCACAAGGAACTCTCCTGTTGAGCTTCTGAGCGAGCCGCTTTTCAATCCAACGGGCGGCTATGCAAGCTACGTCGTTCCAGCAGCCTTTGTGCTCATCCTTCAGCAGACGCTCCTAATGGGCTCCGCCATGCTTGGGGGCGTCACGTTCGAGGCGGGCGGTCTTAGGGCCCGGCGCCTGCGCGGGAGAATTCAGGGCATCGTAGGGCAAGCGCTCGCGCATCTTTGCCTGGCAACGACGGGATTGGCGCTTTACCTCATCATTCTACCGCGTGTGTACGGCTTCTCGACGCTCGGACATCTCCTCGATCTCTGTTTATTGGCGGTGCCGTTTGTTTTGTCGGTCAGCCTGCTGGGCCAATTCGTTGGATCGTGGTTCACGCGCCGGGAGAGTGCCGTACTTCTTTTCATCGCGACCAGCCTGCCGCTGTTCTTCATGGTCGGCGTGTCGTGGCCGCTGGAAGCCATTCCCAGCCAATTACGAGCGGCGAGCCAGATTTTTCCCAGCACCACAGCGATCGATGGACTCGTACGTATCAACCAGATGGGTGCCAGCCTGCACGACTTATCGCATGACTGGATGACGCTTTGGGCGTTAACCGGCATCTACGGCCTGCTCGCGGTCCTGGCGGGGCACTTCTCCAGCAGGAAGGAGAGCCGCCTTGGCCAATAGCTTGCTTCACCGCCGCATTCTTTTTCTGGCTGCGATCGCCTTGGCTGGAGGTGCGGGCTTTCTCGCTTTCGGGGCGCACGGAACTGGTCCCGCAGCCCCGCTTATCCCCGGTGTTGTGCGGGAGACCGAGATTCATATCGCCCCGGAAATAAGCGGCCGTCTTGCGGCAGTACATGTGATCCAAGGACAGCGCGTTAAAAAGGGCGATCTGCTCGCGGAATTGAGCAATCCCGAGCTGGCCGCCTCTGTCTTCGAGTCGAAAGCCGCTCTGGAAAAGGCACGTGCCGATCGCGACAATGTTTTCGTAGGGCCCCGTCAGGAAGTGGTTAACATCTCGGCGCAGAACATCAAGATCGCCGAGTCGAAGCTTGTTTTAGACAGGGCCCAATATAAGCGGGCGGCAGCGCTTGCCACAGACTCTTTCGCATCAAAACAGCTGCTTGATGAACGTACGGCTACATTCCGGGCGGCCGAAGCCAATCTTGCCCAGTTGCGCGCGGTATACGACCAGAATAAGGCAGGTCCGACGAAGGAGGAACGGGAAATCGCTCAGGCAAATGTCGTATTGGCTGAAGCTGCCCTCGCGGATCTCGAAGCAAAGTTTGCCAAAACAAAGCTTTTTGCTCCCGCCGATGGTGTGATCGGCACGCTTGCCTCTTACTTAGGGGAAGTGATTTCACCGGGGCAATCGGTCATGACCCTTGCGGCCGGGGGAGAGCGGTGGTTCAGTTTCACGGTCAGGGAAGACTTCCTCAAGGGAACCACGATCGGGTCTCCCGTGCGGTTGTTGACTGCGAAGGGAAACACCATCGAGGCGCGCGTGACCGAATTGCGGCCGCTTGGAGAATTTGCAACCTGGCGTGCCGCCCGGGCCGTCGGGGATCACGATCTTAACAGCTTTCTTGTTCGCGCCGATCCCGTCCAAACAACTGAAGAGCTGCAGCCCGGGATGTCTGTATGGCTCGAACCTTCAGCACAAGCCTCCACCAAATGACAGGTCGAGCGCGATCCGGCGTGGCATGCCGAGCCGATTGTCACCGCAAGCTTACCCGTAATTAGACTACCATCAAACACACGATTGGATCATGAATCCCGCATATATTTCAGCTCTTGCTGCATTGGCAGGATCAGCTATCGGCGGTCTGACGAGTTTTGCAGCGGCCTGGGTCACCCAGCGCAAGCAAGCGAACGTCCAGTGGCTCTTGCAAGATAAGACCAGACGCCAGGAATTGTACAAGCAATTCATCGAAGAAGCCTCGAAATTATATGCAGATGCTCTTGTGCATAACCAGGTCGAAGTTTCCGCTCTTGTTAGCATATATGCCTTAACCAGCAGAATGCGCATCATATCAAGTCCTGAGATTGTCGAAAGAGCAGACAAGGTCATCCGAATGATAGTCGACACGTATTTCTTGCCAAATAAGACCTTCCCCGAATTGCGGGATCTGATCGGCAGCGACGCGCTGGACCCGTTGCGGGCCTTCAGCGAGGCTTGCCGAATGGAAATGAGTACACTTACGGTGTCCTAACCGGCTCTCTCTTCGATTCTGAGCTTCCTTTGTGTGTGCCTTTAAATGGGTCCGTATTGTCTCCCCACTCGGTCGACACAGAGAGAACAGTGCAGTGGCTGCGGGGTCCCCCATGATGTCGTCCAGACCAATCAGTTGCTCAAGCTGTATCGCGGTAAACTAGCGGCCCTTGCTGCCGAGTGTGTGGGGATGGGTTCGCAAAGGCCGGGAATATCACCGCTGCATATGTATCATTTGATCCATCGGCATCATGTTGTGGTTCAAATGATACATGATCCATAGCGAGCCCAGCACAATCAGCATGACGATGAGCAGGCCGAATGCCAGCGCGAGCACATTGTTGGTGTTGTCGGGGGCCGTTGTAAT
>JBAVVP010000398.1:0-2899 GCA_049697355.1 Terriglobales bacterium
GAAGTAAAGAGGGTGGATTCGGGATCGGGGACGAAGACTCTTCGCATTGCACGTTCTTCCGTCTTGTTTACACCCAACCCACGCCCCTTGCTACTTCTTCGGCTGATTCCAAGCTGCCGCTCAATTCTTCGCGGCCGATAACGAGCGCACATACGCGACCAGGCTCCAGCCGTCTTCTGGACTCATGCGATTTCCCTCTGCGGGCATCTTGTCCTTGCCGTCGCGGATGGTGCCATAGAGTTGCGCGTCGGTCCTGTCCTTCAACGTGGCCGGATCGCTCATATCGCTTAGCGTCAATTTCATCTCTGAGGCAAGTTCTCCCTTTCCGGCCCCATCTGCTCCGTGGCACATTGCGCAGTCATATCCGTACATCTTCTTGGCGCGGGCAAGAGATTCAGATCTCCTGATCCGGGGGAATTCAGGTTGAGCCGAGTTTGAAGACGAGTTTGAGTTGGGTACCTGGGAAGATGGTTTGTGTGTCGTTGAGTTCAGACAAGAATTTTTCGATGGCCTGATCGTGAGCCGCCTGAGTCAGGTGGTGAAGTCTGACCGTCAAGGTGCTGGAAGTCGTGTCGGGGGTAAGATCGGCTTCGGTATCGAAGATTTGTCGGAGCAAAGCGCGTGCATCGTCGGGACGAGCGATATGTTCGCGAAGGAGCGAAGCCATGCTGGATTCAGCGCGATAAGCGATCATCTTGATGGTATCGACGAAATGCTTTCGTTCGGTGCGCAGACGGGTAAAGCGGTCTTGCTCCGGCAATAACTTTGCCGGGATGTGATGCGGAGTGTTCTTTCGCGCCTGTTTGAGTTGGTCAACCTGCCTATCGAGGCCTTCAATTTCTTCCCGCATTTGTGCCTTGCGCAACTGAAAATCCTGAAGTTCGGAACCGGTGGGATCCTCTGACAGGGCAAGGGCTCCAAACAGGGCCGCCTGGCGATGGCGGTGGCCGATATTGGATCGGATCTGGCCGTCGAGCTTGCGCCACTCCGGATTGACCACAGGGATGGCATCAGGAACGGGTTCAGTTCCATACTCGATCAAGCGGTCCAGGCCGTAGTGTTCTCGCATGTATCGGAAGAAATTTTCCTGAGACCATCGAGCGAAGAGCGACGGTGCCAGCGTGGTCATCGGCGCCTTGAAGTTGGTGGCCAGGATCGAAGTCTGGTGGCCGCCGTCGCTGACCCTGCGGATCTCGCGTACCCAGAGCCGGTTCGACAACCGGGTACCGCGCTCGGCCAGTTGCATGGAGACCATTTCACCGCCGGCCAGTGGCACGCGATGGGTGGTGAACTCTTCTCTGGGCCACGGGCCCTGGGGAAACTTGTGATAGGTAAGAACGGCTATCTGCTTCTGCCACAGCTGCTCGAACAGTTCAGGACTGTATCCTTCCCGATCGAACACCATGGTGAACCAGTGCGCGCGTGGATCCTGGGTCAAATCCGGCTTCCTGGCCAGGTTGGCTTCCAGCCACGGAACCACGTCCTGCCTGAGCGTGGCGATCAGCCCCGGATCCACCTCTTTGTTCACGTACAGAAAAGGCTGCCCATCCAGAGCGTTGACCCAGTAGTCGGTGGTGGCGCGCAAACACAACTTTTCCCGTGCCACGTAATGGCGCGGCAGTTCCGTCAGTTCTCCGTGATAGACGCGTACGTGGCCATCGCAGTAGAAATAGAGGTCCGTGGCGCTTTGCTGGCCAATCCACTCCTTGGCCAGGGCGGCATTCCAGCGCATGGCTTGTCCCAGGTCTTTACAGAGCAGCTTTAGCTTCTCCCGCAACGTCCGCACTTCGGGAATGCGGTCCAGGCCCAGCAGCTTGCCCCACTCGCCGGGAGTCTGGTAGCGAAACTGTTCCAGAGACTGTATCCGCCCCAATGCCATCAACGCCAGAAGCAGAAATATGCTGTCGATGCCATAAAATCCAGGGGGGAGTTGATACATCTGCGGCGTGTAGCGCAACAGTCCGACCGCCAACAACGCCGGCAATGCCAGCAGAACGCCACCCCGGACTACGTCGCAGGCAGCCTGAAACTCAATCGGCGCCGACTCCAGCGCGCCCATCGCTGCCGCTACTCGCTCCAGCGAACGCGTCGCGCCGTTCCCCATCGGCGCTTGACTGTCGACCTGGCTGCGCTCGCTCTTATTGCTTACTTCAACCTCGGCGGTACTGTTTTTTTTTGCTCTCGCAACCGCCCTGCATGAACCGCCTTGTGAAGCGTTGTAAGCAACACTTTCACTTCCCTGCCAACTTCCGGTATGCTCTTGCCTTCATCAAGCAATTGCTGCGCTTGCTGCAACACTTCACCTTTCAGAACCGACGCCGAACTGTGACGAGGCTTCTCCGCGAAAAACCCTTCCGCTCCTCGTTCCCGGAAAACCTTCACTGACCGCTTCACCGAAATCATAGGCACACCGAACGCACGGACCAGATCCTTGGGCTTCACCGTGCCATTGACCACCATCTGGCTGGTGAACATGCGAAATCCTCGCACATCCTTCTCCGCGTGTTGAAACACCGGAAGATGACCGTGAATGTAATAAATAGTGCCAGCCTCCTTCTGCACAGCTATCTGAGAATTGATCTCGGTCACTCCAGAAGGGAAAATTGGAAGTTGAAGTTGGGGCATGATTTCCCCTTATATCAACCCTCCCCCCATGGAGATAAAACTTTTTCAGGATCATTCCGTTTTCTCGGACAGACCCGATTCACTGCGCGAGATCAGGAGTTCTGAAGGTAGTTAGCCCGCGCGGTCTCCTCGCCGGAGCTGAGCATCACTGCGGCCGCAGGCAAGTCGGGGAATAAAGCCGACGCAGCGGCCACTTCGTCCCTGGTGACCAGCAGGATGGGTATGCTGAACGCTCCTTCGAGATTCCGCCCGGGGAACTGGATCATGAGCACCG
>JBAVVP010000399.1:0-14762 GCA_049697355.1 Terriglobales bacterium
GAATCAATAGGAGAGGTTCCGGCCGAAGCCGGAACCTCTCCGCGGGCTAATGAGCTAGGGCTGGTTCCAGCTCTTTGGGTTTCGGTTGCGGGAAGACATGGAGGATGGGCCGTTTGATCATTTCCCATTTTCCGGTCTTCGCATCACACCGGCAGTTGGCGAAGACGTGCCAGTTCTCTTCGTTCAACGTCGGAGTGTCGGACCGCATGTAGTAGCCGGGCCACCGTGTTTCTTCACGGAACAGCACGGTGCGCACGTGGGCGTCGGCTTGCCACATCCGATGGACGTTCTCCCAGCAGCGCATCAGTTCGTGAAGATTCGAAGCAGCCAGTTTGGCCGAGTCTTCCGCGAGGAAGGCCAGAAGTTCCTGGGCGCGCTCGAGGGAAGGCTTGTTGGTGGTGAACTGCGCGGTCACGCCGCCGGCGTACTCGTCCATAATCTTCTGCAGGCGGAACATGAACATGCGCGGCTTGATGTACTCGGGGTTCATATCCTCATCGGTCGAGAGGTTCTGGTATTTCTCGAACGTCTCCAGCGGCTTGAGGATCTCTGCCGTCAGGGCATCCACCCTCGCCTGGTCGAGCTTCGGCGCGGTGTTGTTTTCCACGATGAACTTCACCGCGGACTTGGCGGCAATGCGGCCTTCGGCATGGGACCCGGACGAGAACTTATGGCTGGAAGCGCCAGAAGCATCGCCCGCGGCGAACAGGCCTTTGACCGTTGTCATGTTGGCATAGCCCCAGAAGTAGTCTTTCTTGGTCTCGCCGGTCTGCAAGTCTTCCGGACCGCTGACCCATGCTCCCGAAGCGCCCGAGTGCGAACCGATGAAGTACGGCTCAGCGGCTGCGATCTCAGAGCTTCTCTGTTCCGGTTGCACGTTGGTGGCAGCCCAGAGCAGAGCTTGCGAGATGGTCATGTCGAGGAAGTCTTCCCACGCCTCCGACTCCAATTCCTTCATCTTCTTGGCATAGGCTTTGGGGTCGTCCTTGTAGGCATCGGAGATCTTCTTGAGGGCCTCTTCGGTCCTCATGTAGATCGGGCCCTTACCGTCGAGCACATCGAGCATGCCGAGGTAATTGCGCAGATTGGCGGGAATGGGTTTCACCCGTCCGTAGGGGCCCCACTTTTCCAGTTCCGGCTTACGCTCCACCATGTACTCACCGCCCATGGCGTTCGTGGCCCGAGACTTGAACAGCAGGAACCAGGCGCCGACCGGACCGTACGCGTCCTTGAAGCGCACTGGAATGAAGCGGACTTCCTGGCACGTCATCTCCGCCCCAGCCTTCAGGGTGAAGTACGCGGAGGAACCCGAGTTCCACGGTGGATACCAGGCGCGTCCCATGCCTTCGCCCGAACTCCGGGGCTTGAACACGTGGACGGCGCCGCCCATGGCAGTCAGCGTTGCTTTGGATTTGAAGATGTAGACTTTGTTCTCGCGCACCGAGAATCCGATAGCGCCAGCGCAACGATCTCCATCCATCAGCGGGCCCACGATGAACACGCGCTCGAAGATCTGTCCCACGCCGCTTTGCAGCAACGCGTTCTTGGCCGCTTCGGCCACGACGACCTTATAAGATTCGCCGTTGATCATGAGCTGCCAGCGCCCTTCGTGCACGTACTTGCCGGCTTCGTCTTTCCAAATCGGCAGGCCCCACTTCTCGAACAGATGCACGCTCGAATCCACGTGACGGGCAATGTCGGCCACTAAGTCTTCGCGCGTCACACCCATCAGGTCGTTGCGCACATAGTCGACATAGTTCTGCACTGAGTTGGCCCCGTCGCGGAGACCGACGTACTGGTTAATAGCGGAAAGGCCCATAGCCACGGCCCCAGAACGATCGATGGCAGCCTTATCGACCAAGGTCACCTTCAAACCGTTCTTCTTGGCCCAGTGAGCAGCTTCTACGGCGGCACCACATGCCGCCATGCCGCCACCCAGGATCAGGAGGTCAGTTTCTACAACCACCGTCTCAAATTTAGGCATGTCTATTTACCTCCCGTCAGAGAGAACACCGCAGGCAATCCCAGGGAAGCCGGCTCGGTTGCGAGCGCGGTGCTCTTGAGGTCGCCATGGTCAGCGAAACCGCCGTTGGGTACGGCAGTGCCTTCCGCAGTGGTCCGAATGGGGAATTTGAAGCGCTTCAGCGTCCCGTTCCTGAACTTGACCGTCCACATGATCGAGTCGGTCGAGCGCAGCGGGGTCGCCGTGGCGCCGAGAGGAACGAAATCGGCGTAACCGCGAACCTGCACGGCCTGGGTGGGGCAAATCTTGACGCAGTTGTAGCATTCCCAGCACATGGAAGGATCTTGGTTGTAGGCTTTCATTGTGTTCTTGTTGAGGACCATCAGGTCGTTGGGGCAAATGTACTGGCACGCTGTTTTGTCCAGAGCTTTGCACCCATCGCACTTCTCAGGAATTACATAGCTTGGCACTAGTCACCTCCGGCTTGCCGCTTTTTCGGCAAACCCGAAATTAAAGATGTGGGAAAAAGCCGATCGTCGGGCACGGCCTGGTAGTTCGGCCGGGCACCGCAGTGGGCCTTCGTCGAAGACCCAGGCAGATCGTCATGAAAGAGGAAGCTCATTCGTTATTTAAACCGACCGCGAATTAAAACGTTCACGAAAAAACGATCCTTCAGAACTAATCGGGATCGTCACGGGGGCGATCTCACCGGAAGAACCACTTCGACTTTCCTTGTTGGTTCCAACGGCGCTACCCGCCGGACCGAGCCGCCAGAGCCTTGTTGCGCTAAGCTGCCGCCGACCGGGCTTTGACGTTCTCGCAGATTTGTCGAGAGCGGAACACTGCCGATCACGTTCCCTCGCTGCCAATCACACGGGACTCAGTGTGTAAAGGCTGTGCCCAACATATCCCGTTCATAGTTTGCCCACCGTGACCCGCGTCACCTCACTGCGTGAGATTGCGCGAACCTCGAAGTACATGGAAGTAACTCACCTATCTGCCCTAATGCAATCTTTATAAGTATGTCCGTCGACTTAATTTTCGACCGATTTGTATCAAAATGGGCGCATACACGTGATGGGAGTCACATCCCCGTGCCACGCTCGCTGCTATCGTGGCTTCGTCGGAACGAGCGAGCAACTTCGCTTGCTACCATTCGAGTTTCGGAGGCGCGCATGGCGCTTATCGTTTACATCGCGATTTATGCCGGCCTGCTGATCTTTGTGATCGGCTGTGTCCGCCGCATCTGGCAGTACGCAAGCACACCCGTGCACTTGCGCTGGGAACTCTACCCGGTTCCGCACGAAGCGCCCGAGCGGGTAAAGCATGGAGGGTCCTACTTCGAAACTGGCGACTGGTGGACCAAGCCGCAGCACTCCAACCATATCGGCGAGCTGCGCGTCATGATTCCCGAGATCTTGTTCATGAAGGGACTCTGGGAATTCAACCGGCGCCTCTGGCTCCCGTCCTTCCTCTTTCACTTCGGACTCTATCTGCTGATCGGGGCGATCGTGCTGGTTGGTTTGGGCGCCGGATTTCCGCTGCTGGCGCCCAGTCTCGCCACGAGCGGTTTCTGGATCATTCTGGCGGGCGTCTATCACGCCATGGCGTACGTGGGCGCGACGATCTCGGTCGCGGGCGCACTGCTTCTGTTTCTGCGCCGCGCCACCGATCCGGCGCTGAAGAACTACACCAAACCCGCTGACTTCTTCAATCTTGTCTTCTTTATTATCGCCTTCGGCCTGCTGGCCGCCGGATACTTCCTGCGCTCGCCGCAAAGCGCGGGCGTTGGCGACGTGGCACGCGGGCTGTTGCGCTTCGACCGCACGCTTCACGTAAGCCCGCTGTTCGGCCTGGGAGTGGTCCTGTCCTCGGCTCTGGCCGCCTATATTCCGTTCACGCACATGTCGCACTTCATCGCGAAATACTTCACCTATCACTCCGTGCGCTGGGACGACCGCCCCAATGTTCGCGGCGGCAGTATCGAGTCCGCGGTGGCCGAGTACTTGACCTACCGGCCGACTTGGTCGGCGGCGCACGTTGGCGCCGACGGCAAGAGGAATTGGCTTGACGTTGCGACTACCAATCCCGCGCAGGAGGTGCGCAAGTGAACAAGCACATCGATCTTCGCGACATGTCGCAAAGCGAACGCGATCCGCTCATCCATCTCGATAATACCGACCTCATGCCTCTGCCCGCGCCCCTCGACAGCCCCGAGAAAGACCGCGCCTGGGCTGCTCTTTCGCAACAGGTCACCGATAAATATGAATGCGGTCTCGACAACACCTGCGCTCTGAATCTGCCGCAGCCGAAGACTTTGGAGGAAGAGAAACAACTGGTTGGAAAATTCCTGTCCGGTCTCGAAAAGCTCTTTACGAAGGAGAATAACTGGACCTTCCTGCAACCGCTTCTGCTCACCATGGAACATTGCACCGGCTGCCAGACATGTTCGGAGGCCTGCCACATTTTTGAGGCCAGCGGACGCAACGAACTCTATCGTCCGACGTATCGTTCCGAGATCCTGCGCCGTCTCTATTTCAAATTCGTCAAAGGCGGAGGCTTGGTCTCGGCCTGGCAGCACGGCGACATTGAACTGAACTGGCCGCTGGTGGCGCGTCTCGCCGAACTGTCCTATCGCTGCAATTTGTGCCGGCGCTGCGCCCAGACCTGCCCCATCGGTTGCGACAATGGCCTGGTAGGGCACGATCTGCGCAAACTGTTCAGCATGGAGATGGGCATCAACTCCAAGGAGTGTCACGACAACGGTTCGATGCTGCAGCTCAAGGTGGGTTCGTCGACCGGAATGAACTCGGCCGTGGTCAAGGACAACATTGACTTCATCGACGAAGACACATCGGAAAAGACCGGCATTGAAGTGCACACGCCCTGGGACGTGGAAGGGGCCGACGTTCTGCTCATCCACAACGCCGGCGAAATCATGGCGTGGCCGGAAAATCCGGGCGCGTTCGCTCTCATTCTGCAACAGGCGGGCATTAGTTGGACCCTGTCGTCGGAGCTGTGCGGGTATGATTCGATCAACTACGGACTGTGGTACGACGATGCGCAATTCGCGCGCGTCGCCATCAAACACGCCCAGGCCGCACAGAAGCTCAAGGTCAAGAAGATTGTCCTGGGCGAATGCGGGCATGCGCACAAGGCGCTGAGCGTGATTGCCGACCGCGTGCTTGGGGGCGAGTTGAACATCCCGCGAGAAAGTGGCCTGACCTTCCTGCGCGACATCGTGAAAAGCAGGCGGATCAAGTTCGATCCTTCGCGCAACAACTTCCCCGTCACCATGCACGATCCCTGCAATCTGGTGCGTCTGATGGGCGTGGTCGAGCCCCAGCGCGAGATCGTGCGCCAGCTCTGCCCGCAATTCCGCGAAATGGAACCACACGGCGTCGACAATTACTGCTGCGGCGGCGGCAGCGGTTTCGCCATCATGCAGGGAAACAACTTTCCCGACTGGCGTTTCCATGTTTCCGGACGAAAGAAGATGCAGCAGGTGCTGACCGCGTTCTCGGACTGTATAGGGCCCGAAACTCCCAAGTACCTGTGCGCGCCCTGCAGCAATTGCAAAGGGATGCTGCGCGACATGCTCGCCTACTACGGCTTGTGGGACAGCAATCGCATTCTCTACGGAGGCCTGGTGGAACTCATGGTGAATGCGATGGTCGACGTGAAGCCGGGCTTCATCGACTGGGAGTGGCACTAGACCCTGCGGATTCCAATTACTGGCCGGCCTTAACGCCGGCCTTTTTTCTTGGAGCGCCCCGCTTTCGCTGGCCCTCGCTGTTGGGCGAAGCGTTCGAACGATTCGCGGCTGGCGATCTGATCCAATCGTTTTCGGCGCTCGGCGGCGGGTAAATTCCGGCGGCGCAGTTTCTGGCGCATCTCACCCACCTGCTCGACCCAAGCGCCGTAGTCCGGTCCGAATTGGCGTTCCAGTTCAATGCGCAGACGGCGCGCCAGAGCGGGGCTTCGGCCGTTCGTCGAAATAGCAATCTGCAGTGGCCCGCGACGCACCACGGCAGGATAAAAGAAGTCACAGCGCTCCGGGACGTCGACCACATTGCAAAGCACACCGCGCTCAACACACGCCTGGTATACCCCTTCGTTGATCTCGTTGGAGTTCGTGGCCGCGATCGCCAGGAAAGCATCTTCTACATCGGCAGCGACAAAGCGGCGGCGGCGCCACATCAGTTTGCCGGCGCGGGCTTGCGACTGAATCCAGTCCGCCGCTCGCGGAGCGATCACAATCACTTGTGCGCCGCTGGCCAAAAGACCGGCTGCCTTCCCGGCCGCGATCTTGCCCGCGCCCGCCACCACGCATTTTTTCGCTCTCAACTTCAGCAGAATTGGGAACAAGGACACGTGAGCGTGTTTCATGCTGCAGTAGATAGTAGCGCAAACGCGGTCACCAAAAAAAACGCACGCTGGCCGACGATGATCAGCGCGCACCGGTAGAGACGGGGCTTGTCCCGTCTCCCGCGGCGCGGCAAGCGAAGACGCGGCAAGCCGCGTCTCCACTGGAGATCGGCGCCGTCCGAACGCAACCTGTCAATCCAAGAGGGCAAAATCGCAGCCGCGAGGTTTCCCAACCGTGTCAAGCCCGTCCCCAAAGTAACTCCATCGTTCGTGATATCTAACTTAACTAACATACTAGGCTATGTCGATATAGGGTTGTAATAAAACGGGATGCTGCGCTCGCGGAGTAGCAAACTCACGTCAAAGAGTGACGTGGGTCACTGTAATCGGCCCTGCCGCCAGAGCATAGTCAATTCGGTAGCGATCACAAGCGAGTGTGTGGCCCCGTCTGTGAGGAACGCCAAGATTTTCAAGAACCACTGTCGAGCCAGGTTTTACCCCAAGGAGACGAGTTTATGGCGGATGGTAGCAACGGTAAGCCCAAAACGGAACTGCTGGACCAGCTAGAAAAGGGGCCCTGGCCAAGTTTCGTCAAAGAAATCAAGCAAGCCTGCGAGACCAGCGATGCACCCAAAGATCTGCTGGGACAACTGGAACTCTCATACCAAGAGAAAAAGGGCCATTGGAAACATGGTGGACTGGTGGGAGTGCTGGGGTACGGTGGCGGCGTCATTGGCCGCTACAGCGACCTCCCCGAGCAGTTCCCGAAAGTCGCGCACTTCCACACCATGCGCATCAACCATCCCGCCGGATGGTTCTACACCAGCGATGCGCTGCGCACGATCTGCGATATCTGGGAAAAGCACGGGTCCGGCCTGACCAATATGCACGGTTCCACCGGCGACCTGGTCCTTCTCGGCACCACGACCGACCAGCTCGAGCCCACCTTCCAGGATCTCGCGCACGCCGGTTTCGATCTCGGCGGGTCCGGTTCCGACCTGCGCACCCCGTCCTGCTGTGTCGGCCAGGCGCGCTGCGAATGGGCGTGCTACGACACCATGAAGCTGGTCTACAACCTGACCATGAACTACCAGGACGAACTGCATCGTCCGGCGTTTGCCTACAAGTTCAAGCTCAAGGCTGCAGGCTGTCCCAATGACTGCGTGGCTTCCATCGCGCGCGCCGACTGCTCCGTCATCGGCACCTGGAAAGACGACATACAGGTGGACGAGGGTGAAGTCGCCAACTACGCCGCCGCCGGCCTCGACATCCAGAAAGAGGTTTGCAGCCTCTGCCCCAGCAAGTGCATGGACTGGAACGGCAAGAAGCTGGCCATTGAGAATAAAGAGTGCGTGCGCTGCATGCACTGCATCAACGTGATGCCCAAGGCGCTGCGTCCGGGCAAAGAACGCGGCGCGGTGATTCTGATCGGCGCCAAGGCTCCCATCATGCAAGGCGCTCTGCTCTCCTCGGTCCTGATCCCCTTCGTTCCCGCCGAAGAACTGGAGGAAACGCTGAAGGAACTTTGGGGCCGCATCTGGGAATTCTGGGACGAGTACGGCAGAAGCCGCGAACGCGTCGGAGAACTCATCCAGCGCGTCGGCATGCCGGCTTTCCTCGAAGGCATCGGTTTGGATCCCGCCCCAGAAATGGTGTCGGCGCCCAGAGACAACCCATATATCTATTTCCAGAACGTAGAAGGGGGTGACAAATGACCACGACCGCCCAACCCAGACTCACCGACATCGGCCCGCCGCGTTACGACAAATTTCTGTCTCCGCTGATCAAGAAGAACTACGGCAAGTGGAAATACCACGAGACCGTGGCTCCCGGCGTTCTCTGCCATGTGGCGGAGTCCGGCGACCGCCTGTACTCGGTTCGCGCCGCCTCGCCGCGGCTGACCAGCATTCAGACGTTGCGCCTTTTCGCCTCCCTGGCGGACAAGTACTGCGGCGGCTACCTCCGCTTCACCAGCCGCAACAATATCGAGTTCCTGCTCGAGGACAAAACCAAGATCGAGCCCTTGAAAAAGGAACTCGCGGCGAACGGGTTCCCGGTCGGCGGCACCAACAACGCCATCAGCAACATCGTGCACACCCAGGGCTGGGTACATTGTCACTCGGCGGCCACCGATGCCTCAGGCATCGTGAAGTCCGTCATGGACGCGCTCTGCGACCGCTTTACGCACGAGGACCTGCCCGCGAAGCTGCGCATCGCTCTCGCTTGCTGCCTCAACATGTGCGGCGCCGTCCATTGCTCCGACATCGCCATCCTCGGCGTCCATCGTCTGCCGCCGAAGATCAACCATGAGAGCCTTCCCAAAGTGTGCGAGGTTCCAACCCTGATTTCGTCCTGTCCTACGGGAGCCATTCGTCCGGCGACCGTCGCGGGCAAGAGTTCGGTCGAGGTGATCGCCGAGCAGTGCATGTACTGCGGCAACTGCTATACCGTCTGCCCAGCCATGCCGCTGGCCGATCCCGAGAACGACGGCCTGTCGATCTGGGTTGGCGGCAAGGTCAGCAACGCCCGCAGCACGCCGAAGTTCTCTAAGCTGGCGATTCCTTTCTTGCCCAACAATCCGCCGCGCTGGCCAGAAGTGGTAAATGCGGTGACCAACATTGTGGACGTCTACGCCAAGCACGCCCGCAAACACGAACGTCTGGGAGAGTGGATCGAGCGTGTCGGCTGGCCCCGTTTCTTCGAGCTGACCGGCATCGAGTTCACTCGCTATCACATCGACGACTTCAAACACGCCGGCTTGACCTATGCACGCTCGGCGCACATCCGTTACTGAAGGGCGGAGAAAGAATCGAACATGGCTACGAAAGTCACCAAGACCGCCGAAAACGTGGAAGAACTCAAAACCACGTTGCGGCGCTGGCAGCACATCGAGGACGAAAGCGTTGCCCAGACCTCGTCCATCATCGCCAAAACGCATAACCCGCTTATCAAGTTGGTCATGGAGATCATTCGCCAGGACTCGGCCATGCATAAGCGGGTGCAGCAGGTCATTCTGGACAGCCTGGAAAAAGAGGCTTTCAGTTTGACCCCGGAGGAACTGGGCGATGTCTGGGATCTGATCGAAAAACACATAGCTGCGGAAAAAGAAACCATCGAACTGGCCGAGAAGGCGCGGAAAAACAGCCGCATGTTCGTGCATCGCTATCTCCTGAGCTACCTCAATGAGGACGAGCAGAAGCACGATCACCTTTTGGAACGGCTTGAGGACTTCAAACGCAACCTTTACCCGTACGCATGAGCATGAGCATGAGGAAGCGCGATGGCTCTTTTTAAGACAGTCAAGAAACCGGTCATCAAAGCGGGCGGCGGCAGCGCTGAAATCAGCGCTCTGCGCCCGCGCTACACCCCGAAGGCCGCCCCGTGCGCCGGTCATTGCCCGAACGGCAACGAGATTCGCGAACTGTTGATCACCATCGCGCAATCCGAGGCCTACGGCCGCACCAACGAACAGTCATTCGAACTGGTCTGGAAGCGGATTGCCGAGCGCAACCCCTTCCCTGCCGTCTGCGGCCGCGTCTGTCCCCACCCTTGCGAGGACGCATGCAACCGCAACGCAAAAGACGGCGGAGTCGCGATCAACGCCGTGGAACGCTTTATTGGCGACTTCGGCATCAACAAGAACCTCAAGCTTCCGCGTCTTAATAATGAGAAGCGCGCCGAACGAGTTGCCGTCGTCGGCGCCGGCCCGGCGGGCCTTTCGTGCGCCTACCAATTGGCGCGCCGTGGATACCCCGTCACCGTTTTCGAAGGGTTCCCAAAGGCGGGAGGCATGTTGCGCTACGGCATCCCCGAATATCGCTTGCCGCGCGAAATACTCGACAAGGAAATCCAGAGCATTCTCGACGTAGGGGTTGAACTGAAGTGCGACTGCATGGTCGGCCGCGATATCTCGATGGGCGAGGTGCGGCAGCAATATCAGGCAGTCTTTGTCGGCATTGGCGCGCAGAAAGGCATCAAGCTCAGGGTACCCGGCGAAGATGCGCCGAACGTATTCAGCGGAACCGATTTCCTCAATCTGGTCAACCGCGGAGACAAAGTCGACGTCGGGAAGAAAGTGATTGTGATCGGCGGAGGCGACACCGCCATTGACGCCGCCCGCGTCAGCAAGCGGCTCGGCGCCGAGGTTACACTCCTCTACCGCCGCACCCGCGCTGAAATGCCGGCGGTCAAGAGCGAGATCGAAGGCGCGCTGGAAGAAGGCATCAAGATCGAATTTCTGGCCGCGCCAACCGAAATCCTGCAGAAGGATGGACGCGCCGTGGGCATGCGTGCGATCCGGATGCAACTGGGTGAGCCGGACAAATCCGGCCGTCCGCGCCCCGTGCCGCAACCGGGTAGCGAGTACGAGATTGAAGCGTCCTGCATCATCGCAGCCATCAGCCAGGAGCCAGACTTCAAGGGCTTCGACGATCTGCATTCCGGCAAGGACTGGATCAAGACCGCCGATTTCGGCGCTACCCCGGTTGAAGGCGTCTATGCCGGCGGCGACGATACCGAACTCGGCCTCGTCACGATTGCCATCGCCCAGGGCCGATTCGCCGCTGAAGCCATCGATGCGCGTTTCCGCGGTGTACCGCTGGAAAAACTCCCGCCGCCGCCGATGATCACGAGCGACAAGATCAAGCTCGATTGGTACAAGGCGGCCGAGCGGCACGAGCGCAAGCACGTTGCCGTGGCTGAACGCGAGCCTGATACCGAGATCGAAATCGGCCTCTCGGAAGCCGAGGTTCTCGAGGAAGCCAAGCGCTGCATGTCCTGCGGCATGTGCATGGATTGCGAGACCTGCTGGATGTACTGCAGCAGCAGTTGTTTTGTGAAGCTGCCGAAAGGCGAACACTACAAAGTCAAACTGGAGTTGTGCAACGGTTGCAAGAAGTGTGCGGACGCATGCCCTTGCGGCTATATCGAAATGAACTGAGAAGTGAACTGACAGAGAGGTGAAACTGTGCCAACGTTTGAAGTACACGGAAAATGCTACGCAGTCGATGAGGATGGCTTTCTGGAAGAACCAACGCTCTGGAACGAAGACGTTGCCAAGGACTTTGCCGAGTCCGAGGCCATCGCGGACCTGAGCCCGGATCACTGGAAGGTCATCAACTACATTCGCAATTACTATCTGCAGTTCGGTATTGCGCCCATGATTCGCAAGGTCTGCAAGGAAACCGGATTCAAGCTGAACGAGATCTACAAGCTGTTTCCATCCGGGCCGGCGAAGGGCGCATGCAAACTGGCCGGATTGCCGAAACCGACCGGCTGCGTCTAGGGAATGCGATGAGTTCGCGCGCTCCTATCCTCGAGCGGTGGATTGCCGAGACGATCCAGTCCTACCCCCCTTCGGCCGCCCCATTTCTGGCTGGAGAGAATGATCCGTTTCGCAATCCGGTGGGCCACACGCTGCGCGAAAGTCTCACCGCTCTGTTCGACGAGTTGCAGGGAAACATGGACCCGGACCGCATTGCCCACGCACTGGACGCGCTCATCCGCATCCGCGCGGTGCAGGATCTCACGGCGAGCCAGGCGGTGGGGTTCGTGTTTCTGCTGAAACCAATCCTGCTCGAGCTCCAACCGGAGCGCACCCCGGCGGCGCTGGGCGTACCGCTGGGCGTTCTGCTAAACGACCGGATTGACCAGCTCGCGCTTATGGCGTTTGACAAGTACATGCAATGCCGGGAGCAACTTGCCGACATTCGGGTGAGCGAAGGCCGGCGCAGGATTCACGTGCGGCAAGTGACGGGCTGAGGAAGAAGCGTATGAACGTCCTCTATTCGCTGATCGCGGTAGTAGTGCTGGTCCTGGTCGGCGTTGTGGCCGGACGAGGAGACGGCGGGCGCGCATTCATCGCGGTGGCGATTCCTTATACTGCGCTCGCCGTTTTTCTCGTCGGCTTCTGCTATCGCGTGCTGCGCTGGGCCTGGACTCCAGTGCCTTTTCGCATCCCCACCACTTGCGGACAGCAGAAATCGCTGCCCTGGATCAAGGCAAACTCCATCGACAATCCTTCCAGCGGCTGGGGCGTCGTGGCGCGCATGGGTCTCGAGGTGCTGGCTTTCCGTTCGCTGTTCCGCAACAACCAGGCGCGGGTCGACGGCAAGAACCGCCTCGTGTTCGGCGAGAATAAGTTCCTCTGGCTGGGCGCGATCGCCTCCCACTGGGCGCTGCTGATCGTCGTACTTCGGCATCTGCGGCTGCTGGTCGATCCCATTCCCGCGTTCGTGCTCACGCTGCAGCATGTGGATGGTTTTTTCCAGATCACCGCGCCGGATCTGTACGCCTCCGACGTCATTCTGCTGGTCGCGCTTGGGTACTTGCTGTTCCGGAGACTGCAGGATCCGCTAGTCCGCTTCATATCTTTGTTTACCGATTATCTGGCGCTGTTTCTGCTGCTCGGCGTCGCGATCTCCGGCATGCTGATGCGTTACGTGGTCCGCGCCGACATCACCACTGTCAAACAGTTTGCCATGAGCCTGGCCGCGTTCCACCCGATCGTCCCGGCGGCTCTCGGTACTGTCTTCCTGGTTCACCTGCTGCTGGTGAGCACGCTGGCCGCCTATTTTCCGTTCAGCAAACTGGTCCACATGGGAGGAGTCTTCCTGAGCCCGACCCGCAACCTGGCCAATAACAACCGCAGGGTACGACACATCAACCCCTGGAACTATCCCGTCAAAACCCACAGCTACGCAGAATGGGAAGAGGAGTTCCGGGACAAGATCAAAGGCGCGGGGATTCCTCTTGACACCTCGCTGGAGGCCGATCATGCCGGAAAAGCTTCTGCAGATTGAAACAAGGCCCCCGCAGGGCGACTGGAAGAATCCGAAAGTAGAGTTCCGCAAAGGGGTATTTTGCTATAGCGCCCTCCCCAAGAACCTGAAGTATCTCGACCTGCCCAACGCCCGCGAGTGGCAACCCTTCAACGAAGACTGGAAGCTCCCGCCCGATTGGAAGCGAATCATTCTCGATGGCATGAAGGAACGGCTGAACAAGTACCGCTCTTTCCGCCTGTTCATGGAAACCTGCGTGCGCTGCGGAGCCTGCGCCGATAAGTGCCACTTCTATATCGGATCGAGCGACCCCAAGAACATGCCGGTGCTGCGCGCGGAGCTGATCCGCTCCGTGTATCGCCGTTATTTCACGCTTACGGGCCGCATCTTTGGCTCGCTTGCCGGCGGACGCGAGCTGACTGAAGACGTCATCAAGGAATGGTTCTACTACTTCTACCAGTGCACCGAATGCCGCCGCTGCTCGGTGTTTTGCCCCTACGGCATCGACACGGCCGAAATCACCATGATGGGCCGCGAGTTGCTGAACCTGATCGGCTGCAACATCAACTGGGTGCTCGAACCCGCCGCCAACTGTTTTCGCACGGGCAATCACCTCGGCATCCAGCCCCACGGCTTCAAAGACAGCCTCGACTTCGCCGCCGAGGAATTGTCGGAGATCGTTGGCCTGCCCATCGAAGTCCCGATCAACAAGAAGGGTGCGGAAATTCTTTTTGTGATGCCGTCGGCCGACTACTTCGGCACTCCGCACTACTACACCCTGCTCGGCTACCTGGCGCTGTTCAAGGAAATCGGCTTGGACTATACCGTCAGCGCGTTTGCCTCCGAAGGCGGCAACTTCGGCCTGTTCACTTCGCACGAAATGATGAAGCGGCTCAACGCCAAGATCTACGACGAGGCCAAACGGCTGGGGGTGAAGTGGATTCTGGGCGGCGAGTGCGGACACATGTGGCGCGTGCTCCATCAGTACATGAGCACCATGAACGGCCCGGCGGATTTTCTGGAAGCGCCCGTCTCCCCGATTACCGGCACCGTCTTCGAGAACGCTCGCTCGACCAAAATGGTGCACATTTGCGAGTTCACCGCCGACCTTATCTATAACGGCAAGTTGAAGCTCGATCCCAGCCGCAACGACAAATTGAAAGTCACGTACCACGACTCCTGCAACACGGCGCGGGGCATGGGGATTTTAGAAGAGCCCCGGTACATCATCAGAAACGTCTGCAACCACTTCTACGAGATGCCGGAAAACACCATCCGCGAGCAGACCTTCTGCTGTGGCAGCGGAAGCGGCTTGGGCACGGACGAGAACCTGGAGATGCGTCTGCGCGGCGGCTTCCCGCGCGCCAACGCAGTCAAGTACGTGAAAGAAAAACACGGCGTCAACCTGCTGGCCTGCATTTGTGCCATCGACAAGGCCACCCTCCCCGGACTGATGGACTACTGGGTCGGAGGAGTCGAGGTCGCAGGCGTGCATGAGTTGCTGGGCAATGCCCTGGTCATGACGGGCGGGAAGGAACGCACCACCGATCTCCGGGGTGAGCCGCTCGTGCAAGAGAAAGAGGAGGAGGCCGTCCATGCGTGATCGGCCTGTAATTTTCGCGGGTTTGCTTATCTTTGTCGGCTTATTCACG
>JBAVVP010000400.1:0-1997 GCA_049697355.1 Terriglobales bacterium
GCGTTATGCCCGGTGCGATGGGTGCGCATGCCCCCTTCGGCGCGAAGCTGATCAGTGTCTTCCACGAGAACTTCGCTCGCGGAAGACAGTCCCACCAGGGCCTGGTCATCCTTTTCGAGCCCGAAACCGGCGCGCCGGTTTGCGTAGTCCATGCTGGCGAGATCACGGCCATCCGGACGGCAGCGGCCAGCGCGGTCGCCAGCGACGCATTGGCGCGCAAAGACGCCCGGCGCCTGGCTCTGCTCGGCTATGGCGAACAGGCCGCGACCCACGCGCGGGCGATCGGCACGGTTCGAGATCTTGAATCCATCGTGGTTTGGGGGCGGTCGCCCGAGCGCGCCCAGGCCTTCGCGGAGCGCATGCAAGCGGAACTTGCTGTGCCGCTCGCCACGGCAGGAACCGTCCAAGAAGCCGTCGCCGAGGCCGACATCATATGTACCGTCACCTCCGCGGACGAGCCGATTCTCAGGGGCGACTGGGTGCGGCCGGGTACACACCTGAATTTAGTCGGCTCAAGCTACGCGGGGCCTGCGGAAGTAGACAACGACCTCGTCGTCCGCTCGCGCTTCATTGTCGACAGTCGCGAAGGCGTTCTACACCAAGGCGCGGAGTTTCTCCGAGCCAAAGCGGCCGGCCTGGTCCGGGATGAACACGTCGTCGCTGAAATTGGTCAGGTTCTGGGGGGCGAAATCGAAGGCCGGCGCTCGGCAGAAGAGATTACGGTCTACAAGTCCCTTGGCCATGTCGTCCAGGATCTGGCGAGCGCGTGGGCGCTCTATTCCCAGGCCGAGAGCCAGTCCTAAAGTGCATTCTGGAACATCAGCGCAGGTTTGAAAACAAATTGGAGAAGCATAGATGATATCTGAGCCTGCCAACTTCGCGACTCGGCATACCCGGTGCAGCCGCGAACCGGATGGTTTCGATCCGCATCGGAGCCGTACAATAAGTCCATGACGGACTCATTGATTATCGCTGGCAGGCAATTCCGTTCCCGCTTGATCGTCGGAACCGGCAAATATAAATCCTTTCAGGAAACCGCCCGCGCCCTCGAGGCCAGCGGCGCCGACATGGTGACGGTGGCCGTGCGCCGCGTGAATCTCGACCGCAGCAAGGAATCTCTGCTCGATTACATCGATCCCAAGAAATATTTCCTTCTGCCCAACACCGCCGGCTGCTATAACGCGGACGATACCATCCGCACGGCCCGTCTGGCGCGCGAAGTTGGACTCTCCGACTGGATCAAGCTCGAAGTGATTGGCGACCAGGCAACGCTCTATCCCGATGTGCAAGCGACGCTCGAAGCCACGCGCGTGCTGGTGAAGGAAGGATTCACTGTCCTGGCCTATACCTCGGACGACATCGTCTTCGCAAAACGACTGGTGGACGCCGGAGCTTCGGCGGTGATGCCTTTGGGCGCGCCGATCGGCAGCGGGCTGGGCATTCAGAATACGGCCAACCTGCGCATCCTGCGCGAGATGATCACGGGAGTCCCGTTGATCGTGGACGCGGGTGTGGGCACCGCTTCCGACGCCGCCATTGCCATGGAACTCGGCTACGACGCGGTGCTGATGAATACCGGCATTGCCGGCGCACAAGAACCGGTGCTGATGGCGGAAGCGATGAAGCACGCCGTGCTCGCGGGACGACAGGCGTACATGGCGGGGCGCATGCCGCGGAAACTTTATGCGACAGCCAGCTCACCTCTGGAAGGCGTTGTGAAGTAAAGAACGTTAGACAGAAGCGCGCAGCAACCCACACAAATTTTGTCATCATGAGCGAAGCGAAGGACCTGCTTTTTCTGACTGCGAAAGCCAGCAGGTCCTTCGCTTCGCTCAGGATGACACCGTTGATCTAAGCCGCGAACCTGCGCGCCTTTACAGCATCTTGACACTGTCGACGTGGATCTTGTCGCCGTCGATGGTTCCGGTTACGGCAACGTGATGCCCGTAGTGTTCTTTGAGGGCATCGGGATTGTCGACCGTCAGGACCTTCTGGTC
>JBAVVP010000401.1:0-6588 GCA_049697355.1 Terriglobales bacterium
TGCAACACGACGCGGGCATCGAGCGCCAGCAGGCGCTCCGGGGAAGCGAGCAGGGGATTGATGTCAATCTCCGCAATCCATCGCTGTTCGAGAACGAGCTGGCTGAAGCGGATGAGCAGGTTCTCCAGGGCCGTCATGTCGATCGGCAGGCGTCCGCGGACGCCCTTAAGTGCGGTGAATATTTTTGTCTGCTCCATCATCCTTTGCGCCAGAGTCGTGTTCAGCGGCGGAAGGGCCAGGGCGCGATCGCGATACACTTCGACCAACTGGCCACCAGAGCCGAAAAGGATGACCGGCCCAAATTGCGGATCCACGCTGCTGCCCAAGATCAATTCGTAGCCATCGGGCTTCACCATCGGCTGCACGGTTACGCCGGAGAACTGCCCAGGGCCGGCTTTCTCCGCTACCGAAGACTCGATGGCGCGATAGGCGGAGCGGACCGCCGCTTCATCGGGCAAGTTCAGTTGGACCCCGCCAACATCCGTTTTGTGCGTGATGGTTTCGGAAAGGACTTTCAGCACAACCGGAAAGCCAAGTCGCGTCGCCAGTGTGACCGCTTCGTCCTCGCTGGCGGCAGCGTGGGTGGCAACCGTGGGGATTCCGTACAGCGACAACAACTGCTTCGATTCCAACTCGGTGAGCAGAACACGGCCTTGCTTCCGCACATGCTGAATGATTTGCTCGACCTGATTGCGGGCTGCGACTCCCACCTCCGATTGGTCGGTCAGGCTGGGCGTCTCGTACAGTCCGCGCAGGTTGCAGGTGTATCGCCACATGTGCGTGAAAGCTCGCGCGGCGGTGTCCGGATAAGGAAACGTCGGAATGCCCGCCGCATTCAGAACGGCTTCTCCGGCCGCAATGCTGTTCCCTCCCATCCAGCTGGCGAGCACCGGCTTGCTATGGCCTTTGGCATAAGGCTTCAGGCTTTCTGCCACGAGCAAGGGGTCGGCCATGGCTTGCGGCACAAGGATGACGAGGAGCCCATCGCTGTTCGAGTCGCGTGAGGCGATTTCGAGGGCGCGAGCAAAGCGCTCCGAATCGGTATCGGCGAGAACATCAATGGGATTGCCATGACTCCAATGAGCGGGGAGGAATTCATTCAGGCGCTGCAGGCTGTCCGGGGAAAGCTCGGCCAGTTCTCCCCCGTTGGCCACCAGGGAGTCCGTGGCTAATACGCCGGGACCGCCGGCGTTGGTCAGGATGGTAAGCCGCGGACCCTTGGGGCGGGGTTGCTTGCTGAGCACTTCCGCCATATAGAACAGGTCGGCGATATTGTGGACCCGCAAAACTCCGGAACGGTGAAAGGCTGCATCCAGCACTTCGTCGCTGCCCGTGAGTGCGCCCGTGTGCGATGACGCCGCGCGCGAGGCCGCTTCCGAACGGCCGGCTTTGATCACGATAATCGGCTTGGTGAGGGCGACTTCACGGGCGGCGGATAAGAACCTCCGGGCGTTTCCCACCGACTCCATGTAGATCAAAATGCTCTTGGTGTTCGGGTCGTCGCCAAAGTGGTCGAGCAAATCCCCCCAACCCACATCCAGCATCGAACCGGTCGAAACGATGGCGCTGAAGCCCACTTGTTCGCGCGCGCTCCAGTCGAGGATCGCGACCTGCAGCGCTCCACTCTGACTCAGGAACGCAACATTACCGGCTTTGGGTGGATCTTGTACAAATGTGGTATTCAACCCGACCGACGGGTTCATAATGCCCAGGCAGTTGGGACCGATCAGGCGCATGGAACTGCGCCGCAGGTGCTCTTGGATTTGTCGTTCGAGTGCCGCGCCTTCCGCTCCGCGCTCTCGGAATCCGGCGGAAATTACGATTGCGGAGCTGACGCCCGCATCCACGCACTCTCCAACGATCTGCGGGACCGTCGTTGCCGGAGTGGTAATGACCGCCAGGTCCACCGCTTCGGGGACGTCGTGAATGCTGCTGTAGCTCTTGAGCCCGAGTACTTCCGGATGCTTCGCGTTGACGGCATACACTTTCCGTTGCGAGCCGCCGCGCAGCAGGTTCTCGAGAACGGTGCGCCCCACCGTGCCGGGACGGCTGGTCGCACCGATGACGGCCACCGAAGTGGGAGCGAACATGGTGTCGAGGCCGTAGCTCTCGGGGAGTGTCCGTTTCCCCACGGCATTCATCTGTTTCTCTACCGTATTCGGCGCTCGTCGGGTGAGATCGGGCTCGGCGGAATTTATCAACGTCATGCGGCAACTCTGGCCAGCGCGAGAATCGTGATGCTCTCCGGTTTCGTGCTCTCGGCTTTCATCGATAGGCCTCTTTGCCGGAAACGGGCAGCGGTTGGCCGAGTTCCGCTCGTTGTTCCCCTACCTGCACACGGGGTTCAAACGTCTGTTCCACCGAAAGAGCGCGAGATACCAGGCATTTATCCTTGGCCTTGTGCAAGAGCCGGATGGCCCGTTCCCGCTCCTCTTCTCGTGGAATCATCAAATAGGCACGAACGAGCACTTCCCCAAAAGTATATCCGGTGTCCCCCTTGCCGATGGCACTTTCCACTTCCACCTGCAGGTCGGTGTAGGCCAGCTTCGAATTATCCGCCAGTGCCCGAAAGGTAGTCGTATAGCAACTGGCGACCGCGCATAACAGCAAGTCCTCAGGTGTCCACCTGCCTTCCAGGCCGCCAAACGCCGGCGGGGAGGTGAAATGGATCGCATTGGGCGCGGAACTGGATCTGGCAATGCCGGTTCGTCCAGACGCCCACCAGGCAATGACTCGAAACCGAAGTCCTTCTTCAGTAGTAGTAGTCATGGTGTTATGGTCCTCCTCAACCCGGCGTCGCACCGGCAGCGGTTGCGGTGCCCATCCAAATCCATCGAAACCCGCCCTCGATCCAGCCGCCCCAAGCCTTCCGTGGTGTCTAGAGTCTCCTCGCAGTCGGTTGCGCCGGCCATGTTCGCAGTCACGGTTTTTTGTGATCCTGATCACAGAGTGATCGGTGATACAATTCTGGCGGAGAGCGGTAGCGAATGCGTGCGCCCTACGGGCTGAACATCCTCGACAACTGTCTTGCCTGCCCGATGCGTGAGGAACATTTGTTTTGCCATCTGCCGGAAGCTGCCCTGCAGAGGCTGAATGAGATCAAATCCACCGCGGTCTACCCAAAATCCGCCATGCTGTTTATCGAGGGACAGCAACCGCGCGGCGTATTCGTGCTCTGCGCCGGGAAGGCAAAGCTCTCCACCTCGTCGGCGGAGGGCAGGACCGTCATCACCAGAATCTCCGAACCGGGGGATGTTCTTGGGCTCAGCGCCACGATTTCCAATCGACCTTACGAAGTGACCGCTGAGATGATTGAGCCCGGCCAGGCAAATTTCATTACCCGGGATGCCTTGATGCTCTTCTTACGCGAGCATGGCGTCGTGGCTCTGCGCGTGGCGGAGGAATTGAGCCGCAATTACTACAGCGCGTATGAAGGAATCCGCACCCTGGGACTTACTAACTCCCCGTCCGAGCGATTCGCAAAATTACTGCTGGGATGGTCGAACGCTGCGGGCAATGGGGATCCTCTGCAGGTGAAGCTGACGCTGACCCATGAGGAAATCGCCGAGATCATTGGCACGACGCGGGAAACCGTCAGCCGCTTACTCTCGCAGTTCAAGAGGAAACAACTCGTGCAGTTCAAGGGCGCAAACCTGATCATCCGCAACAAAGCCGCCCTGGAAGATATGGTCAGCTCTTAAGGGAGTGGGACGGACGGCGCCGCCCCTCCGTCGGCGCCGTCGCTCATTTTCCGTCTTACGCCACCGGTACTATCGAACTCTCCGAACTACACCGTTTACAGGTTGGGATCCGAAATGTCCTGCCGCGTCACCCCCGAAAGTCAACTTGATGTTCGAATAGGTAACGCTGTTCCCCCCGACGATATCGATCTGCAGGGTAGACGAGCCCCCAAAAGGTGGCGGGTAGTTTCCGTTCCCCGTAATCGTGGCCGGGCCGCTGACCCGAAAACCATTGGCAAGGGGTGT
Organism: Terriglobales bacterium; assembly: GCA_049697355.1. GTDB lineage: Bacteria > Acidobacteriota > Terriglobia > Terriglobales > Acidobacteriaceae > Acidiflorens. Next base: position 3,987 of record JBAVVP010000401.1, read on the forward strand.
CACGGTGCCATCGACCATCGTGATATGGTGCGTGTGCGCGTTGCGTGCCGCAGGAGAGTTTAAGTCGGTTACCCCAAGGTCGGTGCGGACCATGGTCAGAGCCGCCGAAAAACCGGCCGTGCCAGAGTGTCCGTTCACCTTCAAGGACCACTGGCCACGAACTTCCCACGGGCCAACGACCTGGCCAGCAATGCTCTGGGGCGTATAGTCGTTGATCACCCCACGAAAGCTCGTCGCTGTACGAGTTTGCGCCAGGGCGCCGATGCTTACCGCCAGCACGAGCACCCCGATGTGTGCCACCAACCAGAAAGCTTTACTCTTCATGAGAGACCTCCAAGTCTGAGTCATGACTTGCACTTATCGTCCATCGCGCTTTGGCATGCAATGCAGGTTCTATCAAGGAGAGATAAAGTTCTGCTGAACCCCTAAGTTGCTGCTGCAGTTGCTTCTGAACGGATTATGGGGCATGATGGCGTCCACGCGCGTCCGGGCCTCTGGGGGAGGGTTACGGCCCAAGAATTCCATTTCGGCGATTTCACACTCGACCAATCCCGCTATCGGCTCCAAAGGGGTGCGCACCTCCTGCGCCTGGAAAAACTCCCGATGGAGTTGCTCATCCTGCTGGTCCAACGGCGCGGGGAGTTGGTATCCCGCGAGGAGATCGCCGAGCGACTTTGGGGCAAGGACGTCTTCCTCGATGTCGATCACAGTATTAACACTGCGATTCGCAAGGTCCGCGTAGCGCTGCGGGACGACCCGGAGAAGCCTCGCTTCATAGAAACCGTGGTGGGGAGAGGATACTGCTTTGCCGCCCCGGTGATCTGCGGCAATGGGGATTCCAACCCGCAGGAGCAGCCACTCCCATCGCCATCTCAGGTTGTTCCGGGCCCCGCGGTTCCAGCTGCGAGAAACAGGGTCGTTTCCGTCCGCCTGCGGGTGCTGCTGGGGGCGGTAGCCGTACTCGCGTTGCTCGCGGTTGCTTTGGTGCTGAACCGCGGCGGTGAGGGTAAGGGCACGCCGCCGGCCATCAAGTCCCTGGCGGTACTGCCTCTGAAAAACCTCTCCGGTGATCCCGCCCAAGAATATTTCGCCGACGGCATGACCGAGGCGGTTATCGGCCGCCTATCCATGATCCGCGGCCTTCGCGTCATCTCCCGCACGTCGGTGATGCGGTTCAAAGACACACGCATGTCGGCACAGGAAATCGCTAAAACGCTGCACGTCGATGCCCTTGTCGAAGGCTCTGTAATACGCGAGGGCAGCCGGGTTCGCGTCACTGTCCAACTGATTCGCGGCGCAGCCGAAGAGCACATTTGGGCAAAAGAATACGAGCGGGAATATCCAGGCATTCTTGCCTTGCAGGACGAGGTCGCGCAGACCATCGCGCGGGAAATCAAAATCACCATGACGCCCCAGGAGAGGGCGGACCTGGCAGCCACGCACACGGTCGACCCCGAAGCGCACGAAAATTACCTGAAGGGTCGGTATTACTCGAACCAGCGAACGGAGGAATCGCTGAAGAGAAGCATCGCATACTTCCAGCAGGCACTCGCCCGAGACCCGGCCTACGCCTTGGCCTATTGCGGCCTGGCTGACGCGTACGCGCTGCTCGGCTACCGCGGGCATCTTCCATCGAAAGACGCCCTCTTGCAAGCGAAGGCAGCAGCCTTGAAGGCCGTTGAACTGGATGACACACTGGCCGAAGCCCACGCATCTCTCGCGTTCATCGCCGAGACTTATGAATGGGATTGGGCAACGGCCGAGCGGGAATACAAGCGCGCCCTGGAACTCAACCCCAGTGATGCCCGCGCTCACCACTGGTACGCCGGCTATCTCATGTATGTCGGGCGATTTGACGAAGGGATTGCGGAAGCAAAGCGCGCCCGGGAGCTCGATCCGCTATCCCTGCCCATCAACAATGCTTTGGCGGGCAGGTTGCTCGTGGCCGGCCGTTACGACGAGGCGTTGAATCAGTTGCGAGAAACACTGCAAATGGACCCACATTTTGCGCCCGCCCACCAGACCCTTGGCTGGGCATACCTGAATAAGGGAAAGCGCGTGGAAGCCATTCAAGAATTTCAACAGGCGCTACAACTCTCAGGAAACAACGATGCGGAATTCATGTTGGATCTTGGTTTCGCCCATGCCGCAGTGGGTCACCGGGAGGAGGCGCGCATAATACTCGCCAAACTGAAGAAACTGCACGAGCGCGGGCTTGTACCATCCGGTTCAATCGCGATTCTCTATGGGGCGCTGGGTGAGTTGGACCAGGCTTTTGCCTGGCTGGAGAAGGCTTACGAGGAGCGCGACCCTGAACTCACCTATCTCAAAGTGCCGGGCCGGAGGTTCGAACCCCTGCGTCACGACGCTCGGTTTCGACAACTAGTGCACCGTATCGGGTTACCCGACTAAGACCCGTGCTTGCGCCACGGGCTGCTAATCCTTTGTGGATGATGCGCTCGGGTCCTTGAGAGGGTGCTCCGCGAGTTCGTAGCCGACCGCGGCATAGTAGATGGCTCGATCAAAGAACTGCTCCAGCAACTGCAGCATTTCCATTTCGCCGAGCATTTCCGAGGGGCGGTCCAGAACCGATTCTTTCCGG
>JBAVVP010000402.1:0-3182 GCA_049697355.1 Terriglobales bacterium
ACTACGAGAGACGGATCCTCGAAAAGTCAGGCTACATTGTGGTTACAGAAATGTCCGCGCGACGAGGGCTGAGGCTTGCGACCATCTTCAGTTTTGACGCGGTGCTTCTCGATTACCAAATGCCCGAAATGAATGGGCATCAGATCGCGTATGAGATGCGGCGTCTCCGGCCTGACACTCCGGTAGTCATGTTCTCCGGCAGCGAGATTCCAGAGGAGACGCGGCAGTTGGTCGATGCCGTGGTGCCCAAAGCCGAAGCCCCCAATACACTATTGCCGACCGTCACTCGCCTCTGCCACCGCGCATCGCCAGAGTGAACCGCCCACAAATTCGACAACACTCCAGGCCCGGAGGGGCGGTGCTCGAGTGGGGCAGTTCTACAACTGGACGCAGTCTTCCGGCCACTCTTTCGTTTTTCCGTGTCGTCGATTCCGACTCGATCTCCCCCGTTCCCCACAGCCGCTTGCTCGTTTTGGAAGGCCTCTTATTTGGGACAGTCTATGAGGTGCTATCAGAATGACGGCGATGAATTCCACCAGTTGGGGCGGTTCTAAGCAACGAGAACTGGTGTAAAATTCCGGCTGAGTTTGAAGGCGTGGTCTATGCGAGTGCTTGATTTAGGTTGCGGATCGGGGCGGGACTTGGCTTCGTGGGGCGTTACCGCCTCCGATCAGGTTATAGGACTTGACATCGACTACCGCCGTGTGGCCCTTGCCAAGGGGGGATTTCCAACCCGAACTTATCTGCTAGCCGCCGGCGAATGCTTGCCTTTCGAGGATGAGAGTTTCGATCGCGTAATTTCCGCGGTTGCTCTCCCCTACATGAACATTCAGAAAACGCTCGCAGAAATTCACCGGATTCTCGTTCTTGGCGGCGGTTTGTCGCTCAGCCTCCATCCGCCGAGCTTCACGATCGCCGAACTTATCCACAACGCCATCCCGAGACCGGTTCCCACACTCTTTCGGCTCTACGTCATGTCAAACGGGTTGTTATTCCACTGCACCGGCAGGAATGTCGGTTTCCTAAAGGGGAGGACGGAGTCGTTTCAGACCGAGCGAGGAATGAGGGTCGCACTTCATCGTGCTGGATTCGCCGATCCCTCATTCAGACGGTCCCCGGGGCCGGTTGGCGAAACGTTCCTGGCGGCGGCAAGAAAATCGAAGCCCATAGGTCCCTCCGCCGCCTCTCGCGCCGCCTGAATCGAACGCCCAGCGAACCGTTTGAAGGACGGGCGCCCCACTCGAGCCCGCTATCCCACAATCTCCCCTGGCACCATCTTCAAGATCTCCCGCCCAATCGGCAACGAAGCCGTAGCCGCCGGAGACGGCACATTCAGCACATGCAAAAATCGTTCCCGCGCAACAAAGCGGAAATCATCCACCAGCGCGCCATCCGGCTCGACCGCCTGCGCCCGCACTCCCGACCCGCCCGGAGTCATATCTTCCATCCGCACCTCGGGCACCAAGCGCTGGCACGATTTTACAAACTCCCGCTTCCGCAGCGACCGCCGAAACTCCGACAGCCCATTTTTCCAATGCCGCCGCGCCATCGCTCGAAATCCCGCATCCATGAACACTTCCATGGCCTCGCCCAGATCGAAATCCCGCCAGCGGTATCCCTCGCGCCGGAACGCCAGCACCGCATTCGGCCCCGCATCCACATTCCCCTGGATCCGACGCGTGAAATGCACTCCCAAAAATGGATACTGCGGATCGGGCACCGGATAAATCAGCCCCCGCACTAACTCCCGCCGCGACGCTGCCAAGTCGTAGTACTCCCCGCGAAACGGAACCAGCATCATGCCTGGGTCGTCCCCAGCCATCCGTGCCACTCGATCGCTATACAGCCCCGCGCAGTTCACCACATAGCGCGCCGTAAAATCCCCCGCCCGCGTCCGCACCACTACAGCATTGCCCACCGCGTCCGGCCTTGCGCCCGGCTTCCCATCGCCCGATTTCACAACGCCCGAGTTCACAATCGAAGTCCGATCGAATCCGACGACGCCCGCGCTGGTCTTCACCTCCGTCGCGTGTCCCACGGCGATCTCCGCATACTTCGCCGTAACCGCCGAATAATCCGTGATCCCAGTCGACGGCACCAGCAGCGCGCGCACTCCGCCCACGTGCGGCTCGATCTCGCGCATCGCGGTTGGCTCCAGCAGGCGCAAGCCCTCCAGTCCATTGGCCACGCCGCGCGCGAGCAAGTCATCCAGCCGCGCCGCTTCCTCGGAGTCTGTGGCCACGATCAGTTTCCCGCACACCTCATGCGGAATCCCATGTCGCGAGCAGAACTCCACCATCTCGCGCGCCCCCGCCACACATAACCGCGCCTTCAGCGAGCCCGCCTTGTAGTAGACTCCGCTGTGAATCACTCCACTGTTGTGGCCAGTCTGGTGCCGAGCCACTTCTGCTTCTTTCTCCAGCACCACAATCCGCAGCCCAGGAAATCGCTCCGTCGCCTGCATGGCAAACGAAAGCCCAACAATCCCCCCGCCAATCACCGCAATGTCATAAGTCATAAGTATGAGTGTCTAGTGTGGGGACGGGCGACTCGCCCGTCCATCCGTGCAAAGCACGGCGGCCCACCGAAGACGATGCTACCGTATCCGGTCCCGCTTCACCGTGACGCAAGAACAAGAAGATGTGACGCAAGAGAAAAAGCGTGAACATGACGTTCGCGCCCCGCAAGATCAACAAGAATGTTCTTCGCGTTCTCTGCGTCTCGGCGGTAGATTGCCCTACTGCACTATCAACGTAACCACATCGCCATGCGCCGCTCCGCCCACCGCCGTGGCTGTGACCGCAATGTGCGACGTCCCCACTGCCGTTGGCGCGCACACAGTCACGAGAGCCGATCCTGCAGCTCCTGCCGTCGGCGTAGCCGTAACTGTTACTGTCGCCGGGTTCGGCACTCCCGCCGGAGCCGAATACAGGCCGCTACCGTCGATCGTGCCATTCGCACTGCCGCCCGTCACTGCCCAGGTCACGCTCTGGTTCGCCGTAAATCTTTGCTGCGTATCTCCTGCCGGCCACTAATTACCCTCCTCATTCGCGTACAAAGTTGCCGATCCCGGACTTACCGTTACCGGCGGCGGGGTGGTACCACCACCGCCCCCGACCCCGCCGCAAGAAATCTCCGCCATCAAACCAAGTCCGAGAATGATGATGGTGATCCCCCCGTAG
>JBAVVP010000403.1:0-17189 GCA_049697355.1 Terriglobales bacterium
GTGTCGTAGCCTACGCCCAGTGCCTGCGGGAAAACCAACCCTCCCAAACCTATGGCCAGTCCGCCGATTGCGGGCCACCACATCCAGTGGAGCTTGAGCCGCTGGAAAGCGTCTTCAGCCGCGTACACCGATAGGGTGAGCAGGGCCGACAGGACTCCGGCCAGCAGGCCGACCAGGGCGCATCCGAGTAGCCCCTTTGGTCCAATGAATAGTGGGTGAACTGGCACCGGAAACAAGGGCCCGAATCCCAAGATATACCTTCGCACCACCGCCGCCATCGCACTGGCTAAGGCAACCGGAATCAGGCTTCGCGGTTTCCATTCGAAAAGGAGCAACTCGACGGCCAAGAGCACCGCCGCCACCGGCGCCGCAAAGGTTGCGGACATTCCGCCAGCAGCGCCGGCTACGAGCAGAGTCTTGCGCTCCGCGCTGGTCAGGTGAAACAGCTGGGCGATCAGCGAACCCACGGCGCCGCCCGTCATGATAATCGGGCCTTCCGCGCCGAACGGGCCGCCGGAGCCGATCGAGATTGCAGAAGAGATTGGTTTGAGGAGGGCGACTTTCGGTTCGATCCGGCTGCCGTTGAGCAGAATGGACTCGATCGCCTCGGGTATGCCATGACCTCGGATGCGTTCGGAACCGTACCTCGCCATAACACCGATCATGAGTGCGCCAAGGATGGGAACGAAAACGCTGTAGATACCGAGATGGTTGCCCACCGGCGAAACCATCGCGGTGCTCCACCGGCCAAAATAGAACAGATTGGTGAATAACCCAATTAAACGGAGCAACGCCAGTGCGACAAACGCGCAAACCACGCCAATGGCAGCGGCCAGTAAGGAGATGGGGAGCAGCCGCCAGGTGGTCGTGAAATCTCCTAACTCCTCATTTCTGGTGCGGTCCTTCTGGTTGATAACGTTGTCGCGCAATTCTGTCTTGGTATCTTTGCTCACTATGGTTGTCCACACCTCTTGCCGGGGTTGCGTTGGCCCAGGATAAGTATATCGTAATACGATATAGTATTTGCGATTGTTCAAACAGAACGTGTTTGTCAGTTGGGTTCTAAACGAAGCGAAGCCCGAGCGCCCGCGGCAGCGCTCCTATTTCCACCGCCAGGCGGTAATAGAGCTCCAACCCTTCCAGGCAGGGAGGGTCAAGATAGTAATGGATGTTATGCGTTAGATAGACGCGGACAGCCTCGACGCTAAGGCCGAGACGCGGAGCCCACTCCTGGACGATGGCTTCCAGATTTTTCGGCGAAAGGCCATGGTCGCGCGACTTCTTAAAGGCCTCCGCGATGGCCGCCGCGTTTTGCTGCGCTAGCGCGTGTTTGCGAATGGCCCAGAAGGCGAAGACGAATGACTTTCCCGTGCGCGCCACCCACTCCTCTGCGAGGTCGAGAGTGAAATAGCGGCCGCGGTCGACCTGAAGCGCAGGGTCTCCGATGAGCAAGGCCGCATCGCATGTACTGAGCATGGCGTCGAGATCGGGAGCCATCGGCTTATAGTCGCGCGGTCCGCCCAGCCATTTGGCGAACAGAATCTTTGCCAGCGCCACTGACGTCATCGAAGAAGTATCGAGCGCCACGGTGCGCACCTGTTCGCTCCACTTATTTAAGGGGACTTTACTTACCAGCAGGATCGACTGCACTGCCCGCCGCGCCGCAATCGCCACGTCGGGAATGATGACTAGATCGGGAACCGAGGCATAAGCGGCCGCCGGAATGATGCCAATATCGGCCGTTCCCGCACGCAAGGCCTCGGCGCAGGCCGCCGGGATGGTGTAGGAAATATCGAAATCACTGTCCGCAACTCGGCCCGCGCCTGCCCCGGCATGCTCGAAATCCCACAGGAGGGGCGCCGTGTTCAGGTAAGAAATGGCCGAAATCTTTAGCCGGCTCATCAAGTTACGAATATACCAAAGATGATGTGCGCGCCATCCTTGACAACGTTTTCTGCCGCGACTAGGTTCACGCGATATGTCGAATCTTGCCGTTATCGCCCCCACCCCCGTGTCTCGTGAGGGGACCTATTGGTTGGCGCTTGCCCTGACCCCGGGACTGGGGCCTACGCGCATCAAGAAGTTGATCGAGCACTTTGGCACGGCCGAGCGCGTCTTCCAGGCCAGCCTGACCGAACTCGAAGCCGTGGGAATGCGGGCGGTTTCCGCGCAGTCGATCGCCACCGGAAAGTCGCTCGAACTGGCACAGGAGGAATGCGGGAAGGCGGTCGAGGCGCGCGCCAGAATTATTTCGCTCAGCGACCCTGAGTACCCGGCGCGGCTGAAAGAAATTTACGACCCGCCGGTAGCCTTATTTGTGAAAGGAAGCGTCGAGGTGCTGGCGCAACCGGGCATTGCGATGGTGGGGACGCGTCATCCTACACCCTACGGCAGCGGCATGGCCGAACGCCTTTCGACCGACCTCGCCTCGCGGGGTCTGGTGATCATCAGCGGATTGGCGCGCGGCGTCGATACTGCGTCGCATCGCGGCGCTGTCGCTGCCAAGGGAAAGACAGTTGCCGTCCTCGGCACGGGAATTGACGTGATGTATCCCAAAGAAAACTCGCGGCTCGCGGAACAGATTGTGGCTCTGGGGGGCGCGCTGATCACGGAGTTCCCGGTCGGAACCTCTCCCACGCCGCAAAACTTTCCCATTCGCAACCGGATCATCAGCGGCATGTCGGCCGGCGTGCTGGTCGTGGAAGCCGCGGAATACAGCGGCACGCGCATTACTTCACGCTGTGCTCTCGAGCAAAACCGCGACGTTTACGCCGTCCCCGGCAATGTGACCAATAAGAATTCCTGGGGACCGAACACGCTGATCAAGCAGGGCGCGAAGCTCGTCGCCACCTGGGAAGACGTGTGGGAAGAGTTGCCGGCGGACGTGCAGGCAACGCTCAGCGCCATGCAGAATGAATCCCCCGGGCCGGAAACCGCATCTCTATTCCCGGATGAGGTGGCCTCGCCTCACGAACAAAAGATCCTCAAGTTGCTGAAAGCCGATGAATCCACGCACATCGATCAACTGGTCGAATTGCTGGAAAACGAAATGTCGTCCTCCGAAATCTTCGCCGCGCTCTTCGAACTGGAGCTGAATGGGAAAGTGAGGCAGTTGCCGGGGAAGAATTTTGTGAAGAGCTTTTAGCTGCTGGCTTCTGGCCGCTAGCTACTGGCGAGCAAAATCAGAGGAGGCAGCGTGAAGGACTTTAAAGAACTGAGAGTATGGTTGAAGGCCCACGAACTGACGATGCTTGTCTATACGCTCACGCGAGCGTTTCCGCGGGATGAAGTCTATGGGTTGACCTCACAGATACGTCGGTCGGCGGCGTCAATCGGCGCGAACATTGCGGAAGGATGCGGAAGGCATTCGGATGGCGAAATGACGCGATTCCTACAAATCGCCCGCGGTTCCGCGAGCGAAACCGAATATCATCTGCTGCTCGCGAAGGACCTGGGATTCCTGCAAGAAGGCGATTTCCGAGCCGCGGAACAGAGTGTAGTCGCGGTGCAGAGAATGCTGACTGCGCTGGTCCAGAAAGTTCAACCGCCAGTGCGCAAGTCCTAAGGATGAGCAGTAGCGGGAAGGTCCTTGATTGCCAGTAGCTAGAGGCTAGCAGCCAGTAGCAGACAGCTAGCCCAGTTGTTGCCTTCCGCCCATTCGTGCTAGCTTCAATTTCATTACCGCCATATTGGGGAGAACATTGTCCAAAGGTCTAGTCATTGTCGAATCGCCGGCTAAGGCGAAAACGATCCAAAAGTATCTGGGCAAGGGATTCACGGTCGATGCCTCTTTCGGCCACGTGAAAGACTTGCCCAAGAGCAGCCTCGGAGTCGACGTCGAAAGCGATTTCGAAACCGAATACGTCGTCATTCCCGGGAAAGAAAAGGTCCTCGCCAAGCTGAAAAAGCTGGCGCTCTCGGCCGACCACATCTACCTTGCGCCTGATCCGGATCGCGAGGGCGAAGCCATCGCCGCCCATCTCGCCGACGAACTCAGCGAGGATTCGGGCAAGAAGAAGAAGGGAAAGAAGACCGCGAAGAAAAAGGCAGACGACGTCGGCGACGGCGCCCGCATTCGCCGCGTGACCTTCAACGAAATCACGCAGCGTGCGGTGAAGGCTGCCTTCGAGCATCCCCGCGATATCGACAAGAATCTGGTCGATGCGCAGCAGACTCGCCGCGTGCTCGATCGTCTCGTGGGCTACCAGGTTTCCCCGCTTTTGTGGGACAAGGTCCGCCGCGGCCTTTCCGCTGGACGGGTGCAGACGGTCGCTCTGCGCTTGATCGTCGACCGCGAACGCGAGATTAAAGCCTTCGATAAGAAAGAGTACTGGACGATCGACGCCCATCTCGCCGCCAACAGACCTCCAGCATTCGACGCCCGTTTCCTGGGCAAGGGCGAAGAGAAAATCGAAATTCCGAACGGCGAGGAAGCGGAAAAGATCCGCCTGGCGCTCGAAAAGGCCGATTGGGTGGTGCGCTCAGCGGAAAAGAAAGAGCGCCGGCGTAATGCCACTCCGCCGTTCACCACCAGCAAGCTGCAACAGGATTCCTCGCGCAAGCTGCGCTTCAGCGTGAAGCGCACCATGATGATCGCGCAACGCCTGTATGAAGGTGTCGAGCTCGGCGACGAAGGGCTGGTCGGCCTGATCACCTACATGCGAACCGATTCGACCCGCGTTTCGGCCGAGGCGATCACCGAGGTGCGCGAGTACATCGGCAGCGAGTACGGCGCCCAGTATTTGCCTGAGTCTCCCAATACCTATAAGGAGAAGAAAGAAGCGCAAGCGGCGCACGAGGCGATTCGCCCGACGTCGGCAGTCCGTCATCCCGATCAGGTCAAACAATATCTGCAGGAAGACGAATTCAAAGTCTACAAACTGATCTGGCAGCGCTTCGTCGCTTCGCAGATGAATCCTGCAGTATTCGACCAGACCTCGGTCGACATCGATGCGAAATCTGGTAGCGGCGTGTTCTGGTTCCGCGTGACCGGATCGGTCATGAAGTTCGACGGTTTCCTCAAGATCTATGAGGAGTCGAAAGACAGCAAGGACGAAGAAGACGAGGAATTGAAGCACAAGCTGCCGCCGCTCGAAGCGGGGCAGAAGCTGACGCTGAAGTCGCTTCTTCCGGAGCAGCACTTCACCGAGCCTCCTCCGCGCTTCAACGAGGCTTCGCTGGTGAAGGAACTCGAAGAGCGCGGCATTGGCCGGCCTTCCACCTACGCGACCATTCTCAGCACCATCCAGGAACGGCAGTACGCGCAAAAAGTCGGCGGCAAATTTGTGCCTACCGAAATTGGACTGGTGGTCACCGATCTGCTGGTCGAGAACTTCAAGGATATTTTCGACTTCCAATACACCGCGCGCCTGGAAGAAGAGCTGGACGAAATCGAAGAAGGCAAGCAAACGGGGAACGACGCGCTTACCGAGTTCTACCAGAAATTCTCCAAGGATCTCCGATACGCCGAGAAGCATATGGAAAACATCAAGCGTATGGAGAAGCCGACCGACGAAAAGTGTGAACTCTGCGGCGCGCCGCTGGTCATCAAGTGGGGCAAGCACGGCTCGTTCTACGCCTGCAGCACTTACGACAAGGAAAATCCCGATACCTGCAAGTTCACCAAAGAGAATCCCATCAACCTGCCCGACCTCGACTCGGCCGACCTGCAGGAGACGGCGCAGGAAGAATACTGCGAAAACTGCGGCCGCGTCATGGTTCTCAAGCGCGGACGCTTCGGCCAGTTCATGGCCTGCACCGGCTATCCCGATTGCAAGACGACGCGGCGGCTCGATCAAGGCAAGAAAGTGCCCGACATTCCGCTGGATGAGACGTGTCCCCTGTGCAAACGCAACCTGATTCTGCGTCACGGCCGTTACGGCGAGTTCACTTCGTGCAGCGGATACCCCGACTGCAAATATGTGAAGCAGAACTTCATCGGCGTGAAGTGCCCGGAATGCAAAGAAGGCGAGCTCGTCGAGAAGCGCGCGCGCAAGGGCAACACTTTTTACGGATGCGGAAATTACCCGAAGTGCAAGTTCACTTCCGCGGCCAAGCCCATCGCCGAGAAATGTCCGAAATGCGGGCATGAGTACCTGGTGGAACGAATCCGAAAAGACGGGCCGGTGATCGCGTGCCCGAATAAGGAGTGCGATTACGAACGCGCCGTGGAAGGTGGAGTCGCTGGCGCCGCGAAAGCCTGATTTCAGTTCTCACCCTGAGCGAGGCGAAGGATCTGCTCTTTTCCCCGGGGCGCGAGGCAGCAGGCCCTTCCCCTTCGGCTGCGCTCAGGTCAGGATGACAGCTTGGCCTATACAGAAATTTGTGGGACACGGCGCTTAAATCCCACCCTTGCGCACGAACGCGGAAGGGTGGGGCAGCCGGCAATTTTCAAAAAGGTCACAAACTCTCAGGATGACAAGCTGTAAGAAAACATCATAAGTGAGGCGAAAAACATGGCAAAGAAAGCGACTGCGCACGATGCACAGGTGGTCATGCAACTCTACGACCTCCGCCGCGAAGCGGAGATGCGCAAGGCAAGAAACTGGTTCACCGTGGAATTCTGGCCACAGAGCGCCGACGACGTGGTGAAAGTCGCCAACGCGTTTCCGAGTCAGGAGAATGCCTGGATGCGCCAGGTCGGCGGCTACTGGGACATGGCCGCATCACTGGTGTTGCAAGGCGCCGTCCACGAGGAACTGTTCCTGCAGCCCGGCATCAGCGGCGAAATGTTTTTCCTTTTTGCCAAGATTCATCCTTTCCTTAAGGAAATCCGGGAAAAGATGAACAATCCCGACGTTTTTGCCAACATCGAGAAAGTCGCCACGGGGTCGAAGCTGGCGCGCAAGCGGCTGGAGCGCGTTTCGAAGAATGTTGCGAATCGCCGCAAGGCGCTGGCCAAGACCGCGAAGAAGGGCTGATCGCGCTCCGGATTCTTTTTCGTTCTGTGCGAATTCCGGCTGTGTGCATTTTCGCCGCCGCCCATCTGCTATCCTAAGTGTGCTGTGCGGATGCTCTGGTGGTTCTTGGTCCTGGGAATCAGTGTTGCGGTGGTTGTGTCGGTCGCGCTTACCCTCTATATGCGGGTGCGGCGGCAAATGAAGCGCTCGGCGGCCCATCCAGCGGAACTCGATGGCCTCGACCACTCGCCGCCGCCGGAGGACTGATCTACCGCGACATCCGCCATAAGGAAAGGGAACGCCATGTCTAGAGTAGCTTCGCAGATTGTTGGCCAACCGGCGCGGGCGATGGAAATGGAATACGCGAAGCAGGCGGCCTTCGTGATCGCCGCCAGCCTTTTCGTCGCCTTGTGCGCGCGTGTGACCGTGCCGCTGCCCTTTACGCCCGTGCCGCTCACGCTGCAAAACTTCGGAGTGCTCACCGTGGGCTTGCTCCTCGGTTCGCGTCGCGGCTTCGCGGCCCTCTCGCTCTACCTGGTCGAAGGCGCGTTTGGACTGCCGGTGTTCAGCCCGTCAATCCTGGGCGGCGGAATTGCCCAGATCCTCGGCCCGACCGGTGGATTCCTTATGGCCTATCCCGTTGTCGCCTTTGTAGCGGGATGGATCTATGAACGGAGATCGGAGCGGAGATCGGTACAAGGCTCGCGCCGTTTCGGCTGGGCCGCGCTGTCGTCCGTCGCAGCGGAGGTTGTGCTTTTTGCCGGCGGACTTAGCTGGCTCGCTGTGCTCACGCACTCTGTTTCGCTGGCTCTCCGGTTCGGCCTCTACTGGTTCGTTTTCGCGGAAGTCATCAAGGTGCTGATGGCCTCCGCTGTCGCCGCCCGCTGGCAGCAACAGCGTTCTGCGCAACCCTGAACGGAACGAGATGTTCTTGGTGGAGCATTTTATTAAGTGAGTTGTCATCCTTACCGAAGCGAAGGACCTGCTTTTTTCTTGGCACACGAGACAGCAGGTCATTCGCTTCGCTCAGGATGACAAAGTCGCGGTTCTTCAACGAGCTCGCAGGAACCTTACTAGTGCCGCTATTTATAGAACAGGATTACGGAATCTTATGAGTACAGTATCTTCACCCGTTCGCGAAATCACCGTGGCCCACAGCCCGGATTCGGACGACGCCTTCATGTTTTACGGCCTGGCCACGAATAAAGTTCGCGTGCCCGGACTGAAGTTCACCCACACCCTTTGCGACATCGAGACGCTGAACCGCCAGGCGCAGGACGGCGTCTACGACGTAACTGCAATCTCATTCCACGCCTTTCCCTACATTCAGGAAAAATACACTTTGATGTCGTGCGGCGGCAGCGTGGGCGACGGTTACGGGCCCATGCTCGTTTCCACGCGGCCCTTCACGCCGGACGAGATCAAGGAGAAGAAGATCGCGGTGCCCGGAAAACTCACCACCGCGTACCTGGCCCTTGAATTGTTCGCGCCCGGCATTGAAGTGGAAGTCGTCCCGTTCGATCAAATCATCCCGCAGATTTTGGAAGGGAAGCACGAAGCCGGCCTCATTATCCACGAAGGCCAGCTCACTTACGACAAGTCGGGACTGCACCGCGTCGTCGATCTCGGCCGCTGGTGGCAGAAAGTCACGGGGCTGCCGCTGCCGCTTGGCGGAAACGCGATCCGCCGCTCGCTGGGCCCGGAAACGATGGCCAGTGTCACCCAGGCGCTGCGCGAGAGCATCCAGTACGCCATCGACCATCGCGAAGAAGCGCTCGCTTACGCTATGCAGTTCGCCCGCGACCTGGATACACAACTCGCCGATAAATTCGTCGGCATGTACGTAAATGAACGCACGCTTGACTACGGCGACGATGGCAGGGAAGCCGTGCGGCGGCTGCTTGATATGGGCCACAAGGCGGGGATTATTCCCCAGACGCCGCGCGTGGAGTGGGTGTAAGAAGAAGCTACTAGCTGCTGGCTTCTAGCTTCTAGCGAGCCAGGCATTCCATTTGCCTGACAGTAGCTAGCGGCTAGAAGCGCCTCACCGGCCCATGGTGAAACTCGCGCGCCTGAAGCCAGCGCCGAAAGGCGCATTTATCACACGACATTTGCAGCATGCCTGAAGGCGTGCCCTGATACGAATCCTATTTTCACCGCTGTCCGCCAAGCATTCGATTTGCTTGCTAGTAGCTAGCAGCTAGGAGCTAGAAGCCAATAGCTCTCTACCTCACCCTCTCCGCAAACGAAAATACCGGATCCATATCCACCGGAACATTCGCAACCGCCTTCAGCGACACCTTCAACTCTTCCGGCATCGTGTCGTACTTTTTGAACCAGTTTTCGGCACGCGCTCGGTCGCCCGTGGCTTCGATCTCCAGCAGTTCCTTAGCTAGATCGGCGATCGCGCCCGGTATCTTCTCGTAGTCGATGGAATACCGGCCGTTGACATTCCGCCGGATCGCGCCGCGTTCGGAGAGATAGTTGAACTCCATCATCTCCGCCTGGCCATGCGCCTCCGCGGTTCCGAAGCGCACGGTGCGAAACAGGTCGCCCACATACGACGCGTAATATCCTTCCAGCTTGTCCTTCGGCAGCGCATCGTGATCTACGAGCCATTTCAGGGCGAACATTCCAGTCGCATCAGCCTTTGCTTCTTCCAGGCCGCTGTAGCTCGGGCCGATCGCTTCCCGAATACTGACTTTGCCCGCCGCTGTACGCGCAAACGACGGACCCAGCCCGTGACAGATCTCGTGCATGATCGTGCCCAGCAGATAACCTTCGCCCGAAACTTTCGCTGCCTGCTTCGGTTCCATCAGCTTGCGCGCGACCGGCAGGATGATGTAGTTCACGCGCGCGTCCATGAAGTTCTTGAAGAAAAGTTGCTTGCTGCCTTTTTGTTCGTGCACTCGCGGATCGTTCGGTAGATTGTCAGCCACGGCCTGGTACCCGTGAACCATGTCTCCGGCGCGAAATGGATTATCCATCACTTCCATCGGCGTTTCGAGTCCCTGTTTCGACGGCCGATCTTCCGGCGCCAGCGGCAGGGCATCCTGAATCTGCGCCACGTATTTCTGGAACAGCTCCAGCTTCTTGCTCTCGCGCTCGTTGCGCACCATCACCGCCGCGCCATACGAACCTTTCACGCCCAGCAGTCCGTCCAGATAAGTTTCATAGGGCGCAAAGATGACGTCGAATTTCGGATTCTTCAACTCCAGCCAGGCCAGGTCGCTCGGGAAGTAATCGTCGCTGAGCAGGGCATCGGCCCGTAGTTGAAGAAACTTCGCGAAGGCTGCGTCATCACTGAGATTGGCGGCTGCCCGCAGCGCTTGCGCCGCCGGTTCCAGAAACGCCCGGAACGCTATGCGGTAGGGAACCGCCTCCAGCTTTCCCTCATTCCACCGCACGATCGTGAATTGGTCGTAGATCGCCGCCTTCTGCTCGGGATGCTGTTTGAGGTATTGCTCCACCTGATCGCGTGTCAGGTTCGCTGGATAGAACCCTCGCCCCGGCGGCGCGGGGTCGGTTCCGACGAAAGGGCGATCCTGGTCGAGCAGGTCGAAGCGCGACGCGTTAATCCGCAGGTAGGTTCGCAGTTCGATATCGCGCCGATTCCGGCTTGCGCCGAGCGACTGGTACAGCGTTAAAGCCTCGGCATCGCTCTGCCGCCAGTAGACGCTTTCCAGGTAGCCGCACGCCTCCACCAGTTTGCGTACGAACTGCTGCTCGCGAGCCGTCAAACCCGTTGTCTGGAACGGCATTCGGACGTGCTGGAATTTCGCCAGCCGCTGCGGCAGGTCAGGCGCGACCTTCAAATTCGCCGGCGCTCCGCCCTTTGCCGCCGAACCGGTCATCGCCCGGGTTCTCTTCTGCTGCGCTGTGCCGAAGGTCGATAACAGGAGAATAAAAAACAAAACAGGCCCATAGTGCGTCCAACCGAATTTCTTCATACGAATACCAGTTTATCAAAGCCTCGATTCCGCCCCGGAGCCGTTATCATGAATCCATGCGCGGGGAAAATGGCGCCCAGACTTTGCTCATCGATGCCGATGACACGCTCTGGGAAAACAACATTTATTTCGAACGGGCGATCGCGAAGTTCATTTCGTTCCTCGACCATCGCGAGCACTCGCCGGAGGCGGTTCGGCTGGTGCTGAACGACGTGGAGCGGGAATCCATCGTCAAGCACGGTTACGGCCTGCACAGCTTCGCGCATTCGCTGGTGGAGACGTTTGAGAAGCTTTCCGTCGACCCGGTCACGCCCGAATTGCACGAGCGCATTCGCAGCTTTGCGCACCAGATCGCCGATCATCCCATCGAAGTGCTCCCCGGCGTGCCCGAGACCCTGCAGTATCTCGGCGAGCGCCACCATCTGATCATGCTGACCAAAGGAAATCCCACCGAGCAATCCGGGAAGGTCGAGCGCTCGGGATTGAAAGAATATTTTTCCGCGGTTGAAATCGTGGCTGAGAAGGACGAATCGACCTACCGGTCCGCCATCGCCAAGTACGCCCTTGCCGCGGACAGCACGTGGATGGTCGGCAATAGCCCGAAGTCTGACATTAACCCGGCGCTCGCCGCCGGCCTGCACGCCGTCTTCGTCCCGCACGACAACACCTGGATACTGGAGCACGAAGACCTGGCCGGCGCTCCGCCCAACCAGCGATTGCTGGTGGTGGAACGGTTCGCCGACCTGAAATCTCATTTCTAGTTTCCGGCCCTATAGCCGCCACTCGTTGCTGCATAGTTATGGCGTAATCGTGAAAGTCATGGCGTTCGAGTTGGCACCGCCCGAGTGCACGTAAACCTGCACGCTGCCAGAATTCATAATGTCCGCGTCGGTGATATCTGCCGTCACTTGAGAAGTGGATACGTAGGTCGTCGTCCGCGCCGTCGTGCCCCAATACACCAATGAATCCGTGCCAAAACCCGAACCCTGTACCGTCAGCGTAAACGCAGCCCCGCCGGCCGCGGTGCTGCTGGGCGAAAGTTGCGTGACTGTGGGCATTCCAGTCCCGTTCATGTAGTTGTGGGAATAGCCGCATGCGGGCCCCATCAACGTTATTGCCAACAAAAGTCCCAAACTGATTCGCGACATGATTGCCTCCGCAAGGTTGCACATTGGGAGCAGCGTAGCAAGGGTTCGGAACGGCGTTGTCACAGGCTTGTAATTTGTTATGCGCAGAAAATAAACAAAGCAGTTCCCAGTTCTCAGGTTGCCAACCGGTCTCACTGAGAACTGAGGACTGACAACTGAGAGTTCCAATAGACACAGGCCGGGAGCCAGAATTTCTTCCGGTCCCGGCCTGCGCTTCTATCAACTTGGGAGCCAGCTCAGTTGTTGGGCGTGGGGCTAGCGTCGGCGGTGGCGGGCACGTTCGCTGGCGTTGCCGGCGTGGAAGGAGCAGGCACGCTCGCCATGCTCCAGCGCGTAAGGCGTGGGAAGAACGGCGTCACCTCGAACGGCATCTTGTCGCGCGCCGAAGTGATCGCGACCGGTTGCGCCTTCACAATCTCCACTTTGTCATCCCACGGATTCAGCTTGACACGTCCGCCCAGAGGCAAGGCGGCAATCTGGTCCAGCTTGTTCCAATCGAGCGCCGGAGCCGAGTTGGCCAGCTGCGCCATCCGCGTCACCGTGCCGTTCTCCGCGATGTTGTTGCCGAGGTGCGCTTGCAGCAGAGCGCTCAATTGTGGCGCGCGCACCTGCAGAGCCTTGATGAACAGCCCAGCCGACTCCAACTTCTGCGCATAGGGCGAGGCCTTCAGCATCTCGATGGCTTTTTTGTCGGCCGCCGCTTCCTCTTCGGGAATGTGTTTGAACCCGAGGTTCTTATAAGTCGCCTCGTCCGAGAACAGCATGCGGTCATTGAACGCGTACTGGCTGCCCAGGTTATGCCCCAGAACAATGTGCGCAAGTTCGTGCGCGAGCACCATGGCCAGGCTGCCTTCGTCGGGAAGCACATCGATCAACCCACGGCTAACTACGATGGTGTTACCGACGCTGAAAGTTTCCAGCGGAGAAGTCGTCAGCACCCGCGTCCGAACCGGCCGCGGCAATTCGATGTTGTTGGTGATTTCAATGTTGTTCACAACGGTTTGGAGAATCTTGTCCACATCGCCTTCCGGCGCCAGCAGCCCGGAGCGTTCCAGCCGTTCGACCACGTTGTCTTCGGCCTGCTGTTGCCATTCGCGCTCGGCCGCCAACGGTGAGGCATCCTGCGCGGTGGGCGTGTCATCCTTTACGCTGTCAACCCGGATGTTCGTAAGTTCGTCGTTGGGCGTTCCTGTCTTCAGGTTATATCCCCACATGCGAGTCTGCGCCTTGAACGCGATCTTGTTCTTAGCTCCAGCGGTAAAATCGCCTTCCTCACTGTAGATGTATGCCGGTACCCAATAACCCTGAATCAGATTTAACCGCCAGCTGTCCATGTGAAAGTAGTAACTGTTGCGCGAAGGATGGGCATAAGTTCCGTTCAGGCGCACAATGCTGAAGTCCTGATCCTCAACCCAGATGCGGCCGAGAAAGCGCCCGCGTCCGGCGTCTTTTTTCGGCGTCAGATCGAATACCAGGCAACGCACGTCGCCCAGGAACTCGCGCCGCGCATAGCGGAAATCATAGTGCTGCCGGTCAAAGTCGTTGCGGTCGACGAAGATCATCCAGGAAAAGCCCAGGGGCTGGTACTGGAACTTGAACTTCTTCGTGAGCCCGCCGAGAAGGCGCTTCTCCATGCCTTCGTCTTTATCTTTATCTTTGCCTTTGCCCTCAAGATAGTCGCTGCGGTCGATGGAGTCACTCAAGTCCATGCGGCCCAGGAAGTAATGATCGTCCTGCGGAATCGGTCCCAGTTGCGGATCCTGCATCAGGTCCTGCAGATAAGTCTCGACAATGGGAGTGCGCGAGGACAGGAATTTGACCAGGTCTTTTTCGCGCGCGATCACGCGGTCGACGGCCTGATCCATCGTGGCCGGGCGCGCCAGATTGGTCTGATCTGGAGCGGCCTGCGCTTGCCCCGCCTGTGTCGCCGAAATCGCCTGCGGGTTCTGCGGTGCGGACGCCGGCTGCTGGGCCCCTGCCGTCATCGTCATCGCGAGCAGACCCAAAACCGACCAATTCATGTTGCGCATAACCTTACGCATAACTCTCATCTCCAGTTCAATACGCCAGTTGGAATACCACGTGCACGATTGCCGTTGAATCCATGGCCTGCCCGTTTCGCGACGCCGGCTTGAAACGCATCTTGTTGGCGGCCGCGATGGCAGTTTCATCGAGTCCATGCCCCAGACCTCGGACGACACGATTCACGTGTAACTGCCCATTTGCCATGAACTCCACTTCCAGCAGAACTTCACCCTCCAGTTTAAGACTTCTTGCTTCCTCCGTATAGGCCGGGTTGGGCTTATAGGTGATCTCGACCAGCGTCGCCGGTGGACCGTTGTCCACCCGCTGAAGGTGTGGCGTGTTCTGCGCGATCTCCTGCGACCCAAAGCCCGACGCCTGTACCCCCGCGCTCCCGCGCCCGCTCCGGCGCCCGTCCCCTTGTCCCCCGGTAGCCACGCCATTGCCAAAGTCAGCGCTCGCGACCGTTCCCTTAATTCCCTTTGCGCCGCCCGACCCGTTGCCCTGTCCTGGTCCCACTGGCATGTCGAACCCACCCGCAACGGACGCGATCAGCTTGCCGTTCGGTTTGCTGTTGGCGCTCGGCTTCAGCCCATTGGGATCGCCGAACCCGCCGGTCTGCACCTTCTCGATCGGCGCATTCACCGTCGGCGTCACCGAACTTCCCTGGAATTCCCCGGTATGAATCAGCACCGGACGCGCCCCGCTGGTCTGCTTTAGCACCGCGGGCGCGAAGTTATTCATGGCCACCTTGGGCGGCTCAATTTCCTGCGGCTGCGGCTTGGGCGCGCGGAGTTCTTTGGGCACGATCAGTTTTGCTGTCTGAAACACCGGCTCCGGCGGCAGCAACTTGGCATGCACCGGCAGCGGTTTTGCCTTGGGCAGCCGTTCCGGCCGCAGAGCAGGCAGCGGGACCAGCTCCGTGACGTGGTAACTCACGATCGGAATCAGCGTATCGGACGTCATGATTCCGATGACGATCAGCAGCAAAATCAGGCCCGTCAGAATCCCGTAACTCGCGGCAAAAGTCCGCCAGTTCCACTTCTTTTCCGGCAGCAGGCCAAGTCGAAAACCGCGGTCGTACGTAGGCATCCATCACTCCAAAAAGGGGCCGCCCAAGCTGGGGAGAGCGCTTGAGGCTGGAGTCTTCACCTTAGGGGAGATTGGGCAGGGGGTAAACGTGTCGCCTGCGCGTGTCCTTTGGTAACCGCCTTTGGGGCACGTTGTTACGGTCGGTTACCCGTTTTTGGAACTCAGTTTTTTCACTGAAACTTGGCGTTCATCTGCGTTCTTTCGCGTCATCCAGGATGACGCGTTCCTGGGAGACGAAATAAGCCACCTTGTTAAGGTCGATGAAGCGGGCTTCGTCTTCGCTGGACGCCTTCCATTCGGGTGACCTGCGAGCCATGAGCAGAGCATCTATGTCGTCAAACCAAAGCTCCGCCACCCCGTCGTAGTCGGGTGGACGGCTGTCGCTCGCAACCAGGACACGGTGGCTCTGCACCAGTCTGCGAAGGTGGGGGATGCGAGCACCGATGGGTCCGTGGACCTTCTCCCAGTAGTGAAAGAATTCCTCATCCGTCAGACCCGGCTTCTTGGTGATGCAATACACCAGTTTGATCATAAGATCTCGCGAGCCTGCTGGGGCGCCGGCTGCGGGAAGACTCGCCGAGCGTGCAAGAAGCCCACCTCAGGCGCTGAAGCGCGACACATTTTCAAGGACTTAACAACACGAGTAAAGTCGTGCCCTTCCCAAAACCTGCTTGAAATGGAGTTATTCCGCAAACTATAAGGCCGCCCGCCGCCGTCGCGCAAAATAGTAAAAGACGGGAACGCCCGCCAGAATCGCCAGGCATCCGCCGACCGAACTCTTCAGATTGTCGGTGAAGGTGTAGTAGAGCAGGGCCGCCGACGCCAGCACAAACAACGCCGGAACCACGGGATATCCCCACACGCGATACGGCCGCTCGGCCTGAGGCTCGCGCTGGCGGAAAACGAAAACCGTGCTGCCGGCGATCATGTAGAACAGCCACTCGGCGAAAATCGCCAGCGAAAAGAATTGCCGGAAACTGCCTCCCAGCAGGAGCAGAACGATCGCCAGGCCGCATTGCGCCACAATCGACACCGACGGTGTGCGGAAGCGGGGATGAACCTCGGCAATCGACGGGAAGAAATATCCGTCGCGCGCCATCGCAAACGGCACGCGCGCACCGCTCATGATGGTGCCGTTCAAAGTGACCAGCATCGAGAGCGCCATGCCCGCCGATACCAGGCTGGCGCCGGCTCCCCCCAGTACCAGAGCCACCGCGTCCGAGGCAGGACGCTCCGACCCGGCCACCGCCGCCGCTGGCAGGACATATTGGACGGCGGCGTTCACCAGGATGTAGAGCGCTCCGACCGTCGCCACGCCCCAAATCAGGGATAACGGAATGTTGCGCTGCGGGTTTCGTATCTCTCCCGCCACCATGTTCAGATCATTCCAGCCATCGTATGCCCACAGGGCCGCCACCAGCGCCGCGAAAAATCCCGCCACGCCGCCTTTGGCGCCAGTAAATTCTGTTGCGAAATTCGCCCAGGTTCCGCCGCTATAGGAAAAGCCCACCGCTACAATTCCGAGGATGATCGCAACCTTCAACAGCGTGAACAGAAATTGAAATTCTCCCGCCCGCCGCACTCCGATGTAGTTCAGCCACGAGACCAGAACGGTGGCCCCGATCGCCACCAGTTGCCCGTAGTTGAGGGTGAACGGATACGAGAAGCAGGCGTGCGAGAAAAAAGAAAAGATGGGAAAGGTTTCGAGGATCCGTACCAAGCCGGTGGTGACGGTCGCAATCGAAGCCGGCTTGGCGATCAGAAACCATGTCCACGAATAGAGAAATGCGGCCAGCGGCCCGTAGGCGTCGCGCACATAGACATACTCGCCGCCCGCCTGCGGCTTCATCGCGCCCAGTTCGGCATACGTCAGAGCGCCGAAAAAAGAGAGCAGGCCGCCGACCATCCAGGCGAGATAAACAAGCCGGGCCGACCCCACCGCTTGCATCATCTCGGATGGAACCAGAAAGATTCCGCTCCCGATGATCGTCCCCACTACCACCGCGCCGGCATGGGACAGTCCCAGGTCGCGCGCGAGTTCGGGGCGCTGTTCTCGAGTATTGGGCATGTGGTTGCGC
>JBAVVP010000404.1:0-7279 GCA_049697355.1 Terriglobales bacterium
AGCGTGCAGCGCATGGAACGTCCGAGGATGGAACGGCTAGGAATCCCTAGAAGAGGTAACAGCAAAAGCAAGGGCAACCGCAACGGCCGCGGACAAGAGTGTCCGCGCCACACGGCCGCAGCTTAAAATCCTACGAACACCGGTTCCGGTTCCAGCAGAACTCCCCACGCTTCCTGCACGGCGCGCTGGATCTTATCTTTGAGTTCGACAATATCGCTTGCTTTCGCGTCTCCGCGGTTGATTAGCGCGAGCGCATGCTTGTGCGAGATGCCGACTGCTCCAGCAGCGTACCCTTTGGAGAACCCGGAGTGTTCGACCAACCAGGCTGCGGAAACTTTGCGTTGCGCGTCGAGGGCGGGATAGCTGGGAATCTCGAGCTGCTTCGAAGCGGCTCGCGCGGAAAGGTCTTTGAACTGCTCCTCGTCGAGCACGGGATTCTTGAAGAACGATCCGGCGCTGCGGCAATCTTCATCTCCGGAGACAATCAGCATGCCTTTGGTTCGCCGGATGGCGCGCACGGCCTCTCGGGTTTCGGCTAGCGACGGCGGCATTTTCTTGGGGACAAGCTTTTCGGCAAAGTGCTTTTGCAAATCGGCGTACTTCAAACTCGGAGCGCCGCCGCGCTGCAAGCGGTAGTTCACCCGCAGGATGATGTATCGACCACGTTCCGTGCCGTTGAAGATGCTCGATCGATAACGGAATCGGCACGCCGGTTTGGGCAATACCACAATGCGGTCTTGTTTCAAATCGAGCGCGCGCACGGATTCGATGGTATCGGAGACCTCCTGCCCATAGGCGCCGACGTTTTGCACGGGCGTGCCCCCGACGCTTCCGGGAATGCCACTCAGGCACTCGACGCCCGCGCAATTCTGCACGACGGCCTGCGCGACAAAATCATCCCAGTTGACGCCGGCACCCACGCTGAAGAGCACGGCGTTGCCCGGCGCGTCGTTCGCGCGTGGGCTAGTGATGCCGCCGATGGCGATCTTCAGCACCAGTCCCGGCCAGCCCGAATCGGCGATGACAAGGTTGCTTCCTCCGCCCAGTACAAACAACGGCAGATCGCGGGCCTTTGCGAACTGCGCGGCCTCGCGGACCTCGTCTTCTTTTCGCAGTTCCGCAAAGTAGCGTGCCGCTCCTCCCACCTGCAGGGTGGTTCGCGGCGCCAGCGGAACGTTTTCCTGAATGGTCATCGCTCTATCCATTGAGCATCTCATGTCTGCTTGCGCAGGCATATTGAGAACCGAGCTACGTTGTATCGCTGCCAGCCACCCGTTGTGTGATGACGAATCATGGTGGGGTTGACGACAAATGTGTTTTAATCCGTTCACGTGAATACTATGAAACGTCTCCTGCTCTTCCTAATCTCGCTTTCCGTTGCGTCGTGGGCCGCCGAGCCCTGGCGCGTCGCTTCCACGCAGATCGATGCGGTCTATCCTCAGGTTGAAACGCTCTATCTCGACCTGCACCGCAATCCCGAGCTTTCCTATCACGAGGAGAAGACCGCGGCCAAGATCGCCGGCCAGCTTCGCAAACTCGGATATGACGTTACCACCGGAGTTGGCGGCAACGGCGTGGTCGGCGTGTTTAAGAACGGCTCGGGCCCAGTGGTCATGTTGCGCGCCGAACTCGATGCCTTGCCGGTGCCGGAAAAAACGGGCCTCGCCTACGCCAGCCACGTGACCACGCATGACGACCGCGGCGTTGAAGTGCCGGTGATGCACGCCTGCGGCCACGATCTGCACATGGCAGTTGGCATCGGAACCGCGGCCCTGCTGGTACAGAATAAGGACCGCTGGCACGGAACCTTTATCTATGTCGGCCAGCCTGCTGAAGAGCGCATCGGCGGCGCCAAGGCCATGCTAAAGGATGGCCTGTTCACGCGCTTTCCCAAGCCCGACTTCGTCTTCGGCGTGCACGACAGCAGCGGGCTTCCCGCGGGAAAAGTCGGCTACACGCCGGGCTTCAGCGCGGCGAATGCCGATTCTGTGAACGTTACGGTGTACGGTGTGGGCGGACACGGCTCCGCCCCGCAGCAGACGGTCGATCCGATCGTGATCGCGGCTCGAACCATCGTAAGCTGGCAGACGATTGTGGCGCGCGAGATTGACCCGCGAGACCCAGCCGTGATTACCGTGGGTTCGATCCACGGCGGCACCAAGAACAACATCATTCCCGACGAAGTGCTGATGCAGTTGACGGTGCGGTCTTACAAGGATGAGGTGCGCAAGCACCTGCTGGCGTCGATCGAGCGCATCGCGGACGCGGAAGCGGCGGCGGCGGGGGCTCCGAAAAAGCCGCTGATCGAAACCTATGAAGGGGTCGGCGCCGTGTACAACGATCCTCAGACTACCAATCGCCTCGCCGATCGTCTGAAGGAGGTCATGGGAGATGCGAACGTTGTCCTCGGGCGTCCGATCATGGCGAGCGATGATTTTGCCGAATATCGCTATGCGGGAATTCCGAGCGTGATGCTTGAATTGGGCGCGGTCAACCCAGAGAAATATGCGGAGGCAATGAAGACGGGAGAGAAGATTCCCGGCCCGCATTCTCCGTATTTCGCGCCCGATCGCGAACCCAGCCTCAAGACCGGAATCGACGTGGAGATGGCGGCGATTCTGGAATTGATGGGGAAGCCCTAGCAATCCCTGTAAACAAAAGGGGTTCGTATCAGGTTATCGCTTTAGCGATGGCCAGCGCATTCCGGGTCAGCGTCGCAGCAGCGCCTGAAGGCGCGTCTAGAATTGTGCAGACATCGGCATCGCTAAAGCGATGCCCTGATACGAACCTTGAGTTTTTCCGCCGCCTGTAAGCGATGCCGTGATACGAATCGCCGTCTGTCATGATTGGAGAAACGGCTTGCGGCCGTGTTCCTTCCATCACACTTATGCGTAAGCGTCATCACAGCGCGGACCGGTTGGATGGTGGATCATAGGCGCAAGTCGGTGCGGGAAGTGCCGGATTCTGGTTTTAGGAATCGTGAGCGGCAGGGGACCCAACCAGCAACTGCGCAAGACGTGGAGTGCTCGAATGGCGACCGAACAGCATTCGCTCGGAGGCATAAGCCATAGCCAAGACGAACCGCTCACCGCTGCCCAGGAAGAAACGCTGCAGCGCGCGGTCGCCAAAGTGGTGGAGTTGGGGGCGCAGGCCGGAGTCACGACGGATGAGATGATTTACCTGCTCGACTCGGGCCTGAACGTCGGTGAACTGCTGGAGTATCTGGCGGCACGTTCCGGAGACGTTGCCTAACCGGCTGCGCTCCGTTTGCCGCCAGGCACCTCGATTGAGTAATCTCTAGCGATGGGGTTGGGAGCGAGATTGGGCATTGCCGGAACCGCGCCCCGACCTTATCTGACGATCAGCCTGCGAGCGCCGCTGTGCGCGTGGCTTTGTTTCGGAGCGTTGGCGATCGCTTTGACCACGGTTTCGCGGGCCCAGGAAACGCCCAAACCCCAGGAGGGCTCACCGCCCCAGAGCGAACTTTCGAAGATCCGGCCTGTGGCCTTGTACAATCTGCTGGAGAAGAAGTCCATCGTTTTCCCCGACATCGCTTTGAACACGGAGCCGCTTTCGACGGGGCGCAAGTTTGAGTTGTTTGTGGACAACAGCCTCTCCGTGCACACGTTGACCTGGGCGGCCGTGGGTTCATCGCTCGCTCAAGCGGATAACTCTCCAACTGGCCGCGGACAGGGATGGAATGGATATGCAACGCGCTTCGGGACCTCGATGGCGAGCCATGCGTCGAGCAATTTCTTCGGGACCTTTCTGCTGGCGTCCGCGCTTCACCAGGATCCGCGTTTTTATCCGGAGATCACGCCAAGCCTGGCCCGCGCCATGAAGTATTCGGGCGAGCGCGTGTTCGTAACGCGCAATGACGATGGACGCGACGTCGTAAACTGGTCTGGGCTGGCCGGACCGCTGCTGTCCGAGGGACTGGCGAACGTCTATTGGCCGGAACGGAACCGGAGCGTTGGCGATACGTTCCTGCGCTATGGGTTGGATTTGGCAACGCGAGTGGGTGGAAACATGCTGCGCGAGTATTGGCCGGTTTTTTACGGGAAGATTCACCGCGGGAACCGGACGGCGGCCGGACAATAACCTTGTCCGGACACTAACGCTGTAGAGACGGGGCTTGCCCCGTCGCCGGTTGCAACTTGGAGACACTGGCGGCGCGAGCGGAGACGCGGCGAGCCGCGTCTCTACCGAAAAGCGCATCCAAGCTGAAAGGCAGTAATGGTGGCAGATAGATGGTTGTAGCAGGGTGGTTCCAGGAAATAGGAGATCAAGATTGAGGAATCGGATACTGTTCTTACTTACCTTTTGCGGGCTCATCGTTTCGGCTTCGGCGCAATCAAATTTCAATCGTTTTAACTTTACCGCCGGGGGCGGATTGGGCATTGGCCGCCACGATGTCGCCAACTTTGTCGGGAACTCTTATTTTGAGGTGGCGGGAGGCGGCGTGAACTTCAGCCGCATGTTTGGCGTCGATGCCGAATACATGCACTACGACCTCGGCTTTCGCCCCAGCGTGACTAGCGGTCCGGCCAACCTGAATCACCAAAGCGGGAATATGCAGTCGATAAGCCTGGACGGCATCGTCACCGTGCCGCGTCATTATGGCAAATTGGGCGCATACGGAATTTTCGGCATCGGTTTCTATCGGCGCAGCGTTTCGGCCGATCGCCAGACCGTCACGGGCAACACACACTACCAGCCCGCGTGGAGATGGTGGGACCTGACCTGGGTTGACAACATCCCCGGGGGTGAGCTGAACGTGCAAACGATGTCCTCGAATTCCAAGATTGCCGGCGGCTTCAACTACGGCGGCGGAGTCACGTACCGTCTGAACCATCTTCATAATTCCAAACTCTACTTTGAATACCGCTACCATCGCGCTTATCAGAGCGACGGCCAGACCATCGTTGTGCCGATCACGGTGGGGCTGCGTTGGTAAAGACTCCCGACACCCCACTATGAGCGAAGGATCCCCACTCCGCCGCGAAAAGCAGGTCCTTCCCCTTCGGCTGCGCTCAGGGTCAGGATGACAAATCACTTAGATTGGGCCCAGCGTTCGCGCACTTCCGCCATGAATTTCTCTTTGTCCTTGCGCATTTGCCGGACTAGGGGTTGATTGCCGGTATCTTCGTGGGCGGCTGCCCATAGCACCATCTCGGTGAGCACCGGGGCGAGATCGATTCCTTTCGCGGTCAGCGAGTAGATCAGCCTTCTTCCGTCTGATGGGTCCCGGTCCGTGGTCAGGATTCCACAGGCGACCAACTTCCGCAGCCGATCGGCCAGAATGTTGGTCGCAATGCCTTCGTAACCCTCCAGAAACTCTTTGAACGTTTGCCAGCCCCGCAGCATCATATCCCGGATGATCAGGAGCGACCAGCGGTCGCCCAGCATCTCGACCGATGCGTTCAACGGACACTCCGACCGGCGTTTGTTTTCGGCTGTTTTCACTATTTTTTTCAGAACCCGAGATTTCCACTTGCATATTGCAAGTGATCTATGGATAATCTCACACACAGTGGGGTTGTTCAATAACGAAATAACAAAGGAGTGTCTTGTGCAAATGCAAATGAACCCCTATCTCTTCTTCGATGGCCAATGTGAAGAAGCATTCAAGCTCTATGCGAAACTTCTCGGCGGCAAGATTGAAGCCATGATGACCCACGAAGGCACGCCAGCCGCCGATCATGTGCCGGCGGAATGGCGCAGCAAAATCATTCACGCCCGCCTCAACCTTGGCGGCCAGTTGCTGATGGGCAGCGACGCGCCTCCGGATCAACAGCAGAAGCCGCAAGGCTTCTCCGTAAACATCAGCGTCAACGACCCGGCTGAGGCGGAGCGCATATTCCATGCCCTGGTAGACAAGGGAGTGGCGACGATGCCGATCGGGGAGACATTCTGGGCCGTGCGGTTCGGGATGCTTACGGACCGATTCGGTATTCCGTGGATGATTAACTGCGAAAAGGCGGTGCAAAAGGCGGCCTAACGCCGTTGAACCGTGTGGAATTGTCCTTACGGCAAACACTATGTCACGCGTCGGAGGAGGGGGCGACGGGATGGAATAGGGGCCCTTCGACTCCGGCGGCCGCCCCCTTCGGGCGCGGCCACCTCCGCTCAGGGTGACAGAAAGTGAAGACGCGACACTTCCAAATCTTAACCGACCAATTAAAGAAAAAGGAGAAATGAAAATGGAAAAGCCTACGCACGAACAAGCTCAACTCCACCTGCAAATCTATGAGATGAGGCGTGAAAGCCGGCTGCGCCAGGGACGCGATTGGTTCTTCAAGAACTACATTGTGGAGAACCTCGATGACGCCATGCGCATTGCGGCTCCCGGCACCGAAGGCGGCGCTCTCGCCGGGATGGTGCTCAGTTATTGGGAGCAAGCCTGCGCGTTTCTCAACTATGGACTGCTCCACGAAGATCTTTTCTTCGAGACCAGCGGCGAGTTCTTCGGAGTTTGGGAACTTGCCAAGCCCGTTGTCCCGCAGGCTCGGGAGCGGTTTGCCATGAAGGGGTACCTCGCCCACCTGGAGAAAGCTGCCCAACGTTACGAGGCCTGGAGCGAAAAGCGGTCGCCCGGTCACATCGCGGCCATGCGCGGATTCATGAAACAGATGCGCGCTCAGTCTCAGCCTGCCAAGGCAGCCTGAGAACCTTGAGTAGAGGGTGAGCCTGGTCTCGGGTACAGGATCGCAGCCGCGATCGCGGTTCGGGGCTCAGGCTCACTTTTCAGTTTCGGCGAATTCAACTTCCCGTAATTCAACAAGGAGATGCGGAATGAGCAAGGTGAGGGTTCTTGTCGGCACACGCAAGGGTGCATTCATTCTGGAGTCGGACGGCAAGCGCGAGAAATGGGAGGTGAGCGGCCCGCACTTCGCGGGCTGGGAGATGTATCACCTGAAAGGATCGCCGGCGGATCCCAATCGCATCTACGCCTCGCAGACCAGCGGATGGTTTGGGCAGATCATTCAACGCTCCGACGACGGGGGCAAAACCTGGCACCAGCCGGGCACGCCTCCCGGCGAGCCGACCACCACTGCGAACGGCCAGCCCAAGGGCGAGAGCAACAAGTTCGTCTATGACGTGTCGGCCGAAACCGGCAAGCCGCTCACTACTCACCAGTTTTACGATGGCACGCAGCATCCCTGGGAGTTCAAGCGGGTATGGCATCTCGAGCCGTCGCTCACCGATCCCGACACGGTTTACGCAGGCGTGGAGGATGCCGCCATATTCCGGTCGACCGATGGTGGAAAGAACTGGA
>JBAVVP010000405.1:0-9081 GCA_049697355.1 Terriglobales bacterium
GCACCCGAGCTTCGCGGCTCAACTCCACCCCGACCCGAACCAGCCGGCCCGAACCAGGTGGTTTCCCTTTGCGAATTTGCATTTCGACACTCTATTCGAGTGTCACTAATCATTCTGAACGAGAGCAACCCGGCTGCTGCTTGGGTAGGGACGGCCGCCCTCGGCCGCCCAGGCCGAGTGAACCGGGGCCCCCGGCAAGCCCGGTGTTGGCTTGACGGGGTGGAGAAACTCGGCAGCCGCCAGGGCCGCCAGTCGTCTTAGGACGATCCGGACTTCCAGTTGCTAGTTACGGACGTATCTGAAGTAACCTTGCCGCCACTTCGCCTATCCCCCAAACTTCTCCTGAATGCAGTTTTCCCGCACCCATCTCGCCATCGCCATAGGCTCAGCCAGCGTGCTAGTGCTGGTGTTCCTCTTCTATCTGAACTGGCTCAGCAACCAGGGACCGGTTCTTTCGCGCTCCGAGGAACGCGACCCGCTTACCCAGATGCCGGTCAGCATTACCATGAATCCGTTCCGCGATCGCACCATCGAACACACCGCCAACCGTTTTATTGCGGAGATGCGCGACGGCAATTGCCGCAAACTGCTCGCGCAGTGGGAAAAAGATTACCGCAGGAAGCGCGCCGACTTCCTCTGCAGTTCCGAAGCACAGCACCCGCTGATCTCGTGGAACCTGGTGCAATGGGAAGACGCGCCGCCGCTCGTGATTCTGTACTACAAAGGCAAGCGTTACAGCAGTCCCAGCCAGGATGCAACCTATAAGGATCTTTTCTCAGTGACCGAAGAAAAGGGAGATTCCGGCTGGACGGTTACGAAGTACGACGCGTTCTACTGACAGTATCTTGGAATTCGACGTGCTCCGCGGCTCGGCGGCGAAACGCTTTTAACCGACAGCCGATCACTGAGAGCTGACAGCTATCCTCCGATATGCACCATCGTGCGCGATGCCGGCACAAATCCCGGCTCCCCGATGTGGTGCCGCTCTTCTTTCTTCTCCACCACTTTCACGATGAACTCGGTGAGCTTGTCGTCGGTTGCGCCGCGCCGCATCAACTCATGCAGGTCGTGATCCCACACGGAAAATAAGCATGTACGCAGCTTGCCGTCGGAGGTGATGCGGATCCGGCTGCAGTGCCCGCAGAACGGATGCGACACCGGCGCGATAATTCCAATCTCGCCCAGGCCATCGCGGAAATGGTAGCGCCGCGCGGTTTCGCTGGGCTCGTGTGCCATTTCCTCCAGCGGCAGATACTCTGCCATGCGGGAGAGGATCTCATCGAGGCGCACCACGATTTCCGGCGTCCAGACGCGGTCCTCTTCGAGCGGCATGAATTCGATAAAGCGCACCACCACCCGCTCTTCCCGCGCGAACATCCCAAACGGAATGATCTGATCTTCGTTGAAGCCGCGCAGCAGCACGCAATTGATTTTCACCGGATCGAGGCCCGCCTGCCGCGAGGCGCGCACTCCCGCCAGCACACTCTCGTATCCATTCGGTACGCGCGTGATGCGCGCAAATCGTTCCGGGTCCACCGCATCCATGCTGACGGTCACGCGGTCGAGTCCGGCCTCTTTCAGCGGTTGCGCGATCTCGGCCAGCAGGTGGCCGTTGGTCGTTACCGCGATCTCAGGCTTTTTCCCGTCCAGAGTGCGCAGCTTGGCGAGGTCGCGTACGAACTCTACAACGCCCTTGCGCAGCAGCGGCTCGCCGCCAGTCAGCCGGATCTTCGTGATCCCGAGACCGACCAGTATCCTCGCCATGCGCAGATAATCTTCGAACGGAAGCTCGGCATACGCGGCGCCGTTGGTGCCCGTCCGGCAGTACACACACCGGTAGTTGCAGCGGTCAGTGATCGAGATCCGCAGATCGTGGATCGGGCGGCCGAAATTGTCGGTCAGCAGCATTTAGCACTTAGCAATTAGCATTTAGCCTTCACACCGCACCGAGCCGGTTTGGCTAAGCGCTAAATGCTAAGTGCTAAATGCTTGGAAGGAAGCAGGCGGGCACAGCCCGAGCGAGCGTTTCCTTTCCAAACACGGGAGGCGCGGACGTTTCCATCCGAACCCTCGGATCGCCCTCAAACCGGCGCAACCCTCGCCCCCGCCGCCAAAGAATTCTCCAGGCCACGGGGATCGGAAACTCGACGATCATTATAGATGCGGAAGGCGAACTCCGCGACCCTGTTAAACTTTCCGCATGAAAGCACTCGTCATTACTCGTTTCGGCGGCCCTGAAGTCCTCGAATTGCAGCAGGTTCCCGACGCGCACCCTGCTTCCGAACAGCTTCTAGTAAGAGTGGAAGCGGGCGGGTTGAATTTTGCCGATCTGCTCACGGCGCGCGGCGGATACGCTGGCACGCCCAAGCCGCCGCTCACCGCCGGCCGCGAATTTGCAGGCCGGGAAGATTCGAGCGGACGCCGCGTTATGGGCTACACGCAGTGGGCTGCCTTTGCCGAAAAAACCGTGGTGAATCGCAACCTCGCCTGGCCCGTCCCGGAAGATTGGACCGCCGAGCAGGCGGCTGCTTTCCCGGTAAACTTCTTCACCGCCTACTTCGCCTACTGGAAGGCGGGTTTGCTGGAGAAAGCGTCCGGCGCCCGCGTCCTGATTCACGCTGTCGCCGGCGGAGTCGGCACCGCCGCCGTGCAAATCGGAAAGATCCTTGGCATCGAAATGTATGGAACTTCTTCTTCCGAGGAGAAGCTGGCCCGAGTACGCGAGCTCGGCCTGCAACACGGCATCAACTATAAGCAGCGCGATTATGTCCAGGCGATCAAAGATCTGACGAGTGGCGAAGGGGTTGACGCGGTTTTCGAAATGCTTGGCGGCGAACACGTCGGGAAAAGCGTCCGCTGCGTGCGCGACTTCGGACGCGTCATCGTGTACGGCTCCGCCACCGGCGAAATTCCGCAACTTGACACCCGCCTTCTCTACGCGAAAGGAGCCAGCGTCCACGGGCTCTGGCTGTCCTATCTGAGCGCCAACCGCCCGCTCATGGAGTCCGCTTGGAAGCAGCTTTCCGAATGGCTGGCCGCCGGCAAGCTCAATCCCGTGATTGGGAAGGTGTTCCCGCTCGAACAAGCACGTGAAGCCTACACGCTAATGAAGGAAGGTAAGAATTACGGCAAGATTGTGCTGAAGATTAGTTAGGCTCACTAATTCGATCTGTCATTCCGAGCACAGCGAGGAATCTGCGGTTCCTCAACCTAACTCTAGCCCCAGACAAAACACTCTCACCTTGTTACTCCCGGAGCACGCTCTAATAGGCCGCTAACGCAGGCAGCGCCAGCACGTCCAACGTGCATGGTCGCAAAACTCCTGGCTCGCAGAGAAAAAAGAAATCGGGAACCTATTCGAACCGGGATTCGTATCCTGTAGCGAGCCAACGTGGGGTTGACGAAATCAACGTCGATCCATTTAAAGAATTTGCAGGGTGACGGGACTGGCGCAGGCATGGTTTGGCGGCCCTGGATGCGCCGGGTCCGGCAAAAGCACGAGTTTGAGACCCGCGTCTCTTTGCGTCACCCTGACCTGCGAATTGTAGGACTTTGCAGGGGAAAGGCAAGCCCTCAGCCGGGCTTTCTTGAACTCGCTCGAACCACCACCAGCCGCCCCTAATGTCCCGGCCGGAAACCGGGCAGAAAGCGAAGGAGCAAATGAAACTGAACCATCTGGCAAAAACTGTTGTGCTCGGGCTGGCCGTGCTGCTCGCATCGAGTGCGTTCGCAAGCAACAAGGGTTCGCTGCAGGTGCACGAGGCATTCGAAGTCAACGGCCAGCAACTCGCCCCCGGACAATACCAAGTGCGCTGGGACGGCACGGGAGCAAACGTCGAGGTCAGCTTCATGCAGGGCAAGAAGGAAGTGGCAAAAGCTTCGGCGAAAGTCGTCGCGCTCGACAAAGCCTCTGCCTACGATTCCACGGTTGTAGACCACTCGGACGGTAAGGCAAGGGTTTCGGAGATACGCTTCGCGGGCAAGAAGTACGCTCTGGCCATCGGCGCGACCGAGAAAGCCGAAATGGGCGAAGCTTCAAGCCGGTGACTTACTAACTTCGAGGAAAGGGCCAAGCCAACCCCGAGCAAGCGAGGATCTGCAGTTCGGCAAACAATGCAGTCCCCTCGTTTTGCTCGGGATGGTGGCTTTCCCGTTATTAGTACTTAGGCATCTTAGGATCGATCCGGTCGGCCCACGCGTTGATGCCGCCGGTCAGGTTATAGACCTTTGTAAATCCCGCGCGACGCAGGAAATTTACTGCTTTCGCGCTGCGCCCACCCAACTTACAATGGGCCACGATCTCGCGGCTGCTGTCGAGTTCACTTGCGCGCTTCGGTATGTCACCGACCGGGATGAGATATCCCCTCAGGTTACAGATCTGGTACTCATGCGGCTCGCGCACGTCGAGAATGAACACGTCGGCCTTGGCGTCCAGCTTTTTCTTCAAATCCTCCACCGACATGGTTGGGATATCATTTCCCGCGGGTTCTTCCTGCCCTCGGATGCCGCAGAACTGATCGTAGTCGATGAGCTGGGTGATCGTCCGGTGCGTGCCGCAGATGGGGCAATCGGGATTCTTCCGCAGTTTCAGTTCGCGGAACTTCAGGCCGAGCGCGTCGATCAGCAGTAATCGTCCCGCGAGCGAATCGCCTTGCCCCAGGATCAACTTGATGGTCTCGGTCGCCTGAATCACGCCGACCAGACCCGGCAGAATGCCCAGCACCCCGCCCTCGGCGCATGAGGGCACCAGCCCCGGCGGTGGCGGCTCGGGGTAGAGACAGCGATAGCAGGGGCCTTCTTCGGTCGCGAACACGCTGGCCTGGCCCTCAAAGCGAAAAATCGACCCGTAAACATTGGGCTTGCCCGTGAGCACGCAAGCATCGTTGACCAGGTAGCGGGTGGGAAAATTGTCGGTGCCGTCGGCAACGATGTCGAATTCGCGAAACAAGTCCAGCGCATTGGCGCTGGTCAGTTTCATATCGAACGTGCGCAGGTTCAGGAAGGGATTGAGCGCTTTCAGTTTCTCGGCCGCGGAGTCGAGTTTCTTGCGGCCTACGTCATTGGTGCTGTGGATGATCTGGCGCTGCAGGTTGGTGTAATCCACGACGTCGTAGTCCACAAGGCCGAGCGTGCCGACCCCGGCAGCCGTCAGGTAGAGTGCCAGCGGCGACCCGAGTCCGCCCGCTCCGATGCAGAGCACTTTCGCCGCCTTCAGCTTCCGCTGGCCGTCCATGGCCACCTCGGGCATGATCAGATGGCGCGAATAGCGCAGGATCTCGTCGTTGCTTAAAACAACCTCGGGGTGGGCATCGGTTACGGTCGCCATAAAGTCCTTCTGAGATTTTAGTCGGTTTGACGGCGAACTACAGACAGCAGCGGCGCGCGGGGTGGGGCATTCGGCCATGTGTCGGTTCGCAGGTCATACTCAAATGATAACGCAGCCGCCGGCAATTGACGGCACGATGGAAATGGTATCGCCGTCTTTAACCGCAGTCGCTTCCTTTTGCAGGTAACGCATGTCTTCGTCGTTGACGTATACGTTCACGAACGTGCGCAGCTTGCCTTCCTCAGTAAAGAGGTGGCGCTTCAGGTCAGGATGCTGCACGACGAGGACAGCCAAAGCCTCGCCCACGGTCTGTGCCGGGACATCAACCGAGACTTGTTTCCCCGAGTACTGGCGAAGTGGAGACGGAATCTGGATCTGTGGCATACAGAGAAGATGCTATCGTACTCGCGAAAGATGCAAGCTGGAAACGGTGCGACGGGCGTCCCCGCCCGTCGACAGGGATCAGGGACAAACGAGATGGGCAGTGACGAAGATCAGCGCCCGCGGGGCTTTATTCCGATTGGCGTATTTTTCCTGTTCGGCGCAACCATGGCCGCCTATGCCGCCATTACGCTGCTGAAACCTGGGACCGTGCTCGATCGGTTGTGGGCGTTGAACGAGACGGGTCATGTTCAGCTCGCGACGTTGGGCAAGAGAGCCGGGCTTGGCTTTGTCGTGCTTTTGGCCTTGATGTTTACCACCGCCGTCGGCTGGTTCCGCCGCCGCTACTGGGGGTGGTTTCTGGGGACGGCGATCGTTGCCATCAACGCGGCGGGCGATCTCATTAACGGAGTGAGGGGAGAATGGCTGAAAGGAGCAGTCGGAGTGACGATCGCGGGGCTGCTGCTGTTCTACATGACGAGAAGCGGAGTGCGAGCCTACTTCCAGCGCGACTAGTCGTCTACAACTGTCAAACCACTGCGGTCTCCTCGTCCACGAATCTCTTGTCGGCCTCGTCATTACCCGTCAATTCGAACGAATTCGTAATCGTCGCCGCGCCCTTCTCCACGCTTGTGATCACGTAGGAACAGCCGAACCAGTGTGCTTCGGCGAGGTCGGTTGTTGACCATTGCGCGGGGTGGTCGGGATGAGAGTGATAGAAGCCGACGATGTCCTCGCCGCGCTCGCGGCCCTCGCGCTGAATGCGGATCAGTTCTTTGGGATCGATGTGGTAGCGGTTGTGGGGCGAGTCGGCGCGCGTGTTGCCGCAACGTGCGATGCGCGAGACGGTTTTTGAGCTGTCATTGTCAAGCTGCCCGAGCAGCACGCCGCAGCACTCGTGGGGATAGGCTTCCTCTCCGTGTTGACGAAGGGAGCTGTAGGCAGAATGAGAGAGCTTGAGCATCGCAAGAACCATTTCACCACAGAGACACAGAGTCACAGAGAAAATCAAGAAAAGGGTTTTCTCCGTGCCTCTGTGTCTCCGTGGTGGATCTTGCCCTTAGCCCTCACTCCAGAATCTCTCGCTCAAATATTTTTCGCCCGAGTCGCAGAGAATGGTAACGATGGTCGCGGGCTGATCGATCTTCAGGCGGCCGGCAATCCGCAAGCAGCCGACCACGGCCGCTGCGGAGGAGACTCCAACCAGCAGACCTTGTTCGCGCGCCAGGCGGCGGGCCATGGCGTGCGCATCTTCGGTCACGATCTCCAGGTTCTGATCGGCGAGCGATGCATCGTAAATGCGCGGCACGATCGCCGAAGGCAGATATTTCGCGCCTTCGATGCCGTGGAAGGCGGAGTCGGGTTGCAGCGAGATGCAGCGAATCTTTGGATTCAACTCCTTCAAACGGCGTGTGGCTCCGACGAAGGTTCCGGTGGTGCCGAGCATGGCGACGAAATGCGTAATACGTCCTTCGGTTTGTTGCCAGATTTCGTTGGCGGTGGTTTCATAGTGGGCGCGCCAGTTGGCTTCGTTCGAATACTGATCGGCGTAAAAATACAGATCGGGATGGCGCTCGGCATATTGGCGCGCGATCTTGAGGGCGCCGTCGGAGCCTTCGGCGGGGTCGGTGTAGATGATATTTGCGCCGTATGCCTGTAGAATGCGTTTTCGCTCGGGAGAAACATTCTCCGGCACGCAGAGGGTGACGGGGAATCCGAGAGCGGCGCCCAGCATGGCGTAGGCGATGCCGGTGTTGCCGCTGGTGGAATCGAGCAGAATCTTGCCGGAACCAAGTTTGCCGGCACGGCGAGCGGCGGCCACAATGCTGGCGGCCGTGCGATCTTTGATCGAACCGCCGGGGTTGTGCCATTCGGCCTTGCCCAAAAGTTTTACGTTCGGAAGATCGCGCGTGAGCGCGTCGAGCGGCAACAGCGGCGTGTTGCCGATTTGGGCGAGCACCGCCTCTCCGGGCAGGCCAGACGCGGTTTTCGCCCGGGAAGGCGACGGTGATGGCGCGGGGCCGTAGGCTGCAGGTGTCATCGAATTTGGGTGCCGAATGTGAGTGCTCATGACTAGAGTAATGTGCCCGCAATCCTAAAAAGGTATATCTATACTGACGATGTTCAATTCCGAGTTCATTAGATTCGCGGCGGGCAGATTTGGTTCCATCGACTCGGCAAAAGCCGCATCTAACCGAAGACAGCGATAGAACGGGAATAGAGTTCATAAAATGGCAGCGAAAGTCGAACAACGGACCTACGAAGACGCAGTCGCGTGGCTGCGCGATCATGGCTTTGACCTGATTGAAGCTCCGGGCGCGCAAACTCGCGTGTTCCTGAAGAAGTACAAGTGCTCGGCGGCGATCCAGAAGACCGACGACGGCAGCGCGAAAATCTTCGCGTATCCGGGATACATGATCGGCAGTGAAATTTCGAAGCTGGTCAATCGCGGCTACCAGCAATTTCTGAAGACGACAAAAACCGAAGTGCCGGCTACGGCCGACCACCTGACGGCCCTTCACCAGTTCGCCGAAGAACTGAAAGAAGCGCTAGCCCTGCCCAGCCTCTACAACGAATCGTTGGGGACCGTGAGCGAGTCGTACCAGTACGATCGCATCAAAGACCGCGACCAGTCCGAGGTTGACCGTCCGAAGCGGCCATGGGAGACGGTGAAGGCGAAGG
Source organism: Terriglobales bacterium (assembly GCA_049697355.1). Lineage (GTDB taxonomy): Bacteria > Acidobacteriota > Terriglobia > Terriglobales > Acidobacteriaceae > Acidiflorens. The sequence continues at coordinate 8,390 of JBAVVP010000405.1, forward strand.
CGGCTGCGGCGACGAAGAAGAGTCAGGCGTAGGGGAATTCAGCTCTCAGCCGTCAGCTCTCAGTTCTCGGCTTGTTCTGCTTCGTAGGCGTCGCTTCAGCGATGCCGTAGGCCTCCGAGGTGGGATGCCCCTTTAGGGGCTGGCCGATCGCAAGTCGATTCCGCCCTTCCTTCCTTTTTTCTCTCCGCTCAAGAAATCGTAAACGGTATGATCCGAAACCAAGGCTCACGGAGGGCTTATGCGGGACCTGGTTTTGCTTGTCGGGGTGATTGCCGCGCTGGCCGTGGTTGGTATTGGACAAGACGGTGGGAAGGCCGGGCCCGCCACGATTCGAAAAGTGATTGAGGAGCAACAGGCGGCATGGAACCGCCAGGATCTGGAAGGCTTCATGGCAGGATATTGGAATTCCCCGGAGTTGACGTTTTTTTCGGGAGCGCATGAATCGAAGGGCTGGCAGGCGGCGCTGGATCGCTATAAGAAGAGCTATCAGGGCGCCGGCCACGAAATGGGGAAGCTCGAATTCGCGAACCTGCGGATCGAGATGCTGGGGCCGGACTCGGCGTTTGTGCGCGGCGAGTTTCATCTGACCATGTCGGATGGAAAGACGCCGCACGGCTTGTTTACGCTAGTCTTCCGCAAGTTTCCCGAGGGATGGAAGATCGTGCACGATCACTCCGCCGGAGAGTGAGGGG
>JBAVVP010000406.1:0-3686 GCA_049697355.1 Terriglobales bacterium
GACCTATGCCGAGCTCCTCCTGCTGTTGTTGACCCTGGGAGACTTCCTGCTGCGGCACAATCGTCTGTTTGGGTTTGATCTCGGGCACATGCGCGCTCTGCTGCGATACATCGTGACCGAGCGCCGCAGGCAACTTCTCGCGGTCGTTGGTAAAAAGCTGTGCATCGTGTGCTCCGCGCGAGACGGAGACATAGGCCATGCGGCTGTTGAGCAGATCCTTAGCGTCCAACTCGGTGTCCACGTGAATGAGGACACGGTCGGCAGTTTGCCCCTGGCTGGAGTGGCTGGTCATGGCATAGCCATGGTCGAGATGCGGATGCTTGCGCGGATCGAGTTCGACCGCGCGCCCACCGTCCATTTTCAGGTGCAGCCGCCCGTCTTCGTCGATGCTCTTGATGGTCCCCAACTCGCGGTTCGCAACTTTCAGTTCGTTGGCCGGCGCGGTGAACTGGATGCGGTCGCCCACGGAAAAGCTCGGCATCTCCTCCCGGAAGACCGAGACGCCCTGCTGTCGGCGTGGATCGTAAGTGCGCTCTGTGCCGTTCTGCAGCTCGACCGTCAGCCGGTTCTTCGGAGCATCGATGCTCTTCACCCGTGCGTACTCGCCTTTCCCGATGCCGGTCTCCTTCGATGCGCGCGAGTAACGCAGCACATCTCCGATGTCATAGCGCGCTGCCCATGTGCGGTCGGCGCCGGTGAGGTCTTGACGCGGGACTAGGGTCGTGATGGGGTGTTCTTCACCGCTCACGACGCCACCTCGTCGCAGTTCCGCACGAATGCGATCGTTGATCTCCGCGCGGGAGCGATTGTCAGGAGAAACCACCAGCGTGTTCTCCCGCGATTTTGCGTACTCCTTTGCAATGGCCGCGATGTGCTCGTCGTGGCCCGGAATCTCATGGACTCGGCCCTGCCGGTCAAGATTCTGTATCGCCCCGCGCACCTCGCCCCGTGCAAGCTGCTCGACCACCTGTTTCAGTTCTGGGTCTTTCTGGCGCTCGATCTCTTCGAGCTTTACCGTCTTCATGCCGGCGTCCTGGAGCTGCGCGAAGGGTCGCCCGGCCTCGACGGCCTCATGTTGCCTCCGGTCGCCGACGAGCAACACACGGTCATTCGTATGGAGCCGGTTCACAAACTCATGTACCTGCCTGGTCGATGCCAGCGAGGATTCGTCGAGCACGTAGAGCCGCTTCTCGCCGGTATCTGGCTGCTGTCCACGTGCCAGGTGCTTCTGTAGCGTGGATGTTTCCATGCCTGCTTCGCCGAGCTTCTGCGCCGCGCGGGACGTTGGCGCGAAACCTTCTACCCTGTAGCCGTCTGCCTCCGCGCCCTCGCGGATAACGGATAGAGTCGTCGTCTTGCCCGCGCCTGCGATGCCATCTAAGCCGACAACCTTCTCCCGAGAAAGAAAGATTTCGTCTACCGCCTGGCGCTGCGAAGCATTCAACTCCCGGTGGCGGTCTTCCGTGGAGATGCGCACCTGCGGTGAGACAAGCATGGGATCGCTGTAGTCGCGCCGATTGCCTTCCTGCACCCGGCCAATAATCTCACGCTCCATGTGTATCATCGCTGTGGTTGTGTACTGTTGACCAATTCCAACGTGCGAGACTTCTCGGAATTCCCCGGCCTCGATCCGACGCTCGAACTCCTGCCGGATTCTGGCAGAGGTGGTTTCTCCCATGCCGCGCGCCAACGCAGTTTCAAGAATCGCGCGGCGATCCACTACAGCCGATCTCTCGAAGACATGATCGCGCGCCCAGGTCACGGCCCGCTGCGCCTGCATCTCCGGTTCCCGCAGATGGTATGGACCATGTTCGCGCGCTAGAGCGACTACACGGTCCGCCTGGTGGCCATACTGTGCGGTAAGCTCGCGGTGCCGCTGCAAAACTTCTTCCGGGGACAGCAGTGCCTTACAGTCGCGTGTATGGTGGGCCGCGATCTGTGCCGCTGCTGCTCCGTCGATTCCCTGTTCTCGAAGATGGTCTTTGATCTGTTCACGCCTCGGACTGGAAGCTTCAAGATATTCCTTCGTGTACCCTCGGATTTCCGGCTGTCCATGCTTGCCGCTCTCCAGTTCGTAGCCCAGCTTTTCCAGACGCAAAGCCAATTCAGATCGGTAGACCGCGGTGACGTAGCGCTGTGACACAAACATTTCGTGCGGCTGCAGGGCTCGCATCTGTTTTCCGTTTTCGGAGGCGCTCTCGCGCTCCGTCATGTTGAAGATCACGGCATGGGTATGAAGCTGGGGCGCGGCATAGCCATCGACGGGCCGCGCGGTATCGTGCTCGAAAGTGGCGGCGATAAATTTTCCGGTCGTCTCCGGGGCATGCACGTTGCCGATCCGCGCCTGCGTGTATCGCTCAAGTTCCCGAAGCGCTAAATGGACGCTCTCGCGATGGGCATCCCGCACACGATCATCGCCGCCTACAAGCGCGGTGAGCGACACTGATTTCGGTGCCGAGAAGGTCGCGTCCCACCCGGACCGATGTTCGACGCTGGTCACTTCCTTGCCGAATTTTCCTTCGTAGGTTCTCGAAACTTGATGCCGTACGAGCTGCTCTTCGGTGCGGGGATGCTGGCCTTCACTCAGCCGAGCAAAGTGCTCAGCCTCAACTGAGCCAGCAAGCTTCCACTGCTCGGCGAGTCTGCCCTGCCACTCACTGTGGCCCTGCTGATCGCGACTCCAGTAGTTCTGTTCCTGCGCGGCAAACTCCCGCGCATGGTAGGTCTGCGCCTGGCTGGCTAACAGCGGTTTCGAGATCGTGAGCATACCGAACGTTCCTCAAGCGTGAAGTGGTGTTCTTGGCAATTTGTCTCTCATTCGATTCCCTTCGTTTCCTCCCAGACGAACGCTTCTTTGCGTTTGGTATCGGGCACTCCGATGGTCGAACCAAAGAACGGGAGCACCGGTTGTGTGGGCTTCCTCACCGGATCGGCGGGAGCGTTCGCTAGCGCTGATGGTGTTGGTTTCGGCGCATTCTCTGGCATCCTCGGCTGTTTCACAAATCCCGGCAGTCTGAATCGAATTCTGCTCATCTTTATCCTCCATCTCTGGATCAAACTTGGACGAGGTTGGCCCCATTCGATCGTCTCCATATCCCACCGTTTACATGGGGACCAGCTCTGCAACACACTCCGCACAGCCAGTAGCAAAAGGAACATCGCGGCTCCCCAAAGCAACGGCGTCAACGGCGAAAAGCTTCTGAGAAAAGGCATGACACTCATGGCATACGAGCTTTTTCCTTGCCCTCGCGGGCAGAGAATTCTTCCAGAAGTTTGCGAGCCTGCTGGAGCTTTCGCGCGTCGGCTTGGTCGCGGATTTTGAGGACGGAATCAGGCCCAAGTTGTCTACCTTCCGATGCTGCCTCAGCCGCTGCATGGAAGAGATTCAGCAGCGCATAACGCACCGCCCAGAGTTCTGCCAATACCAGTTCGCTGGGATCGGCGGGCCGCTGTCGCGCAGCGCACAGAGCGGTCCCGCGCAGCCACTCGGAGAGAGCCTGCCCCGCGCTTTCGGCGGCAGCTTCGATCTCGGCCAGTTCGTCCGGAGTCAGCCGCGTGGCGGCAGTCTTGGTGCGGAAGCCGGGCTTCGCCTCTTCGCCGAATAGCAAACTGGGCTGTGGCGCGGCCTGAATGCGACGAATACTCTTTGGGGAAACCGCCTTGTTTCTCATAACGCGTTCCTGCTC
>JBAVVP010000407.1:0-2145 GCA_049697355.1 Terriglobales bacterium
GCTCACCTTTGAGCCTGGCGTCGAGTGGCGCCGCGACCGATTGCCCACCATCACGGTGCAAGCGCTGATCCCTGATGGCGTTCAATCTCCGGATGTCACGAAGGCCATCTATAACCAGCTTGCGCCGCTGCGGAACAGCCTCCCGCTCGGTTACCGCATTGAAATGCAGGGAGCGGTGGAGGAGTCCGCGAAGGGTCAGGCCTCGATCGCCGCCAAGGTTCCGGTGCTCGTCATTACAATCCTGCTTCTCTTGATGGTGCAGTTGCAAAGCCTGCCGAAGACCATGCTTGTCGTCGCAACAGCGCCGCTCGGTATTATCGGCGCAGCGGCCGCGCTTCTCGCCTTTCAGCAGCCCTTCGGTTTCGTGGCGATCCTTGGTGTGATTGCGCTCGCAGGGATCATCATGCGCAACAGCGTCATCCTCGTCGACCAGATCAAGCAGGATATTGAGGCCGGCATCAACACCTATGATGCCATTATCGGCTCCGCGGTACGCCGGTTCAGGCCGATCGTGCTGACGGCTTCCGCCGCGGTTCTCGCGCTCATCCCGCTCGCAGGCTCACCCTTCTGGGGCCCGATGTCGCTTGCCATCATGGGCGGGCTTATCGCCGCGACCATCCTCACCATGACCTTTCTGCCGGCCCTGTATGCCCTGGCATTCGGCGTCGCCGAAGCCTCATTTCTGGACCACATTACAAAAGCTGAAAACAGCAGCACTGGCTTTGCACCTGGCTTACTTACGGCGGCCAAATAAGTGGCTGTGCAAAGAGCGGCCTTGTCGGCGGAACGCCGCGCCAGCCATGCCTTGGCTGTGACCCTGGCATCGTTAGGGAAAGCATTCGTGTTGAAGTCACGCCCTGCTAGGCGCCCACTTGGCTTCCTGCTTGATTTCTGTGCCAGGTCACTGAACGGTACGCAAAATTAGGCGCTGAAGTTCTGCAATGGGTCAAGGGCGGGAGTGTTTCGGTCTTAGCGGGGAAGGCCGGTTTCAGATCTCGAAGCCGGCTTGGCGTGAATGGGATCGCGATAAAACTCGCACTTCCGCAAACGACCCCAAGCTGAGATTAAAGTAGATAGTTTTTTAGGCGCGCTTGATCTCGAGACATATTAAGCGTGCTTGAGGCCGTAAGCAGCCTATATGTGTTATCGCCCGCGATGTCTCCTGCCGGGGGTACACCGGCCGAGCAAGGGGTTCCTTAATTGTCGCTCAGAGCACGGCCCTTGCTGCCAAACGAATTTCTAATTTCCTTTAGCCCAGGGCCAGGAGCGGTCCTGGAGTGCAACGCGACAGAGCACTATATCCCCTGAGCCAGAATCTCGATAAATCGGCTGGCAGCAGGTGGGTGCGTGGAAAGGAGCCGGATTCCCCAAACCGGTTCGATATGGGTGCGCCATGAAACACGCAAGGCTAACCTCACTCATTGCGACGGTGTGCACCGTGGCCTTGATGGCAAGCGACGCCTTTCCTGCCCCGGAGAGCGTGGAGATCGATCTTACTCAGTGGACACCGCCCGATATCGCGACAGTGGCGGACGATCCGTTTGGCAAGCTGGTGAAATATGGTTACTCCCTTTTCATCGACACGGCGAATGAGCTCGGTCCGACGGTGCCGTATCCGGCGAGACGGTTTGCCGGCAATAATCTTGCCTGCCAGCAGTGCCATTTACAGGGCGGGAGCCAGCCCTATGCCATGCCGTTAATGGGGGTCTGGGGCCAATTCCCGCGATATCGCGCCCGGGAAGGAATGGTCGACACGCTTGAGGATCGCATCAACGGTTGCATGGAGCGTAGCATGAACGGCCATGCCTTGCCGCTGGGCAGCCATGAGATGAAGGCGTTCTCGTCTTATATTCGATGGCTGTCGACAGGCATTCCAGACGGCGCGAAGCTCAAGGGAGCCGGCACATTGCAGATCAAAGAGCCGGAACGCGCTGCCGATCTTGGGCATGGCGCTGAGGTATATTCCCAGACATGCGGGGCTTGTCATGGCGCAGACGGGCTTGGACAGCGCGCCGAGGCCGGGGCCGGGTACCGGTTTCCGCCGCTCTGGGGCCCCGACAGCTTTAACAACGGCGCCGGCATGAGCCGCCTTTTGACTGCGGCGGCCTATGCAAGGCATAACATGCCGGCGGGTACCACATACGC
>JBAVVP010000408.1:0-1773 GCA_049697355.1 Terriglobales bacterium
GCCCAGCCCCTACGGTATTTGCGTGAGAACTCGGTCGTCCCTCCGGGGCTGCAAAACCACAGTCTTTCGCCAGCCGGCAAGGCCCGCGACTAGTTCTTGGGTTTGCCGCGGGACGTGAACTTGCCCATGATGAATTCCTGTGCCAAGGCGGTGAACATGCGCTCGGCGGTGTTGATGAGGACAGTGTCGAACGTCTGCCGCACACCGCGGTCCGATGCCGGGTAGTAGACATTCGCGAGGGCCGCCGAAGCCAGATCGCCACCAATGGTCGAGTAGTTCGGCTGCGGCCGTCCGTTGTCTCCCCTGCAGACGAATGGGCTGGAGAGGGCGTGGAGAGTGCGAGACTTCGTTGTACCCTCGCCCTGGTAGAAGTAGCGCGGATCCTGGTGCAAAAGGGATGGCAGGATGGCGCCGCCGATCATGATGTCGCTTATACCGTCGGCGGCGGCAGCGCCATAGCGCTGACCGTACGCCCCCCAACCCTGGCCGTAGTTGGGAATGTCCGCTGCCTGGTTGATGGCGGAAAGCACGCCTACCCCGAAGATGGTAACCGGATCGATAGAGGTTCTGAAGGCGAGTCTGAACTTCAGCTTCGCCGTAAGCGGTTCGGCATTGTGGTCATAGACGACGTAGAAATTGGGGATGATGCCGAGAACACGCTGCTGCTCCTCGACCTTGACCTGCTCGGTGGCGACCTCCTCGGCGGTATAAGCCACAGATATGGTGGTCAGGGCCTGTGCGATCTGAAGTTTGCTGCCCGTCAGGATCAGGGTCTCGCCGGGCTTGAGGATGACGTCGGGCGAGGCCCAGTTGCCAAATCCCGGGGCGCTGACGGTGACGTGATAGGCGATTCCCGGCGCGAGATCGTTGAACTCAAAAAATCCGTTGTCGTTCGACACGACCGTGCGGGGGTCTGCGGGGGCGGGGCCTTCGAGAACGACGGTGGCTCCGGGAACGGGGTCGTCGTTCACATCGGTTACGGTGCCGGTAATATGTCCTGTCTCCGGCTTCGGCGCGTTGACGTCCTGTGCCGCCAAAGGCAGGGCGATAGCAATCGCCGCCAAGGTCAGCAGCCAAATTCGTAGAATTCTCAAAACCAAAGCTCCAATACCGGTAAGGGATAGAACTATATTCTATCGTGTGAGTTGCGGGGCAACGTTCCCCAAATCAGTGGGCCGTTCAAATTGGGTGCGTTTCAAGTTGATTTCGGATACATGTTCAGCTAACTGAGATGCGGCCCGGCCAATGGCCAGCAGCCCACAGGATTCAACGGGTGGTCACTTGGATTCTGCGCTCCGTTTCCCCCGCCTGCTCATCGCCGACTTGCCCCAGGGTAATTTTCACGTGATGATCGCGTTCGAAGCGGGGGAACTTCTCTCCCCACTCTATCAATAAGATGCAGTTGGGCGCGAGAAGGTCGTCAAGGCCAAGAGTTTCCAGGTCGCGCTGGGTATCGATACGGTAAAGGTCGATGTGATACAGGGTAACGCGGGGTCCGCGGTACTCGTGGACGAGGGTGAACGTAGGGCTGGTCACGTCTTCGGCAAGCGCGGCATCGAAGCCTTCCGCGATGCCCTTGACGAGGGTGGTCTTTCCTGCGCCCAGGTCGCCGCGCAGCAGCACGATAAGCGGAGGAGACAGTTCAGCGGCAAGCCTGCGGCCGAAAGCGATCGTTTCCTCGGCGGAGTGAGTGATGGTCTGGGTCGTCATTCCGGAGGGTTCAGTATAGCGAAGGAGGGCCCGGGCCATCGGGTCATCGGGTCAGTCCTGCAC